>JACRJM010000003.1:328950-657901 GCA_016219965.1 Candidatus Schekmanbacteria bacterium
GAAAAGAAGTAGTTCACGCGATCCTCAATTGATGCCTTTTTATTGTGTGCCAAGAACTCATCGTTCAGACCGCCAAAGTCAATGGTCTTAAGCTCCGAGTAATATGGAATCACTCCTGCATCATTATGAACAATCAGCCACTCTGAATCGGGTAATTGCTTTTTGATATACCGTCCCACTACATGATGCATCTCTGCCAAGCGTGTTTTGTAATTTAATGCAAAGGGCATTTCCTTACTGAACAACCAATTCATATGGAAAGCAACCTGTATTAATAACGTTACACAAAGTCCGAGTATAATAGCAATATGCAGCAATGGCTTGCTTTGGCGGGTCAGTCGTGCAGTTTCATAAGATGCTGATAAGATCCAACCAAAAAGCACAAGTGCAATCGGATAGAGAGGTGCATAGAAGCGATAGGAGTAGTCCATACCCAAGTTTGAACGCAAATATTGTACAACAATGATTATACCAAATAATATAAGAGAACCAAGCGTTAGAAGATCATCTGTTTTCAGGAACTGCTGTTTCTGTTGGTGCTTAGCTATTGTCTTATCACGGTAAACCATGCATGTAGAGACTACAAAGACCGCTGGAAGAAACAGATACTCTTTACAGAAAAACTTGAGGTCAGAAAAACTTCTGTAAACGAATGAAGCATCTTGTTTGGCATAGAAAGTGTTCGGCAATAGATAACCGTAGTATTGCCATCGCCATACAAAATAAAAGATTCCAGGAAGTATCAGAAGAAATAAGCTGGAAATAACAAATTTTCGCCGTGATGTGATACGAAGCAATGCTGTACCACTTAGAATGCACATTACAATAACAGTATATATTGCGCCCTCGGGACGACAAAGGGATAATGCAAACAATGATAATGCAATAGCTGAATAATGGACGAAGGAAGACGAGCGCAAACTAACTATAGTATGTAATTGAAGTGAAGATACTAAAAGTAAAGCGATAAAAGGTAATGTTTCTAGACCGCTAAAGACATGTGTGTAGATAAAAGGTGCTGTAACAAAAAGAAGAAGCATAGAAAGGTAAATGAAAAATCTTGAGCAAAAACGAGTCAGGATATTGTGGAGAGTGATAAGCACAACTAAGAAGGATAGAATACCTATTAAGTGGGACATCAGTTTCGGGGTAATGCCTAAATTCAGACCTAGTGCAATTCCCAGAGGCATGAGTATGCCGGTATATCCTTCAACCGGATTTTCTCCAATATTGTAGGTGAATTCTCCATAATTGATAAAATTGTATGCGTATCGAAAGGAGATAAAGGCATCATCAACTACCCACTTAGGGAATATCGACAGTATCAGTAGGACAATAATGGCGACAGTAACGTATACAACATGATGCTTCTTCATAAAGTACTCTTCCCCTATTTATTAAGCTACATTTAAAGAAGTGCGTTACTAATGGGTAAGCTGGAATTTATAATCTGCAACCCCTTCATGCATACCAGTTAGTTATTTCCATTCTGTAATCGTAAAGCCCCATAGGTACTTTCTGCTTAATAACCATTTGAAGTAAAAGCAAATCGTATGCCATATTTTTTAATATATGATTAACTTATTGATATTTAATTTCTTTTAATGATTTTCTTATATTGAAAGAAAATTTGGATCAGCAATAGTGTCTAATTTTTCGACATATTTATCTAATTGTTTTTATAACATATTGAAATATATAGATATAGGTATGTACATAAATCCGACATTGATTTATTTTGTTATTATTGGCTCTTTATATATTATTTTAGATAATAAAAATCTTAACTCTTTATTTAGTATTGCCATTACTGCTGGAGAGAAAACGATAATATAAATTTTCATAACATTAAAAATTTAAATCAATTCTAGAGACTGCTATTATTTTTGTTGAATTTTAACTTCATTTCAGGTTTATCATAGGAACATGAAATCTGATGAAAAAAAGGAAGAGTTTAAACTCATAGGAATAGTTTCAAAGCCCCTTAAAGATAAAAACATCTCTGTCTTAAATGCCCTGATAAAATGGCTTGAAGAAAAGGGGAAAAAAGTTTTCCTCGACAAGGACACCGCATCGTTTGCTGAGAATTTCAAGGGGACTGTATGCCGCAAGTCAGACCTGCCAAATCAAGTTGACTTAATCATCGTGCTTGGAGGTGACGGGACATTTCTCAGCGTTGCCCGCATAGTCATAAAAAAGAACATCCCGATTCTTGGAGTAAATCTCGGCAGTCTCGGATTCCTTACAGAGACTCCTCTTGAGAACATGTACAATTCCCTTGATGCGGTGTTTACCGGACAATACAAGACAGACCAGAGGTTGATGCTGCGCGCCCATGTCCACAGGCAGGGAGAGAGGATTGCAGAATATACAGCATTAAATGACATAGTCATCAACAAGGGAGCCATAGCCCGAATAATCACCATGTCAACCTATGTTGACCATAAATTCGTTACCACATACAGGGCTGACGGCCTGATAATATCAAGCCCCACAGGTTCAACCGCTTATTCCCTTGCCGCAGGCGGACCCATAATCTATCCTGACCTTGATGTTATAGTCGTATCACCAATATGTCCTCATTCACTGGGGAACCGAAGCATAGTCATTCCTGCTTCATGCTCGATTGAAGTAACCCTTGAATCACAGACTGAGGACGTATTTCTCACGCTTGACGGGCAGGTGGGCTTTACATTAAGGGCAAACGATGTGGTAGAAATAAAGAAGGCTGATACTACCATAAAGCTGATACAGAACCTTGACAGGAATTATTTTGAAATTTTAAGAACCAAACTCGGCTGGGGAGACTCATAAGAGCAGAGAGGGACTCATGCTTGCCGAACTCGCAATAAAGAATTTTGCCATAATCGAAGACCTTACTATTTCGTTTAAATCCGGTCTTAATATCCTTACAGGGGAAACAGGGGCCGGAAAATCCATAATAATTGATGCCCTCATGTTTGTTCTTGGGAGCCGCGCCTCGCAGGACTTCATCAGGACAGGAGCTGATTGCCTTACAGTGGAAGCCGCATTTGATATTGGCAGTGCGCATCCGTTGCTCTCAGTACTTTCTGAATCAGGCATTGAAAGCTCTCCGGCGGAACCGCTTTTTATAAAAAGGGATTTCTCGTCCAACGGGAAAAGCTCAATATTCATCAACAACCAGCGCTGTACTCTCTCTGTCCTCACAAAGATAGGGGAGTTGCTCGTTGACATACACGGCCAGAACACGCACCAGCAGATATTAAGGCAGGACCGCCAGCTTGAAGTGATTGATTCCTACGGTGCACTTCAAAATGAGCGGAGCGAAGTGGAAAAAACATACAGGGAACTTGCAAAAATTAAAAAAGAAATGGAAGAGCTGAAGACTGATCTTGCAGTAAGGAAAGAGAAGGAAGAGCTCTTAAGGTTTCAGGTTGACGAGATAGCAAAATCTGATTTAAAGCCCGGCGAAGAAGCGGAGCTTGAAGCTGAAAGGCTTATCCTCAAGAATGCTCTTTCCATAGTTGACGCTGCCTCAAAATCAGCGGCAGTCCTTTACGAAGTTGACGGCTCTGCATTCTCAAACATCGGGGAGTGCATAGCGATTTTAAAACAGCAGGCAGGATTTGACCAGAGGCTTTCCCCACTCATATCAAGGCTTTCCGGAGCTTCGGCTGAGATAGATGACATCGCCCGCGAGCTTAAAGGTTATGCCGAGTCAATAAACTTTGATGAAGCGCGGCTTGAAGAAATAGATGAAAGGATTGCAGCTCTCCAGAAGCTTAAAAGAAAATATAATGCCGGGATAGACGAGATACTTGCGATGAAGGATGCAAAGGAAAGTGAAATAGGGAAACTTGCATTTGATACTACGAAGCTTCACGAGCTTGTTGATGCTGAAAAAATTGCTGAGAAAAAGCTGAGAGAGCTTTCGCTTTCGCTTTCTAAAAAAAGGAAATCAGTCGCCTCAGGGATTGAAAAGAAGATATGTGAAGAGCTTTCCTTTCTCA
The DNA here is from genome assembly GCA_016219965.1 of Candidatus Schekmanbacteria bacterium. NCBI lineage: Bacteria > Candidatus Schekmaniibacteriota > Candidatus Schekmanbacteria bacterium. The sequence continues at coordinate 332,943 of JACRJM010000003.1, forward strand.
AGATGAACAAGGCGCAGTTTAAGATTGCCTTTAACGGTGATGAAAGCTCATTTTCAGGGAAGGGGATTGATTCTGTAAATTTCCTCATCTCGCCAAATCAGGGGGAGGAATTAAAATCTCTCGCGAGCATTGCATCAGGAGGAGAGATTTCAAGGTTCATGCTTGCCGTGCGCTCCATACTTGCCAAATCCTATGACATACCTGTAGTCGTCTTTGACGAGATAGATGCAGGGATAGGCGGGGCAGTTGCAGAAAAAGTCGGGGAGAAATTAAAGAGTGTTGCAAAAGAGAGGCAGGTTCTCTGTATTACGCACTTTCCGCAGATTGCACGGTTTGCCGCAACACACTTCCACATCGAAAAGGTCGCAAAAAAAGGGAGGACTGCAACTACAGTTTCCGAACTCTCGCATAAAGAGCGCGTTGAAGAACTGGCAAAGATGCTTGGCGGCGAGAAAGTATCAGAGATTTCCCGAAAACATGCTGAAGAAATGCTGAGAGGGTAGGTTCGCAGGAATTGATTCTATGAGAAGCTGTTCACCTGTAGGGTTTGCTCCCCGAGCAAACCACTTATCTATTTAATTATCAGTTCGTTCGGGGAACGAACCCTACAAAAAGCACGCAAAAGAAGGAACAGATAAACCTTATCCCTTGTATATAACCGTCCCTACATTCTCACCTTCAAGTGCTCTGGTGATATTCCCCTTCTCAAGGCCGTTTATTACCTGAATTTTATTTATCACTTCGCTGTTATTTAATATTTCAAGACAGGGGCGCTCGACTATGAGGTCATCAAGATCTTTTGCCATAAGCTCAGACACTGTTATCTCGGAAATGAATTTCAACTTTTTATTCCCGGATTTTTTCTTAGGGTCATCAGTATAAAGACCTTTTTCATCCTTAACGTATATGCAGCTTTTGGCCCCGATAAGGTCGGCTATTATGATGGCACCCACGTCTGTGCGGTGTAAAGGTATTCTGCCTTTTGCGGGAGGTATGGCAAAGTAATCATAAGGGGGCATGGCATGCATGACAGGAATGCAGTCCTGTGTGAAATAATTAGGGAGCTTTACCACTTCATCATGATGAATCTTTATCCCGCCCCATGGAGAGAGAAGCGTTGCAAGTAGAAGTGCATTCTGCTCTGAAATGGAACTGCCAAACTTCGCAATTATGCCGGTCGGCATTCCAAGCTCAAGCCCAATGGAATAGATGTGACGGCTTCGGGTTCCCCCTCCTGTCATCAAAAGCATCCTGTGGTCATTCTTATTTGCGACAATCTCCCTTACAATTTGTGGAAGCGCCTGTGCGCCACGGTCACAAATAGACTGGCCGCCAATCTTTATGACATTAACATCAGGAAAGAATCTCTGCCGGGGTGCCATCTTAAGCCCATCAATTAATGATTTGCTTACAAGACTTTCTCCCATGAGCCTGCTTTTTACATGCAGCCTTTTGCCGTTCCTTTCACGTATCAGCGCCATCAAATCCCCTCATTTTGCTTTCTTTTTTGCCTTCTTCCCTGAAACTACGCTTTTAAGATAAACTACTTTCGCCCCAACTGTATCCGCAATCTGTTCAAGCTCCTGTTTGCGAAGATGTTCAGCATGAATTTTAAGATCAACACCTGAGACAGCAATGAGTTTGTATCGCGGATGTTTTTCTTTTTCGCCAACCTTAGTTCTTTCCCGGCAAAATATATTACCAGCCATGATCTGCCTCCTTTAAAAAAAAGCCTTCCTTCAGTTTCCACCTTTTATTTTTTGTGCTTCGATTTCTTTATATTATTTTACCCAATTACATTTGAAGTTTCCACATGAGCACTTCACTATATTTTCAACTACATCATAATGCTTCTTGGAGATAAACTTGTTACATTGCGGACATTTGAAAAGCCCCTCTAACTCAATAACATCATCATAAAACATCTTTAAATCCTCAATATGTTCAGAAAATGTACTGTCATGAGATGTTTTATTTGCAACAAACAGCGAGTCATTAAGCTTGTTAAAAACTGGGCGTTCTTTCAATTCACATTTTCTGTCCTTCAATTTGCATTTTAATTCAGACAGCAATTCATTGACCATTCTGTTTTCATTAAGCTCGTTGAAAAGAAACCTTACCTTGACCTCAAGATTAACACAGATATCCTTTAAAAGACGTTCAAGATATTTACGTATCATATTCCCTAATTCCGACGGTTCGGAGTTTTTAATTTTGATTTCAATCCTTGCTTTAATATCAGTTAAAGGCTCTTCAATACTTGCACCATCGATATGATCCCATTTCACTTTTTTAATCAGCCAGCTTTTTCCTTTGACCATATTTGAGACAAGCTCAAACCAATCTTTTTCATGAGTAAGCAAAAATATCTGGTAATCGCTGAATTTTTCCACCAAAAGACGTGCAAAACGAGCGCGATGGTTTGTATCAAAGCTGGAGATTACATCATCAAGAATGATAAATTTGTTGAGCTTATTAAATGTCTTTACAGATGCTAAAAACAAACAGATACCAAGACAATTTAAATGAGATTCACTCAGATATTTGTGTGGTGGCGATTCCTGTTTACCGTGAAATTTAAATTGAAGGGTTATTCCAGCAAACTCATCATCTTCATCCAGAGGAATAAGCTCTATTTCACTAACATTTTCAGAGTCATTCATAAACAGGTATAGATCGTTTATGTCTCTAGATATTGACTCTAAAAACGAGCAAAGACCTTCTCTTTGTTTTTTTGTAAATTCGTCATAAATAACTTCCATAGAGGTTTGTTGCTTAGTAAGAATCTCTGACTCTTTTTTCAGAAGTTTGATTTCATTATACGATTGCCGGACAGCGAATATTTTGCTATAGGCCGTAAATGAGAGATCATCTTTTTTTCCAGTAATTATCTTTGCCTTTTTATCTCCAAGTGCGGAAATTATGCTTTGAAGAGTAATGGCATCTAAGTTAATAAAACTCTCAGGACTGCTGATTTGATCAATTTCTAACAGGTCAGTCTTTCTAATTTTCTCTGAAGCAGTTGAAATTATTTTTTTTATCTGCTCAACTTTTTTTCGTAAATCAGAATTTTCCTCTAAATACAAACTCTTTTCTTTTAAAGCATTTTCTATCTCTGTTAAGGCTCCTTGAAATAATCTTTGCGTAGTATTTTTTTCATCTAATGCAGCATCTTTCTCTCTTTTTACAAGAGCTAATTCTTCAAGTCTCTTTCTTAACTCATCAATTAATTCTTCTCTACTTTTATCCTGCAAGCAAAGCGGGCAACTATCATTCTCATACAATCTCTTTTCAAGGATTGAAATTCCTTGTGTTAATAATGGCTCCAGATTTATTTTTTTAAGTTTATCTTGATCCTTTATAATCTGCTGACATTTTTCATAGAAAAATTTATAAGCCGAATAAATATTGTCAAAAAATGCCTTGAAATTAATTAAATTCTCAATAGCTTTCCCATATGAAAGTTGCAGTTCAAGCGCCTCTTTATCTTCTGGCTTCTCTAAAAGTGCCAATAGCTTATCTATGCTTACATCGTCTTTAATTTCAACTGACAGATTCAAAGGCGCAATTAAATTTTTTATTGCATTCAGGTATTGTTTGTCATCAATAATATTCTGTCCAATTTGTTCCAATATTTGAGCTTGTTTGATACTTATATGATTATAGTAATTTTTTATTTTTAGTTCTTTCTTCAAATCATTGACAGCTTTTCTTAAGACACCTTTTACCTTTGACACCTCTGAAAACCCTATTATTTGAGATATCTCTTCGAGTTTCTGTGCTTTGGTAGATAAAATAAAACTTAATAAATCTTTATATCTAAGGATAAGGTTTTCTTTTAATGACGCGTTCAGATAATCTTTAACATCCTGAGAACTATTAGATTGCTCGCTGGCTAGTTTTGATTTTTTATAAAATAAATTTTTCTTACAATCGTAACGCGAATCTGAGTAATTTAATGTAACACTGGCCTCTTCATTATCAGACAAAAATATATTCCTGAGAGCAGGCACTCCTTTTTGACCAATTTCTTCAGATGATAGATGTTCAATTTTGTCATTATAGAACCATTCAAAAGCATCAGCAACAGAGCTTTTCCCACAGCCATTATCACCATAAAGGAGAACTGACGAGTATGAACTCAAATCAATCCTAATGTTTTTTCTTATGCCTCTAAACCCGCTTATTTCAAAGCTTTTAATCTTCATTTTCTTTCCCTTAAACTGCTTAACTCATTAGACAGATTTATGTTTGTAAGCTTGCCTTCGTGATACAGCTTCAAAATAACTGAGGCAACTTCCTTATCCACACCATCGATACTTTCAAGCTGAGAAAAGAACTCATCAAGTATCGCTTGCCCACTTTTTATGTCGTTTGTCATAGTGAACCCCACCTTTCAAAATACTTCCAGTCAATTTCAAGACTTACCAACACATCATGCTTTTTAATCTCAAATCCGCTCTTGTTGTTGCAGATTGGGTAAACGCCGTATTTATCTAAAAAATCAAGAATAAAATAACTTTCTAAGTCTTCTACTCTGCGTTTCCATATCTGCTTCAGCATTTCAAAATTAAGATATGTAAAATAAAGTCCTTCTGTATTCTTATAATTAACAATACCTTCATTTCCAGATATACCCTCAAAGTGGTCAGAAAGTCTCTTCCCTATGCTATTTGTCTTTTTTTCGCTCATACCTATATAAATCAACCGTGATTTCTTGAAAGGATATGGAATTTCAGTCTCTCTCAAACAAATAAAATAAAGTCCGCATATCCCCATCAACGGCTTGATATTTCTCAATTCAAAATCTTGTTGCTTGTCAAAGTTGATTTTAAAAGTCTGCATACTATCTGATTTTTTTAAAACTATAACCACCCTTTTTAATATAACCATCAAAGTATTTACCGTGAGATTCTGCGCCCATTAATCCATTGAACTCGGATTCTGGAACATTGAAATATTGGTAAATGCCTCCATTATGAAACTCAATTTCTAAAATAAAGTTGACCGGATCATAACCTACGGATGCAAGATTTGAAGATGAAACTGGTGTTCTATTCATTTTTTACCTCCTCTGAAGCGATTCTTCCAATTTATGTATAACCATCCACTTTTTTTCTTCACGATAAAGTTTCTATCATCAGGAACTCATACAATGATGTATAAGCTTTTTCGCTATAGTTGATTTTATCTTCAACAGCTTTGATTTTCCAACATTATCAGAGTAGAAGAGTTAAAAAGCAATTTGTATAGTATAAGATATAAAACACAATACATAAACACTTATATCAATAAAATACTATTTTACTAGCCATGATAACAAATTGTTTAAAGTATATAATTGATTAAGCTACGTCTGTTTGCACGAAACTATATTTAGAATAATTTTTAAAGAGGTCTGTTTCGCTTTAATTCAAAGCACTAAAGACTTTTAAGTGGCCTTTATTTGATCAGCCGGTTTGCCTTTAATCTCTTAATGATCGGAGGGACAAGGGCAGAGCCTATGCCGCCGAAGAGTGCATGGGAAAATGCCATAATGGCGGCCTTCTGAAGCACTATCTCAGTTTCCATACCAACGGCATATTCAATACCGGTTGTTGTAAGGGAACGGCCTGCTGATAAAAGAAGCCCTACTATGATGCTTGCAAGATAGCTCGTAGGGAACTGTGGATAGATCATCCCGGCTATGTCAACTATGATGGCAGGAAACAGGAATTTCACCATTGTCAAAGGCCCGCTTTTCCCCATACCTATCAACACACTGACAATGCCTGATATTAATCCCACAAGCGTGGGTGCTCCGATTTTTGGAACGCATCCGCGTGCAAGTATCATGAAAAAAGCCATAAAAAGCATCACATGGCCGGGGATCTTTAAATTGAGCATCAGCCCTGCACGAGTAATAACAATAAAAGTGGCACAAAAGGCGAGGAGTATCCCTTCGCGGAGTGTAAACCTCTGCCAGAGTAAAAGCTTTTCTTCATTTGCCATATCACACCCTTGTCTTGTCAGGGCGCCATGTCTCCCCGTCGCGTATGACATAGAACACTATCTCACCGCCGTATAGTGATGGACGCACCCATCCGTCTGTTTCTATTATCTCATCATGGGGAAGAGACTTGCCATCAAGCGTAACAACCTTTTTTACATCGCTAGCACTGATTATATCTTTGACCGTTGCAGTACCTTCAATATCGCGTATGCCGTGAAGGTCTATGAAGCGGCCATCATCTCCTGTGCTTCTAAGTCCAACGCCTGCTATTGCCCCGATGCATCCCTGTCCTGTTTCCCCATACCACCAGAGATTAAGCCTCAGCTTCTCTGCAAGTGCCCTTGCCTCTTTAATGGTAAGCACCTCGCGCTTTGCACGGTAACCGAATGTGCGCAGTTCATCAGGAACAATCTTGTCCTCAATTACACATAAGCCGGGGTTTGCAGATTCATGGAAATTATTCACGAGAAACTCCTGTGATGTCTTGAAGATATCATCAAGGTTTGAATCTGTAAAAGCCGCAATGCAGGAACAGCTGTTATGCGAGGTATATGGTATGTCAGGGTGAACAAGAAACTGGTGCCGTGTCACACTCATATTCTTTATCATCCCGAGGCGTGAAAGCTCTTTGCCGAGGTTGCGCGAGAGTCTTCCCGTACCTATACTCTCAGTGTTGTCAGTGTCGTCAATGGCAATAAAAACGTTCATTGGTTGTTCTCCTTAATATAAAGTGCTGTATCAAAATAGGTTCTTTCTTTTTTCAGGCCAAAAGCCCTTGCCTCGGCGGAAAGCGCCGCCTCTTCTGCTGTTTTAAAGGCGCGGACCATGAGCGGTATCATAAGGCAATGGAATAAATCACTCCAGTTTCCGGGGTTAGTGAGGTCGCGGGCTGAGAGCTTTGCCCCCCTAAGCCTCTGCGCCATGGATATCTCGCGAAGCTCCTTTGCGAATAATGGAAGGAACCTCATGCTCGTAAAGATAAGAAATGAAAGCCGGTAAGGCATTACCTTCCGCAAAGACTGCATCATCTCTGAAACCCGCGTAGTCCTTAGGAAAACTATTGCTGGGATGAACATCAAGATTACAGTAAGCGAAGACCTCAGGGCAGGCCAGAGAGCTGCCGGCATTTCAAAACGCAAGCTGTAAAGCCAGACAACAATAATGACCTGTATGAAAAAATACTTGATATCCCTCCAAAGGTCATAGAGCGTAAGGCTTGCCAGGAAATAATAGAGCATGTTCAGCGCAAGCACAGCGGCAAATTGCCACGGCTCACGCGAGGAAATAGTAATTATGGATATAAGTGTGCCTATTAACAGTTTCCATCCTGCTCCGAGTCTGTGGATCGGGGAGTTTGCCTCCTTGTACTGGCATGCATAGTCGCTTGTCGTTTTTTTTCTATACAATTTTACCGTTCTCCACTTTAAGTATCCTCTGCGCCCACCCTTGCTGGGGCAACGGGTCATGGGATGCGATCACTATTGTCGTATTGTAAAGCGAAGATACTTCTGAAAGCACCCCTAAAAAGCGATGTCTCTGGCTAATGTCAAGCCCTGAAAAGGGTTCATCGAGCAATAGGACCTTTGGTTTGGGTGCAAGCACCGATGCAAGGGCAACCCTGTGCTGTTCACCGAAGCTCAGCATGAGAGGTGGCTTTTTAGCAAGATGGTCAACCTCGCAAACCGAGAGCACTTCTTCAACGCGTCTTTTAAGTTCTTCACCTGTCACCTTGAGTCTTTTGAGCGAAAAGGCAACCTCATCAAAAACAGTATTTTCAAAAAGCTGTCGTGTAGGATTCTGGAATAGAAAAGCGACTTTCCCGGGCAAATCCCTTGGTCTTGGATTATCAATGCCGGCAATGCTTATGCGGCCTGAATCGGGTTTTGCTATTCCTGCAAGACATTTCAGAAACGTTGATTTTCCTGCTCCGTTTCTTCCATAAAGATGCACACGTTTCCCTTCGTTTATTACCAGATTTACTCCATTAAGCACTTCATTCATACCCGGGTAAGAGAGAGATATGTCTTCCGCGACAATGCTATGAGATTGAACATCAGAATTCTTTGTCGCTGGATGTTTTTCAACATTATCCTTTGCTATCGCTATATGAGCCATACTGTGAATCCGGTCTGCAACTTCTTTAAGCGGTGCAAGGTCATGCTCGGTTATGAGAAGGGCATGTCCGTTTTTCTTAAGGTTTTTTATAATTTCAACAAGTTCCTTTTTTCCCTCTCCATCAAGCTGGGAAGTCGGTTCATCAAGAAGGAGAAGAGTGGGTTCCATTGCAAGCACTGATGCAATAGCAAGGCGCTGTTTCTGTCCTGCCGACATACGCTCCACGTTTCGCGATACAAATCCGGAAAGTCCTACAGAGCTAAGGGAAGAGTCAATCCTTCTTCCTATCTCATCAGAGGGAATGCAGAGATTCTCCGGTCCGAAGGCAACTTCTTCTGCAACCGTAGTGCAGAGTATCTGGGATTCTACATTCTGGAAGACAAGCCCTACAGAGCTATGAGATGTTCCATTATCGCACCCTTCGGCATTCACCCTTATGGTTCCTTTAGAAGTGCCGCCCCGAAGGAGTCCTTTAATGGCAAGGAGTAATGTAGTTTTACCGCATCCTGAAGGACCTGTAAGACATACACATTCGCCGCTCTTTACAGACAAAGACACGCCGTTGCATGCCCTGGTATTTTCCCCATCATATGAAAACTCGAAACAGTTTATATCAAGCATAGCTGATCCATTAAATGCTCACCTTTATTCCCCCATAGACAAATCTCCCTGCCTGAGGAATTCCATAACTCTCTACATAATTTTTGTCAAAGAGGTTGTCTGCACCAACATATATTGCCATTTTGCCGCCAAATACTTTTTGTGTGAGCTTCACATTTACCAAAGTGTAGTCGCTGATCTTCTTTTTCTTTACCGGAATGATGTTGGCCTTTGTAAGTGCGTGCTGGTTGGCAACATATAACAAAGAAACATAAGGTGTAAGTCCTATGGCCGAGCTATAGTTTCCTTCAAGTGTGAATTTATCCCTTGGACGATATTGAATCCTGTGCATTCCCAGCGGTTGTGGATGGGCAATATTTTCTGCGTTTAAATATGAGTATGTCCCTCTTAAGATGAGGCTCTCTACAGGCCGGGACTGTGCCACAAGCTCATATCCCATGAAACGGTATTTTTCCTTGTTTTCGAATCTCTGCGTGAACACCTTATCCTTTTCAATAAAACCTTTTGTGTCAGTGAGAAACCCTGTAATGCTTGCTGAGCTGTTTAAAGGAAGTTTCTGCTCTACACCGACTTCATACTGGTAAGCCCTCTCTGCCGTAAGTCCAAGGTTGCCTTTTGATGAATCGAAAAACTGACTTACCGAGGGAAAACGGATTTTTCTTGAGAATGATGCCTTAAGACGTGTCCCGCTGACCATATCATAATGAACTCCGGCAAGCATGCTGTAGTCATTGTCATTATCATCTCTTTTTACAGGCGGAATGTTTCTTCCAAATGAAAAGTCATACTTTGATTTAAACGATTTTCCATCCTTATTGAGCCAGTGACGTCCGTAACTTAACACAAAACCAAGATTTTCAAGCGGAGAGAATTCATATTCAAGAACTGCTGTATAGAGGTTTATGCCTCCTGTAAGCTCACCGGGCAAACCTCCTCCCCCTTCATCACCGCCACCCCCGAGAAGAAGTGTAGAATTAGCATGGGCTTTGTCTCTTTCAAAAGAAAGCCCAAGAGTTATAAGCCCTGCTTTTTCAAGGTCGTATTGTGTTTGAAGAGCTGCCCCCCATGACTTCATTCTGTTTACCGCATGATTTTCAGCTGGCGTGACAGACCTTGGATTAAGGTTGATACTTGTCCTTTTTTCATCAGCCTTGTTAAAGAAAACCCAGGACCTGAACTTAAGCGGTCCCGGGACATCATAATCTCCTGCCAGCTGAACAGAATAATCCCTTAAATTATTAACACGGTCTTTTTTAGGGCTTTCTGCAAAAGGGTCTGTTAGATTTAAATAATCTAAAATAGCGATGCCTGGGATGCCGTATCTGTTTTCAGTAAATGCGAAATTCAACCCAATGTTTAGTTCATTTGTTGGAGAGTAACCAATATTGGCGAAGAAATTATCAGTTTTCTTATCGCTATTTTCCCTTAACCCCCCATTTTCAATAGGTGATTCTTCAAAATCATCAGAAAGGGGGAAACCCCGTCTTTTATATGTACTCCCGCTGATAAAATAATAAAACTTGTCGCTCGCTCCTGATATGCTTCCGCGGGCAAGGTACATTCTTTCACTTCCCCGCTCTACCACAGCATCAGCATGGACTCCATGGGTTCCCTTTTTTGTAATAATGTTTATAGCTCCTCCTATTCCCCCCTGACCATAAAGCAAGGAACTGTTGCCTACTGAAACCTTTATCTTCGCAATGTTCTCAACCGGTATCGCGGAGGGGTCAAACATCTGGTCATAGGTTGAGTTAAAAGGGACACCATCAACGAGAAGCAGAACATGTCTTGTCCTGAATCCTCTTATATCTAAGCGCGGAACACCTTCTCCCCGGGTGCCAAGCATAATACCCGGAACAAGGTCTATTGCTTCGTCAAGTGACCTTGCATTGGACTGCTCTATCTCCTGTGCTGTAATTTCGTAGACTGTTCCTGTTGCCTCAACACCATGTCCTTCTCCAGTTACTATAACTTCACCGAGTTCGTAAATCTGTTCCGGTTCTTCAGCAAAGGAAGGAGCTGACAGCGCCTGAAAAAAAATAATCAGGAAAAATGATACTGCCAGTATAAAAAAATTTTTTAAATTCATATAAACACTTTCAGATTTATTTTTTTTATTTTTCATTGATCACCGAGGCAGATCACACCATAATTTCCGATGGCATTATTTTTAACAGCAAGATATATGGCTGTTATCTGTTTCTTCGTAAGATATCCCTTATAGGAAGGCATATCTATTCCATCCTGACCTTTTTTTCCTTTTAAAGTGCCTTTAATAAACTCGCTCTTTGTCAAATCATAGATAGGAATCCTGTTTCCACGTCCACCATGGCAGTCAAAACATACATACTGCTCACACTCATTCCCCGGCACTTTAAAAGACACATAATCTCTCCATCCCTGAGTGATTTTGCTGCTGCACCCTGTTGCAGCCTCTATTTTAGACGCACGCTTGGCAGCGAGCCTTCCGCCTCCGCCGCCTCCACCATTGCCGTCAGGAGGACCAATGCCGCAGATCTTTTCAGGATAGTGAAGAGCAAGGTAGATGTTTGTTATCTGTGTTTTGGTCAATGTCTTTTTGAACTTCGGCGAGGTGCCGTAACTGTCACTTTTCCCATTAACAGTGTATTTAACGAAGTCTTTTTTTGAAACTGAGATAAGCGCGGGGAATATCTTGTTTCCTGAACCGCCGTGGCAGGGAGTACAGTTAATCAGATAATTTTCCCAACCTTCTGTTATTGCCTTGCTGGTGCCTGCCTCAACGATATTCATGGCAACCACTTCACTAATCACACATACCAAACCAATCAATAAAAAGAACCGGATTGCTGATAATCTTTTCATTTCACTTTTCCTTTTAGTGTCTTAATGTTGCTCTTGCCGTATATGGTGCTGACTCTTAATGTAATCTTTTTCTTCTTCACCTTATCAAGGCTCAAAATAATGGTATCATCAGTCCAGACAACTATGCTCATCTTTGCGCCGGTCACTATAATATCCCCTTCAACCGGTCCAAAACTGCGGCCATAGAGAAGGATCTCACTTCCTTTTTTAACTGTTGATTTTGAAACTTTATTTATCTTTGACTTTAATGGTTTGTTATAGGTAAACGCAGCGCCATTTTCGGACTTGTCACCATCTGAAGTTGCAACATATATGAACACTGCACCCGGTGTAACTCCCCATGGAATTGCTATCTTTATTTCCGTATCGCTCCATGATGAAACATCGCATTCAGTTTCAACCTCACCAGACAATATTGTCACTTTCCCTATAACGCCTCCAAAACCGCTCCCGCTTATTGTAAGCTCATCCGCATATGTACCGGCATCACTGCTTAAAGACGTTATCTCAGGCAAGGCCCCTGTCTGTTCAACAACATAATCTTCCCCTGCAATGGTTATATGTCCTGTCCTCGGGTTCCTGTCTATATTGGCTGACAGCGAATAGCTTACTGTTCCGAAGCCGCTTCCATTTCCTCCAGACGTAATAGTTATCCATGAGGATGAGCTTTGCTCTACTTCAGTATTCCATGCGCAGCTTTCTTCTGCGGTTATATCAACTGAACCATCGCCGCCATGGGAGTCAAACTCATCTGCATCTTTTGAGAGAATAAAAATACATGCACTCCCTTCCTGCGTTACCGTAAAGACCTGACCAGCTATGGTCATAGTCCCAATACGCTGGTCAAAACTAATATTTGGAGATACCGTGAAACTCACAACCCCTTCGCCTGTGCCATTGTTCCCTGAGGCGATTGTTATCCAGCCAGCACCTTCTTCATCCACAGAAGAAGACCATGCGCACTCGCTGTAAGATGTAACAGTTACTGCTCCTTCTCCGCCGTTATAACTGAAAGATTCTTCATCTTGTGAAATGGTATAGGTACAGACAACCTGTCCGCTCTGAGTTACGGAATAGCTATGTCCTGCTATGGTTATAGTCCCGCTTCGCAGATTTGTTGTTTCATTTGCAAAAACTGTGTAGGTCACTACGCCATTACCTATTCCGCTCACTCCGGAACTTATGGTTATCCAGCCGATGCTGCCCTCATCTACCGCTGCCGTCCAGTCGCATTCGCTGTCAGCGGTGACATTGATCGAACCTGTGCCTCCGCTGTCATCAAAAGATTTGCCTTCAGGTAATATTGAATAGTTACATTCAAGTGTTGAAGTTAATGGTATCCCCCAGTCTGACACGAAATAATTGAAACCGTCATTCTTGGGGCTGATGGTCACTCTCCCTGAACCATCCGACACGCTTGAGAACATCTTTTTCTGGGTGTTATTTTTCCCGCTTCTTGTGAATGCAACCATTGATGTGTCCGGAGACCATTTTGGAAGTTCATTCTGCTGGGAAGGAAAATCGCCGTCAATCGATAAAGAATAAGTAATAGTGGTTTCCGGATCTATAGTTACTATATTGTGTCCTGAGCTGAATATTATAGTCTGCGAAGGAGCCCAGTCCGGCGCAGTCTTGTTGGTAGCCTCACTACAGCACGAGTCGGTAAGCTTAATATTTCCCGAACCATCAGCATTGATTATATAGAGCTCATTTGAATAGACTTCCTCTGTTTCCCTGTGACAGTAAACAATCTTTGCTCCGTCAGGCGAGAAGCTTGGATCATAGTTATATCCGCCGGTAGTAAGTTTGGTAAGAGTGCTTCCATTCAAATCCACTGTGTAAATGTCATATTGATTTGCTGTCCCCATGCTGAAAGCAAGCTTTGTCCCGTTGGGAGACCATGCCAAACCTCCCGGAGATGTATATCCCTCGGAAAAAGCATATATACTCCTCACATCGCTGCCGTCAGACTTCATGAGTTTCAGTGCATTAGCTACGTTGTCAATAAAAGCGATCTTAGCTCCCTTTGGAGAAAGAACCGGGGCGCTGTTGCTTGTACTGTTCGTGTTGTCATTTAGACTTATAAGCTCGGTACCGTCTTCGTTCATTTCCCATATCTCACCCCACTTGTCCTCAGGGTAAGAGAGAGTCTTGGGAGTTACGAGATCATCTATGTTGCGGACGTAAATGACTTTGCCTGCTGCATCTGAAGTTTCAGGATTTCCTGAAACCAGAAGAATCAGGATAAGCCATGTAAAGCATAACCCTAATGCCCGCCGCATGTTGATAGTTTTCATAATCATAGTTGCAGGTTTCTTTTTAGTCTGTCACCCAGAGCTCAGCCGGCGGAAGTGATATGCTGGTTACATTTTCACCTACACCCCAGTTTGATGCAGTTGTCCCAAGCGCTCCCCTTGAAAGTCCGCTAAAGCCCGGCTTGTCAATATTGTCGCCTGAAGAATGAGATGCGGATGAAGTCTTGTTATATCCTCTGAGCGGAGTCCTAAGCTCACTACCATTGACAATGGAATCATACATTATCTCCTCGTCGCCTATGAGGATTACATTTGGACCGGTTGTCTTTGACGAAGACAACTGGGATGTATCACCGGTAAGTACAATGCTGTATGTCACACCGCTTGAACCGTCTGCCGCAGCAGCCGGACGTGTTGTCCTGTAAATAGGAGTTCCTATATTATGGTTAATGGCTCCTACCCAGTCCGGAGAGCTCCCTGCTTTTCCCCTGAGCAGAGGTGTTAAAGTGCTTCCGCTGGACATGGTGTATTCAATTACCTCCCCGTCCATTACAATTGCTCCCGAGATAGGGTCAAGCCCGAGGTTGGCGGGCTCGTCACTTAAAACAAGATTGGATGCATTGGCAAAAAATGTCTTCCCAAGATAGCCGTTATTTGCAGGAAGACTTCCCCCAAGAGTAGCGCCTGTGTCTGTTACCCTGTTGTTAGTGTAACTGACTTTTTCATAATATATATCGCCTGCATTTACAGGATTTGAATGAGTGTTTGCTTCAAGGAGCAATGTTCCCGACTGCGGAAAAACAACAGACGGGACTGTAAATGTATTGGTGACCGGAGTATCGTAAAAAGCTGTGTCCGATGTGGCAATTCCCACCTTCTCTGTTGGTCTTGATTCAACAGCATCTGAAAATACCATCCTGCTTCCGCCGGCATATAACTTTCCCCCTGAGGAAACAAAGGTCCTGACAAAAAGATTATTGTCTCCAAAACCATCAGTAGTCACAGTCATCCAGTTTACGCCATCCGCAGTCCTGTAGATTCTGCATCCAGTATTAACCATACTTGAAGGGGCTGCTGCCACATAGAGCCAGCCATCATGTTGTCCGGGAAAAAGCGTAAGCTCATCTTTACCGTTGACATCAAGGGGATTTGCCGGGTCAATCCCTGTATCAAATCCTGCATAGGAAGGATTGGGCAATAAAATGGTCCCGCCTCTGTTCAGCCCGCCCGCTGATGTTGGAAAAGGAAAGCTTGTTCCTGCGCCACCTGCCTGATTGTAGGTAAAGCTGTCCATACGGCGGACCCAATCGCTGTCGCTTGTCTTGTTTGCTACTCCCTTGTCATTGGAAATATTTATCAGAGAAAGTATTTCTCCTCCTTCTCCCGGATACTGGGCAACTCCCGGAACCTTATTCGCTGCAAAGACCCAAAGCTGCTGTTGACTGCCAGCCGCGCCTTCGCTGGAAGGAGAAAAAACTGAAAAAGTAGCCGTAGAATTTCCGCTTTCACCAAGCCCTCTTTCGTTTGCGCCGCTTACGAGATAAACCTGGTCTGAAGTTGATGGAGTAAAGGCAGGCCCGCCATGAAATACTGTGACCAGGTCATTTGAAGCATTGCTGTCTATGATGCTGACATTTGTATATATTGCACTGCCATGCTTTATCTGCATATACCTATGGGCATACTGATGGGGAAGGAATGCGGTCCCGCTTCCGCGGATCTTGTAGCAATTGTCGCCATATGCTGAAACAGTTGTGACACTGCGCAGTGTGTCATCGCCAAATGCCGTTGTATCAACACTTCCTGCCGCAAGAACCCAGTCGCTTTCCAAGCGTCCACCGCCGCCGCCGACTTTTGTATCAGCTATGTAAAACGTTAATCCCAGTTTTACAGCATCGCCTATCTTTCCAACAAATCCATGAGTGGCGCTACCGATAACAAGACTTCCTCCGCCAAGGATCGTTGAACCAACTGGTTTTGAAACAGCGCTTGCATCGTTTATACCTGTATCCTTGAAGGCATCGGTCATAACCCAGGACCATGAACCTGAATCTCCGGTTATTGAATAAGCGAGATTACCGTCAGCTTTGCTCCCTGCATATGCTCTTCCGGCGCCGGACTCAAGGCTTCCTGCAAAAAGGCTTCCGTCAAATTCGAAAAGGTTGTTTATACCGTCTGAATCAGTGTCCTGAAATACGCTTGTCCATGAAGAGCCGTTATATCTCCATATCTCGCCGCCGCTGTTTATCGGTGTTTCAAGACCTGCAGCATTGTTGGATTTGCCTGTGCCAACATAAAGTTTGCTGTCATAAACAAACTGCTGGCCGCCCATGTTATTGAATATCTTATTATATGCTGCCTCCGAGCCGCCCCATCCGTCACTGTTTATCTGTGTGAATGAACCTGATGTCGGGTCATACTCCCAGTGCTCGGCGCCTTTTCTTGCATTAGAATTTTCATTGCGGTCTGTGTGGTCATTCTTTCCCAATACTGCGTAGATCTTTCCATTGAACGATGCCAGAGACGGGAAGAAAATATTATCAGCGTTGTCTGTGTTGTCCTCTCCATTGCTGTCCCAGTTGAATCCGGTTGGCGCCCCGGGGCCTGCTATCTGGTGCCAGTTGTCAGCATAAATAGAACCTCTGAAATTAAAACTTGTTGCATTGGGATCAGCAAACTGCCACTGTATTGGCGAACCTGTAGCGCCCGGGGCTATTTTTTCTCCGCCCGGGGCATGGTCAAAATATGCCAACCCAGAAGGATCGTAACCATACTCATTATAAACTGAAACATCAGACGGTGTAATAGTTTCTATCACAGCGTATGCTGCATACAAAGTATCTGTAGTATGGTTTGTTATGGTAACATTTCCTGAAAATATTAAATTAAGGCTGTCCCAGGTTGCCCCGGTGCTTGCTACTGTTACATGAGGGATCGAGTTATTTTCCGGGTATATTTTTGCATTGCGTCTTCTTGGGCGGGAATTATCATCTACTTTAAAAGTAATTGTTCCGGAAGACGGATCAACACTTCCTGTGAAAGTGGCAATAGGCGTTTGTTTGGTTGATTTGCCGGAGCTACTGGAAATCTTTGGAGTTCCAGAGGAATCACTGCTTCCGCTTCCACCGCCGCCGCATCCGGCAATTATAAAGGCAAACATGAAACAGAAAAAAAGCACATTCAGCTTAAATATTATTTTCCATTTATCCATTTACATCTCCTATTTATACTTAACTTTAAGCCCTGCATGTTTATAATGACAGCAGGCTAAAAGAAGGTTCCGCCAGTAACATTTGTTGTTGAAGAAAATAAGGTTATGTTGACGAATGAGTCATAAACATAAAGCTCAGGTTCAGAAAATTTTCTTTTTCTTTCCTGCTTAGATGGTAATTGTTGTCCTTCCTTATTTTCTTTATTCGCACTGTCATATTTCATAATCTGTTTTTATTATTTCTTACCCTTTATTCTCTCAATCCCCATGCCGCTAAAAGTTCCTGGCAGATCCGGTTCTGCAGGCGAAAAGCATTTTTTTGACGCTGTTAGCCACTCGAAGGGGGATGCAGAACCGGATACCAGCCAGAACTTATTATAAACAAAACGCTATCCTTGCTTTAAAAGCTGTTCACCGGAAAAGAGAATGTTTTTTTAAACAAACTCTTTGAAATTTTTATTATTTAACTATTAATTTCCTCACACCCGCGACGGCAAACCCTGCCAGTAAAAGAAGAAACGTTGAAGGTTCAGGAACCGCCGGAGCCTCAACGCCAGCAAATCTTGGATCAGTAATATTTATTCCATATTGAAAATATACATTGGATATAGAACTTAAATTGAATCCACCCGACAGACTGCCCAGGGTGAATATCGCTGAATTCTGTATTAGTGCATTGGCTCCTTTAACGTCTGTAGATCCGGTAAGAGGGTTGTCCAATAACGATGTTATACCATATTGCAATTTGCCAGGACCAGCTTCACCCTGCAAGTTGCCTGGAGTAAATAATGATGAAGTCCCACCGCCTGGCCATGTGCTAAACACTCCACCGTAGGCGGCGCTTAAAATAGCTTCATTTACAGTTGAAGTTGGACTTAGATATCCGGCAAGGCCATTTCTGTATCCCCATTCCTCGCCCACAGATCCAACCGGAGTTGGACCTGTTCCTGAGGGATTACCTGCCGGCGGGAACATAACAGTTGATCCCGGAGCAATGACGGCAGATGTTTTTGAAAAGAGCGGGTCTCCTGCAACTTCGAAAAACAACCCTGTTAACACACCAGCCTGTGATAAGACATCAGAGCTGGAAGTATTGGTCAGAGTCACCAGCAGATTTCCACCCGATATATTAAATGTCGCACTTGCACCAAGAGATCCTGAAGATCCATTGTAAATTAACGGGTTTGCTTCTGCCGGAATTGTAATCATGGCAAGCATGATTAACAGTCCGCATATTCCTGCAACTAATGATCCTCTAATCTTCATCTCATTCCTCCTGTCAAAGTTATATTTTTAAAATATTTAAATATAGTTGTTATTTTTTAATTTCAGGTTTTGCTCAGGTCCTCAAAGAAACGACATCCACGTTGATGCCATTAAAGCCTTCGAAGGGGGCTATGAGGACCGTGAGCTTACCTGAATTAAAATTTCAAAAGAAACCCGGGGGAATATAAAAAAGAAAAGCCGGTTCCCTTTCTAAGGTACCGGCTAAATTGATATGTCCATTTACTTTCTCCTTTCCGAGCACGGGAGGAAAAGCCGTTTCCAGCATCACCTATCGATTCTGCTCCATCGCGCTTTCACGCATTAGGCCGCAGAATTCGGAGTTTTAGTTAAATATTTTTTTGCAACAGGATTTTTAATAATGAATCTTACTATGGATGTCAAATATTTTTTTAGGAAGCTATAAACGGGAACCAAAGAGGGAAGAATTTTTTACTTTGTCCAACTCGCAAAATTCCTGTGCGCCGAATTTCATGTCTTTCAGGGTAAAACCGTTCTTCTTTTCTTCATCTCCTCCTACATAAACTACAAACTTTGCACCTGTGCTGTCGGCTCTCTTTGTGGCCTTAGAGCTGTGTCTGCCGGAAAAATCTATTTCAACTTTTGCGCCTTCATTTCTCAAGATGCCTGCAACCTTGATGGCATAAGGAAAATCAGATTCTGACATTGGAATTACATAGGCATCAAGATGGCCTTTTTCAAGGTTGCAGTCGCTTTGCGTTTTAGCATTTCTTTCACGCTCTGCAGCAAGGATCAGCCTTTCAAAACCAAAGGCAAAACCCACTGATTTCGCCTCCCCGTGTCCGCCGAGAATATTTAAGAGTTCGTCGTAGCGACCGCCTCCGCACACCTGATTGGCAGCGCCGAGAAGCGGGCTGTATATCTCAAAAACCGTGCCCGTGTAATATGCAAGCCCTCTTCCGAAGCCGAAATCAACGCGCGCCTTGTTCCAGTTGATTCCAAATGAAGTCAGGATGTCGCAGACCTTTTTAAGGGATGAAGTGTCGGGGAGAGGTTTTCCTGTATCTATAAAATGAGACATTGTAACTTGAAGTCGTTCGAATACCTCCGGCGGAGTGCCCCGCAGGTTAGAAAGTTGAAGTATGAGTTTTACAACCTTGCCATAAGGACCATGTTCTGCATTGATTTCAGACTCTGAGACTCCGCTCTCGGCGAGCCCTTTTTTTATTATGGGGATAAAATCATTCTTGTCAGGCACCTTGTTTAAATCCTCAAGGTAGCCAATGATGAGGCTCTTTTTTTCCTGCGGAAGCCCTATCGCGTCAAGGAGGGCAAAGAGTATGCTCACATCGCTTATCGCTATCTCGTAATTTTGAATGCCAAGGCTTTCCATGCACTCTGACGTCATCATTATCATCTCTGCATCGTATTCCAGCGCAGATGTTCCAATCACTTCAACACCTGTCTGTGTGAACTGGCGGTAACGGCCCTCCTGCGGTTTGTCGTAGCGGAACACTGCTCCGTGGTAATAAAGTTTTACAGGCCTTTTCTCGTTTGCAAGCCCTTCATTGAAAGCGCGGACAACAGATGCTGTTATCTCAGGGCGAAGACAGATGTCCCGGTCGCCGTAATCCTTGAAGTGATACATCCCTTTTAATATTTTATCGCCGGATTTCCTGAGATGAAGTTCTACCGGCTCAATAAGAGGCACATCGATGCCCTGATAGCCGTAACGCTCAAAAACATTGCGCAGCTTTTCAAAAGCTTCGAGTCTGCGGTAATATTGCTCAGGATATATATCCTGAGTACCGCGGACAGATTTTACCGGTGTATATTTTTTTTCCATATCTGAATATGCACACTAATTATCATTAGTTGTCAATAAGCCATGTTCAAACCTTTTTTTAAAAAGGTTGTCTGTATGAGAAAATTAATAATTTAGAAATTAAGTAAAGCGGCATCGAAATTCTCACAAAGATTTCTGAATAACTCTCTTGCTGGTTATCATAAATGATATAAAGGAGACCAAATAAAATACAAAGCCTAACCAGAAGGATATAGTTATCCCCAAGGTTAAAGAAATAATAACTGCCAAAACTGAAGCACAGACAGAGGTTGCTCCATTTATTCCCCAGAGCCATGGCATAAGCTTTGGAGATTCTGTCGATGAAAGTTTCATGCCAATTGGGAATGCCATTCCCATGAATACCCCTATTGGACAAAGCATTAAGATGGCAATAAATATCCTAACCGGTGTAGTTGAGCTGGAAAAGTTTCTTATAGCAAATGGTGTCAGTCCGCCAAAAATAACAAGTGCACAAAGTAAAAAAAGTATAAGGGTTTTAGCTTTTTTTACCATGTCAGGATTCCCTAATTTCCATGTAAAATAGCTTCCAATACCACTTGAGAGAAGCAGAGAGAAAAGAACTACGGAAAGGCTGTAGGCAGGATGGCCAAGAAAAATAATTAGCCTCTGCATCTGAGATATTTCAATATGCATAAACCCAAATCCTATGCTTCCAAAGTAGAAAAAAAGAGCGTGTGTACCTTTTAGGTTTTCTTTTTTTGACGTCAGGAAAAGAGGAACTATGATACATAAAGCAGATAAAATCAGAACTGCAATGAACAAGGTGCAGATGACAAATATAGGCCTATTCGTCTTCATACGCTTTAATACATTTTCAGGATTCCAGAATTTCATTGAAAATAAATCTTTGACTTTCATAACCTGAAAGAAAAAAGGGTTGTCATCAGTAGTAGCTGATATATTTTCCGGGAATTGGTTAATAAATGACTTATCTGCTGATGCAACTGCTGCAAAGTTTTGATTTAAAGAGAAAACAGGGCTTAGCACAACACCAAATTTCATACGAGCAGCTACATCTTCAATAATACTAATATCTTTTTTTGAAAATGGGGCTTTGCTCAAAATTAAAGTACCTATGCCAATACTATCATTAGTTCCGGATTCTATACCCTTGGATTTTATGATAATGATGTGATTTCTCGGATCATTAATTCCAAAATTTGTCAGTGCAGCAGAAGCAAGAGAAGTAAGCCTTAACATCTCAACAGGGTTTGACTGACGGTACCACCTTGAAAATGACAAAACACCATCAGGCGTAAGGTGTTCAAGGAAAACCTTCCATGCTTCAACAGTATAGAGAGAATTTTCTGTAAGAACAAATGCTCCGGCTCCTGTCGCTGCCCATGTGTCTATAAGAGAAACCTGTATAATATCAAATTTCTTATCCTGCCTCGTGATATAGCTTCTGGCTTCATCATTGATAAATGTAACTTTCGGGTTTCTGTCCAAATGACCGGTAAAATCTCCAAATTTCTGATTTACTGCCTTGATGATATCTCCGTTAATTTCGACACCAGTGACAGACTTCTGGTTAAATGCAAGCGCTGACAGTATATCTCTTCCTCCTCCTGTTCCAACAACGAGTATATTTGCATCGTTTTTCAAATAGTGAGCAATGTTTGTGACATCGTATTTAAGGTACTCAACGCTGTTGATGTCGTTATTATATTTGGTCAAAATCGTCGCAGCATTGGCATCAATATTAAGAAACAGCTGGTTTGCAGTACGAGTATTCGGATATACAGAGCTCAATCCCCAACCAAAAGGTTTTACCAATTCATCAGGCACGCCGGTTATCTTGATACGTGAAAATGAATTCCATTTCTCATAAATTGGAGTTTCTTCAATTGAGCCTTTTACATATTTTAATCTGATTAACTGACGCTGATCATTTACCATGACAGTATTTACGACAATAAATATAGCAAGCAACGCAATCAATATAGAAATTGAAAGTGATATTTTATAAGAACCTGAATCAGTAGCAAATAATAAGGCTCCAATGCTTGCCATAAGGGCTATCACAAAAATTGTAGTAGGTCCGTCAGTAAGTCCCAGTACGTATATAAGCAATAGGCATCCTATCGCTGCACCCGCAAGATCAGCGGCATAAAGCTTGCTTATCTGTCCAGGAAATTTTGTTAGAGCAAGACAGACACATATTCCGCTGAATATGAAGGATACAGTTATTGCAATACAGGTTAATGAAAGCGAGAGTATGTTAATAACAGACAGACTGAACTCAAAAGGAACACTGATATGAGTCATAAAACTTAGTATTATTGAAATTGAAAAAAGAAGAGCGCTTATAGCAAGATGTTTTTTTGAATTCTCCACAGTAAAGAACAATGGAAAAAGGTAGACGATTATAGCTCCTGTTGTCATTCCAAGCATAGCAATGGATATAGCCATGAAAGCAAAATGATACCATAGGGTAACACTGAAGATTCGTGTAAGTATTATTTCATACATAAGTGTAGCAAGAGTAACCATGAACAAACCTGCATAGGTTCGTTTGCTGACTATTGTTTTTCCATTCATCATTACATTATTCTTCCGCACAAAAACATTAAACTCCTATCCGGTGATAAAGTGGCTGTTCTAAGGACAAAAAGAAGCTTATATTTAAAGAATCCTCCAGTTCCTGTTGGGTAAGTTTTATTTGAATTTATCATATCAACAAAACCAAAAACAACAAAATAAAAAACAAGGGATTAGCATGTAGTAAGTTACACACATGCTTGTTGAATATGG
Source organism: Candidatus Schekmanbacteria bacterium (assembly GCA_016219965.1). Classification (NCBI taxonomy): domain Bacteria; phylum Candidatus Schekmaniibacteriota; species Candidatus Schekmanbacteria bacterium. The sequence goes on from JACRJM010000003.1 coordinate 355,847, forward strand.
ACGCTTTTAAAAAATTCTTGCAGTTTTATTATTAGGACGTTTAACCACTTTTCTGATAAACTTTTTTTAAATATTATCTAAAACAAAACTCTATGTCAGAAAAAATGAATTTTAAAGTATTTCTTCTCTTACTGCTTTCTGCGGTGATCTTTTTTTCACCTGTGCTTTTCTCCAGCCAGACATTCTTTTATTCTGATACGACTTATCTTTTCCGCCCCTTCAAGTCATTCATTGCGGAAGAGCTGAAACATTTTTCTATACCTCAGTGGAATCCTTTCTTCGAGGGAGGTTTACCGCTTCTCTCGGACCCTGTGCAGCAGGTCTTCTATCCATTAAATTTGATTCTAATGGCTGGGCCTCTCTGGTTCACCTACAAGATTTTCATAATATTCCATTATGTCCTTGCCGGATTCTTCATGTATCTTCTTGCATCAAAGTTAGGATTAAAACAGGCATCTGCTCTCTTTTCAGCAGCAGCTTACATGTTTAGCGGTTATCTGATTTTCATCCATTACAATCTACCTTTCCTTGCAGGGGCAACATTCCTCCCGCTCTTTTTTTATTCTCTTATCACCGCAACTGAGAGCCTCCCGCTCATTATTCCCTGTTCAATACTTGCGTTCTCAATGTCCATGCAGTTGTTTGGAGGAGACGTTGAGATTGTTTATGTCGAGCTGATTATTGCCTTCCTTTATATGCTGATTACAGGCCTTAGAAGCAAAGGGAAAAGTTCAGTCGCTTCAACTTCATGGAATCTTTCAAAGTTTTTTATAGCTGCCCTGCTCCTTATCTGTTTTTCAGCAATAATTATTTTTCCGTTATTCTATCTTTATCCTCACACAAACCGCGCTACCGGAATGACGTTTGATGACATATACCTTTTTTCATTCCATCCATTACAGGTATGTGAACTCTTAATTCCATATTTCTATGGCAATATCACCGAAGGAACAAGATTCATTGGAGATTTCTTCCCTCTTGTCCTGTCAAAAGATAAGGCTGAGTGGGCTCCATACATTTACTGCGGAACAATCACTTTATTTTTCCTCTTCTTTGGACTCCTTACAGGTAAAAAGAAAAAGGAGGAATGGTTTTTCCTTTCTCTTTTTATTTTCTTTCTTGCCGCGTCATTCGGAAAAGATTTCATACTATATCCACTGCTTGTCCGCGTACTTCCTTTTTTTGCAGTCTTCAGGTATCCTGCAAAACTAATGGTCTTTGTAGTTTGCAGCGCGGCAGCCCTTGGAGGTATTGGATTTGATAAATGGGCGCAGCAAGGAGACTCTCCCGATAAAAATTTGCCTGACAAAAAATCTTTAAGCACCTCTGCTATCATCCTGCTACTAATCCCCATCCCTTTCATACTCAAAGTTGCATTCTCTTCTCTTGGCACCTTTGGCGGGGAAAGAATTAATTTGATCATCAATTCTTCTGTTATTTTCCTTTTCATGCTGGCCCTGACTTTTATTACAGGCAGTCTGGTCTTGCAGGGAAGGATAGAAAGAGAAAGGGCATCTTTTATATTCATCCTTATTCTCCTCATAGACCTCTGGATACCCGGACTAAAAAGCTTTTTTACAATAGATGAGGATTTTTACAGGCTTAAACCTCTGGCGCTAAGTAAAATAGAACTTCTCAGCAATAATGCAGATAAAAGCTCATACAGGATATTAAGGCCGGATACTTTCGTTGCGGGGATCAATTACACAGAGCTTAAAGATCTCACAATTGAAGAAAAAAGCATTATCTTTAAACGCAACACCTTAAAACCTGCCTGCGGGGTTGAATTCGGCGTTCAGTTTGCCGGAGCATACAGCTCATACTCTCTATCTGATATGTCAAGACTTGAAAAAGAACTAAGCGGCACTGACACAGGGATGAACCTTCTAAACATACGATATATCATTGCCCCGTCATCGAGTGTTGAAAAAAGCCCTTATCCATTAAGATACAGACATCCCTTCGGGGAGTTTGTTATTTTCGAGAACCCTGAATTTCTCCCGAGAGCTTTCCTTGCAAACCGCGCACATTATTTTGATGACAGGGAAAAGATGCTTGTCTATATGAAAAGCAGCGGGTTTTCTCCGCAAGATGAAGTTCTGCTGGAAGGAAAAGAAGAAGAACTTAAAGTCCTCTCTCAGAACTTGCACCAATCAGAGACAAGCGTAACTATAAACAAATATATGACGGACAGAATAGATATGATAACTACATCTGAAAATGCATCATTTCTTATGTTGAGCGACACATGGTTTCCCGGATGGTCTGCCGTAATTGATGGGAAAGAGGCTGAAATACTGCGCGCTGATTATTGTTTCAGAGCTCTGTCTCTTCCGGCAGGCAGACATGAAGTGACAATGAAATTTTCACATCCGGGTTTTAAATGGGGCGCAGTAATTACAGGAATATCTTTTTTGATATTTGTATTTTTTTTCATAATAAACCGGAAAGCTCTTAATTAAAAACCATGGCATCAAAACAAAAGAAAATAAGGCTCGATGAACTCCTGGTCCAAAAGGAGCTTGCCGAGTCAAGAAATGCTGCAAAATCACTTATCATGGCAGGCATGATATCTGTTGACGGAAAAAAAACAGATAAAGCCGGTACACAGGTAAGCATTGAATCAATCATAGAAATAAAAGGAAAAGCATGTCCCTACGTAAGCAGGGGCGGACTCAAACTTGAAGGCGCACTCGATTATTGCGGTGTGGCTCTGACCGGAGCTACTGCGCTCGACATCGGCGCCTCAACGGGTGGGTTTACCGACTGCCTTCTTCAGCATGGCGCAAAGCTTGTCTATGCGGTTGATGTCGGGCACGGACAGTTACACTGGAAGCTAAGAAACGACCCGCGCGTAATAAACATTGAAAGAGTCAATGCAAGAAACATCGGGGCTGATATTATCCCAGTAATGGTTGATGTCATCACTATAGATGTGTCGTTTATTTCAATTAAAAAAATAATTCCGCAGGCTATTAATCTGCTTAAGCAGGATGGAGTGATTATTGCGCTTATAAAACCGCAATTTGAAGTCGGGAAAGGAGAAGTTGGGAAGGGTGGAATAGTAAAATCTCCGGAAAAGCATCGTGCCTTGCTTTTCGATATGGCTGATTTTCTTTTAAAATCAGGGCTTCACATAAAGACGATTATTGCTTCTCCAATAAAGGGGCAGGATGGGAATATTGAGTTTTTCGGAGTTGCAGCAAAGGAAAAACCATTAACAGAAGCAGACATCAGTGAGATGATTGAAAAGGCAGCAGGTCTATGAGGAAAACCGGTAATTTCAGTTGATTCCTTCTTTTCTCATTTTTTCAAGAAGAGTAGTTCTGTTAAGGTGGAGTAAATCGGCAGCCCTGCTTCGTACTCCGTTGGATTTTTCCAATGCCTGTTTTATAAGGCTTTGCTCTATATTTTTAACGACCTTGTTAAGATCAATTCCCTGGTCTGGAAGCTCAACCGGGACATTGAGCCTTTTGGGTTCCTGTTCCAGAATACTTGGCGGCAGGTGCCTTGACGTTATAAGTTTACCATCTGCAAGTGCCACGGCTCTTTCAATTGCATTTTCAAGCTCTCTTACATTTCCGGTCCAGTTATAGGAGCAAAGAAGTTCCATTGCTTTTCTCGTAATTCGTTTTTCATCCTTCCCCATCTCCTTGCAAATCCTTTTCAGGAAAAAGCTGACAAGCAGAGGGATGTCGTCTCTCCTTTCGCGTAAAGGGGGAAGTGATATAGATATGACATTAAGCCTGTAATAAAGGTCTTCTCTGAAAAGCCCCTGCTTTACCCTCTCTTCAAGATTAGCATTGGTTGCAGAAATTACACGCACGTCTACCTTTATCTTTTTTGTATCACCAAGTTTCTCTATTTCTCTTTCCTGCAGCACCCGCAATATCTTTACCTGCAGGTCAAGATCCATACTGCCTATTTCGTCAAGGAATATAGTCCCTTTGTTTGCAAGCTCAAATTTTCCCATCCTGTCTGATGACGCCCCCGTGAAAGCCCCCCTTGTATGACCGAAAAATTCATTTTCGAGGAGTTCCCTTGGGATGGCTCCGCAGTTTACGGTTATAAAAGGAAATTCACGGCGCGAGCTGTTGAAATGTATTGCCCTTGCGACAAGTTCCTTGCCTGTCCCGCTGTCGCCGTTTATAAGCACTGTACTGTCTATGTCTGTTACTTTTTCTATCATCTTGTATATTAGCTGCATCTCCTGCGATGTCCCGATAAGTTCGTCAAACTTCATCTTCCCTCTCAACTGCCTTTTGAGTTCCCTGTTTTCATTCATCAGATTTTTTTCTCTGAGCGCCTTCTTTATTACAAGACGGACTTCATCGAGATTCAAAGGTTTAGAAAGGTAATCAAATGCTCCGGCTTTCATAGCCTGTATCGCTGACTCAACCGTGGCAAAGGCTGTGAGAAATATAACTATCACATCAGGGTAGAGTAATTTGGCTTTTTTCATAACTGCCAGTCCGTCAACATCAGGCATCTTAAGGTCAGTAAGTATGAGCGGGAACTTCTGTTCTTTAAGGATCTTTATAGCTTTTCTGCCGTTTTCTACGGCAGTAATCTGGTAGCCTTCATACTCGAGTATGGCAGAAAGCGAAATCCTGGATTCATCATCATCTTCTACAAGAAGGATTTTTTCTGCAACCATAGACCTGTTGTTATTTGGTATGTCCTGTTTCATCTGCAAGCTATTTGAATGGTGCATTATAAGAGAGAACAAAATTTAATCAACAGGAAATCCTTCCCCAACAATCTGAAGATGGAAAAATAGAGTTAGAAAAACAATAATTTCTTTATAATTTTATTATAATCTTATATAATGGTTGAAATTATATGATATCAGTTAAACTATTTTTAATAGATTAATTTAACTGGAGCTGAACCTGTGAAAAACCCAACCCGTGATACCTTTAAGAGAGAGACGAGAAAAATAGGCGAACTGCTTTGCGATGCCGGGCTTATTACAAAAGAACAGCTTGAAGCATCGCTTAGCAAACAGAAAGAAACCAAAAAAAAGCTGGGAGAAGTTTTTGTTTCATTGGGTTTTATAAAAGAAATAGATATAGCTCAGGTGTTATCTGTACAGTTAGGAATTAGTTATGTAGATTTTTCATCTGCAGTTGTTGAGCCGGAAGCTATTCAGCTCGTCACTGAAAAAATCTGCACCAAACATACTCTGATCCCCATAAGTGTTGAAAATAAAATAATTAAAGCTGCATTTGCTGACCCTCTGGATCTTACAGCTATCGATGAACTCAGGTTCATAACAGGAAAAACTGTACAACCCGCAGTTTCAACCGCCTCTCAGATAAAAGAAGCAATTAGTCATCATTTTCACCTTAGTGCCCCGCTCCAGGAACTTGTAAAAGATATAAGTGCTGACGGGCATATTGAGGTTATTTACGACGCCGATTCAGAAACTGAACTTTCAGAGATAGTTAAAAAAAGTGAAACGGCTCCGGTAATCTCAATGGTTAACGGAATATTTCAAAATGCCATAGAACATAAGGCAAGCGACATACATATCACACCGCAGCAAAAATCGCTTAAATTAAAGGAAAGGATTGACGGACTGCTAAGAGATGTAATGACTTTGCCAAAGTGGGTCCAGGGACTTGTAATCTCAAGGATAAAAATAATGGCTAAAATGGACATTGCTGAAAAGAGAATCCCCCAGGATGGAAGAATAAAGATAATGGTCAAAAAAAAGGAACTGGATCTCAGGGTTTCTACACTTCCCACACAATACGGAGAGAATGTTGTAATAAGAGTGCTCGATTCAAGGGCAAATATTTTTAACCTTGAGGAAATGGGATTTGTTGAGGAAGACTTAAACCTTATAAAATCGATGATTGAAAAACCGCAGGGTTTTATACTTGTAACAGGCCCCACAGGGAGCGGAAAGTCGTCAACTCTCTATGCAATGATCAATCACATCAAAAGAGAATCAATTAATGTTGTCACACTTGAAGACCCAATTGAATATGAACTCACAGGTTTAAGCCAGGTTGGAGTTAATGAAAAAGTCGGGCTCACATTTTCTTTCTGCCTGAGGTCTATTCTCCGTCAGGACCCTGATGTCATAATGATAGGAGAGATCAGGGACGGAGAAACAGCTGCAATAGCCACACAGGCTTCAGTAACAGGACATATTGTCTTAAGCTCCATACATACTAATAATGCAGTAGCCACTATCAGCCGCCTCAAGAACATGGGAATACCTGGTTATCTGATTGCATCATCCTTAAACGGCGTAATTTCTCAAAGGCTTGTAAGGCTTATATGCGAAAACTGCAAAACATCCTATAAACCTTCTCACGATGAATTCATAAAGATCGGGCTTAAGTCTGAAGATTTTTCAGATATGAGCTTTTTTAAAGGTACAGGATGCAGCAAGTGCGGAAATACGGGATACAAGGGAAGAATAGGGTTGTTTGAAGTACTTGCAGTTAACAGCCGTATCAGGGAACTAATATCCTCCGGCGCTTCTGAAGATGTTATCACTAAAGCCGCAATTACTTCAGGAATGAGTTTTATTGTCCAGGACGGATTAAGAAAAGTCGGCAAGGGCTTGACTACTCTGGCAGAGTTAAACAGGGTTATTGTATTTGAAGAAGAAACAAAAGGCACAATGATTTGTCCTATATGCAAAGCATCTATAAAGGATGAATTTGTGAATTGCCCCTATTGCGGTTATTCCATCAGCGATCAATGTGCCTCCTGCGGAAAGCAGAAACAACCGGACTGGCATTACTGTCCATATTGTAAGACTGAACTTCCTGTTCTAACTGAGGGTTAACCGGAACAAGAATGAAAGCAGACAAGGAACTGATAATAGTTTTCCTGCTGGTTTTAATAGTTGGAATAATTTACTTCTTTGTTGAAAACCAGATAGCTTTTCTCAATTTTTTCTACCTTCCCGTTGTTCTTGGGGCATTTTTTTCCGGGAAAAAACATGGGACCTACTCAGCTCTCCTCTCTGTGCTGATGATAGTCTGTCTCGCCTATTTCATACCAAATACTTTGTCATATGACAGCAAAACAGATAGCTCTGTTAATAAATGGCTTGATATTACTATATGGGGAAGTTTCCTTATAGTTACCGGCTATTCTATGGGTTATCTCTATGAAAAAAAAGAGTTATACAACAAGGAGCTTAATACGACTTACCACGGGATTATTACAATGCTCTCAATAGTGATAGACTCTGTTGATAAATACACTCAAAATCATGCTTACCGCGTTTCAATGTATGCAGAAAAAATTGCCAGGGCGGCAGGGCTTACCAACTCGGAAGTGCAGGACATTAAAACAGCATCATTGCTTCACGATATTGGTAAAATAGGTGTAAGCGCTGAAATCCTCAACAAGATCGGAAAACTCACTGAAGACGAAAAAAAAGAAATGATGAAACACACAGGAAAAGCTTCAGAATTCTTAGAGCCGGTAGGAGGTAGAATACTTAAGATTCTCCCCTTGATACTTGGTCATCATGAACGGTATGACGGAAAAGGTTACCAGGCACTTATAGGCGATTCCATACCGATAGGTGCAAGGATCATTGCTGTTGCAGATGTATATGATGCACTTACAACGGACCGGCCTTACAGAAAAGCGCTTTCTCCTTTAGATGGTAAAAATGAGATATTAAAAGGCTCTGGTTCTCATTTTGACCCTGAAATAGTGAAATACTTCGATAAAGTCTTTACATCTATTGATGAGTTTGAAACAAACCCTGCCTGAGAAGAGGCTTTCGTTTTTATTTGACAAACCATTCCTTACTGCTATAGATAAAAACCTTTTTATTTTAGAAACATGGACACTTACCTGTAAACAACCATGACTGAAAAAATTGCTTTGCTTTTTCCCGGTCAGGCTTCCCAGTATGTTGGGATGGGAAAAGAGCTGTATGAGAGTTTTAGCTCAGCGCGGGACATCTTTAAGCGTGCTGATGAAGCTTTAGGATTTGACATATCAAAGCTTTGCTTTGAAGGCCCTGAAGAAAAATTAAAACAAACAGAGTTTACCCAGCCTTCCATATTGCTTGTAAGCATTGCTGTGTGGGCTGTTGCCGCAGAGCATGGTGTGAAGCCATCAATGGCTGCCGGACATAGTCTTGGCGAATATTCAGCACTTGCTGCGGCAGGAGCGATACAGTTTGAAGATGCTATAAAACTTGTTAAGACACGCGGAAGATTTATGCAGGAAGCTGTCCCTGAAGGAGTCGGAGCAATGGCGGCAATACTTGGAATGGAAAAGGAAAAGATAGAGGAGGCTCTTTCTACAATAAGCGATGGTCTCGTATCTGTTGCAAATTACAATTCCTCGAAACAGATTGTCATATCAGGAAAAAAGGAGTCTGTTGAAAAAGCCGTTGAAACTTTAAAAAATGCAGGATTGAGAAAGGCTGTAATGCTCCCTGTAAGCGCTCCTTTTCACTGTGCCATGATGAAACCGGCAGAAGAAAGGCTTTCTCCGCTTCTTGATTCCACCAAATTTGCAGACCCTGCTTTTCCGGTATTTGCAAATGTTGATACATCAGAGATCAGAGCCGGGGCAGAGGCAAGAGAGAAACTCAAGTTGCAGGTTTCAAGACCGGTCATGTGGGAGCAATCAATATTAAAGATGCAGGATGCGGGAGTTCAGCTTTTTATAGAGGTAGGACCAGGCCGTGTTCTTTCAGGTCTTGTAAGGCAAATCCTCCCTGACGCAAAGATTTTTAACATCGAAGACAAAAAAAGTCTTGAAAAAACGCTCTCATCCCTTTAAAACAATTGAATATTTAATAAAGGACACTTTATCCAGAAAGATAATTAACAAATGGGACTTGAAAATAAGACAGCACTTATAACAGGGGCAGGAAGAGGTATCGGAAGGACCATTGCTCTTGAGCTTGCTTCTTCAGGATGTGATATACTGGCAGCAGATGTGATGGAAGCACCCCTGAATGAAACAGCAGGACTTATAAAGGAAAAAGGAAGAAAATGCATTATTTCCCTTTGCGATGTGAGCTCCGCAGAAAATGTAGCATCGACTGTCCAGAAAGCAATTGACGAATTCGGAAAGATTGATATCCTTGTAAACAACGCCGGCATAACAAGGGACAACCTGATAATGAGAATGACCGACGATGAATGGAACAAGGTATTAGATATAAACCTTAAAGGAACATTCAATTGCATCCGGGCTGCATCAAGACACATGATGAAAGCAAGGAGCGGATGCATTGTTAATATATCTTCCGTAGTAGGGGTGATGGGAAACGCCGGACAGGCTAATTATGTTGCGTCCAAAGCTGCGGTGATAGGTCTTACAAAGACTGTTGCCAGGGAGCTTGCTCCACGCAATGTAACAGTAAATGCCATAGCTCCGGGTTTTATAGACACTGATATGACCAAAGCGCTGCCTGATAAGGTTAAGGAAGAAATGCTGAAATCCATACCGATGAACCGTTTTGGTTCTCCTCAAGATATAGCGGGTGTAGTAAGTTTTCTGGCGTCAGAAAAAGCCGCGTATATTACAGGACAGGTTTTTCATGTAAATGGCGGCATGTACATGTAAAGTTTTTCATGATTTTCAAACGACAACAATAAAAGGAGGTTATAGTTTGATGACTGTAGAAGAAAGAGTAAAGAAAATAATAGCAGACAGCCTGCAAATCGGAGAAGATAAGATATCAGCGGAAAAATCATTCTTCGATGACTTAGGCGCTGATTCCCTCGACGTAGTAGAGCTTGTTATGGCTCTCGAGGAAGAATTCGACATGGAAATTTCAGACGAAGACGCGGAAAAGATAACTACCGTTAAAGACGCTATTAGTTACATATCAGAACGCATGCATTAAGAAGTGCTCCATTATCATTAAAATGGACATAGAAAATGCTATATTTTCTATGTCCATTTTGTTATTAAAAAAAGTGAATGGACTATTCTGCTTTTGAAAAAAGGATATCGTACAAATTCTCAAAGCCTGCTCTCCTTAAAAAGGCACTGACACACCTTTCCGGCAGAGTGAAGGCATCCAACAGGAAAAGCGCAATCCGGGAAAACCAGAAGCTTGAATTCATTGGGGATGCGGTTCTTGAGCTTACAATCAGAGAGCATGCTACAAAAAAACACAGGAATGCAACCCTTGGGGAAATATCCCGTTACAAAACACAGCTTGTTTCAGACCATACCCTTGCAAAGCTGGCACGCAGAATAAGGCTCGATGAATACATTACTGCAGGAAATGGAGCCGACCATCAATCAATAAAGAAAAGCGACACCATACTTGCCGCTTCCCTTGAGGCACTTATCGGAGGGATTTTTCTTGATTCAGGAATTCCTGAAGCAAAGAAATTCATAATATATAAAGTGATAATCCCGTTCGGTAAGCTCAGACATTCCCTCAATGAAGACTATAAATCAATTTTTCAGGAAAAATATCAGAAAATATACAAGAAACCCCCGGTTTATAAAATCATAAAGGAATCCGGACCTGCCCATGACAAAACCTTTGTCGCTGAGGTCAGATCGCCACATAGAATTTTGGGGAGGGGAAAAGGTAAAAACAAGAAAGAGGCACATCAGATGGCTGCAAAGGAAGCACTTGCCGCATTAAATGAAAAATGAAACCTCTTGTAATACCTCTCTTTATACCTAATGCCGGTTGTTCCAATACCTGTATTTTCTGCAACCAGAAAGTGATAGCCGGAAAATCAGAAATTCCTGACGAAGCTGAAGTTGACAGAGCAGTTGTCTCCCATCTGGAGACTAAAGCAAAAAAGAAAAAAACAAATAATAACTCTCCTCTTCCCTCTACTTGCAATTCTATTGCAAAAGACATTTCACAAATCAGGCTATCCCTTGGAATCCCCCAACATGATGATGACATAAGGGAAATTGCCTTTTATGGCGGAAGCTTTACAGGAATGGATTTGTCTATCCAGAAAAATCTCTTGAAAAGCGCCGGGAAATGGATTGAGAGAAAAGTCGTCAATGGAATAAGGATATCCACAAGACCGGACCTGATAAGCGAAGATATTTTAGGAATGCTTAAATCCTATGGTGTTACCACCATAGAACTTGGCACCCAATCTTTCTCTCCGTCAGTACTTGATGCATCGGGAAGAGGACATGGCCCGGAAAAAATCATAGAGGCGGCAAAACTCATAAAAAAAAATTGCTTCAAGCTTGGGATCCAGCTCATGATGGGGCTGCCGGGAGATACCCGGGAAACATTTCTTGAAAGCATAATAACTGCAATAAGCCTTGATCCTGATTTCGCAAGAATATATCCTGTCGTTATTCTTCCCAAAACGAAACTAATAGAACTCTATGAAAGAGGTGAATACATCCCTCTTTCTCTTGAAAAGACAATAGAATTAGGAACCCATGCCCTTCGGCGATTTTACAGTTCCGGGATCCCGGTAATTAGGTTTGGATTGCCGGAAGAACAGGGAAACAAGAACAATGGACTTTCTCGCATAGGGCCACAACATCCGGCTCTTAAACATCTGGTTGACTCAAGGCTTGCTTATGTTAGGATGTGCGCTGAAATTTCAAAGCTTGGAACAGAAGTAAAAGATGTTTTATTCATTGTTCCTCATCGCGAGTTATCGGTTTTCAGGGGATTAAAAAACGAAAACATAAGAAAAATAAAAACAGAATTCAGTTTAGAGTGCAAAATTATTCCGGAAGAATTTCATGACAGAAAAGATTGAGCGGGGGTTAGTACAGGTCTACACAGGCAACGGTAAGGGGAAAACCACGGCATCTCTTGGACTTGCCCTAAGGGCTGCAGGACATGGCCTAAAGACAATTATTATCCAGTTCATGAAGGGAGATGAAAGCTACGGAGAGATAAAAGCTCTAAAGACTCATCTTTCCAAATTTATAACTATAAAACAGACCGGACAATGTTCTTTTGTTGAAAAGGGAAATCCTTCGCTCGATGACATAAGACTTGCACGGGAAGGGATTGAGCTTGCACGGCAGGCCATATCCGGCAAAGATTATGACCTTGTAATACTGGATGAGATAAACTGCGCACTTGATTTCAGTCTAGTTAAACTTTCCGATGTTCTCGGACTTATCAGAAAGAAACCGGCTAATATGGAGCTTATCCTTACAGGAAGGGACGCCTGCAAGGAGATTATTGATGCGGCAGATCTTGTGACAGAGATGAAAGAAGTAAAACATTATTATACAAAACAAAAAATCCCTGCAAGAAAAGGGATAGAATGGTAAGCGGAGGAAAATAAAGAAAATGGATTACAAAGAGACATTGAACCTTCCAAAAACAACATTCCCGATGAAAGCAAGCCTTGCCCAGAAAGAGCCCCACGTAATCGCCGAGTGGGAAAAAAACGATCTTTACGGGAAGATAAGGGAAACATGCAAAGGAAGGAAGAAATATATACTTCATGACGGACCGCCCTATGCAAACGGACATATACACATGGGAACGGCTTTAAACAAGATACTGAAGGACATCATCGTAAAATCAAAAACAATGGCAGGCTTTGACGCCCCCTATGTGCCCGGATGGGACTGCCATGGACTTCCAATTGAACACGAAGTTGACAAAAGGCTAGGAAGCAAGAAAAAGGGAATGGCCATAAAGGAAATAAGAAGCCAATGCCTTGAATATGCAAACACATTCGTAGATATCCAGCGCTCCGAGTTCAAGCGCCTTGGTGTGCTAGGCGACTGGGACAGACCGTATCTTACCGTTAATCACAGTTATGAGGCAGCCATAGTCCGGGAATTGTCCAATTTTTTCCTTTCAGGAAGCGCATATAAGAGCAAAAAACCTATTTACTGGTGCTCAAGCTGCCGGACAGCACTTGCCGAAGCAGAAGTTGAATACGAAAACCACTCTTCTCTTTCAGTTTATGTCCGTTTCCCGCTGCTTGAAGGTCAGGAAAAAACAGAGAAAGCTCTCAACGGGAAAAAAGCATCGGTCCTCATCTGGACAACTACTCCATGGACCCTGCCGGCAAACCTCGCCATTGCACTGCATCCTGACCTGGTTTACAGCCTCATAGATATAGATGGCGATATCATGCTCATGGCAAAAGAGCTCATCCCCTCTGTACTTAAAAAGATGAACAAAATGTCTTTCAACACACTTGCCACATGGAAGGGAAGTGAACTCACAGGACTTAAATGTAAACATCCTCTTTATGACAGGGAATCTGTAATCATAAACGGAGACCATGTCACGCTTGAACAGGGAACTGGCTGCGTCCATACTGCTCCGGGACATGGAATTGAAGACTATGAGATGGGGCTCCGTTATGGTCTGGATGTATACAGCCCTGTCGATGACCAGGGAAAGTTCACCCCAGAAATACCCGATTTTGCAGGAATGAAAGTTTTTGAGGCAAACCCTCTGATACGTGACACTTTGAAGGAAATAAACGCTCTGCTATTTGAAGAAAAAATAACCCACTCATATCCGCACTGCTGGAGGTGCAAGAATCCGGTAATATTCAGGGCCACAGAGCAGTGGTTTATCTCCATGGAGAAAAATAATCTGAGGAAGAAAGCTCTTACAGAGATTAAAAATGTAAAATGGATACCGGCATGGGGAGAAAACAGGATTGGAGGAATGCTGGAACAGCGTCCTGACTGGTGCATATCAAGACAGCGCTGCTGGGGTGTCCCGATAACAGTGATATATTGTTCAAAATGCACTGAGCCAGTAAATGACAAAGGAATATTTGAAAAGATATCAAACCTCATAGAAGAAAAAGGCGCTGATATATGGTTCGAGCTTTCACCTTCTGACATTTTGCCTGCAGGGACTAAGTGTACCAAGTGCGGCTCAGAGGAATTCAGGAAAGAGACCGATATCCTTGATGTCTGGTTCGAATCAGGGGTAAGCCATGAAGCAGTACTTAACACTCGTTCTGAGCTTTCATGGCCTGCCGATCTTTACCTTGAAGGGAGCGACCAGCACAGAGGATGGTTCAACTCAAGCCTCATGGTTTCCCTTGAACACAGGGAAAAGGCACCTTACAGAAGCGTTCTTACGCACGGCTATGTTGTAGACGGTTCGGGAAAAAAGATGTCGAAGTCCCTTGGGAATGTCATAGCTCCCGAAGAAATAATAAAAAAACATGGCGCAGAGCTCCTTCGTCTCTGGGCTTCATCAGTGGATTACAGGGAAGACATAAGGATATCAAATGAGATAATCGAACGTCTTTCAGAAGCATACAGAAAAGTACGGAATACCTGCAAATATATACTTGGGAACATCTATGACTTTAACCCATCTAAAGATTCAATTTCCTTTGAAGAAATGGAAGAGATAGACAGATGGGCTCTTCAGAGATTGTCAAAACTCACAACAAGACTTAAAAAGGCTTACGAGGATTTTGATTTTCATATTTTTTATCACAGCTTTCACAACTTCTGCACAGTTGACATGAGCGCCTTTTACCTTGATGTACTAAAAGACCGGCTCTACACTTCACGGCCTGATTCCAAAGAACGCCGCTCAGCCCAGACTGTCCTCTATAAAATAATAGACTCCCTCGTCAGGCTCATGGCGCCCATACTTTCATTCACGGCAGAAGAGGCCTGGGATCATCTAAAAACCATAGACCCCAACCGGGAGGAGAGTGTACACACTGCACTTTTCCCTAAAGGAGATGAATTCAGGATAGATGAGAAACTTGAGGAAAGCTGGGGGAAAATAATGGATCTTCGCAGCGAGGTCACAAAATCCCTTGAAATTGCGCGAAGAGACAAGCTGATAGGTCATTCTCTTGATGCCGAGGTTACAATAAAGGGAACAGGAAGTGACTTCGAATTTTTCAAGCGATATGAAAAGGATTTGACTCAGATATTCATAGTTTCGCAGGTAAAAATAACAGAAGACAAATCTGTAATAACAGAAAAATCCGGAGAGAGAAAATTCTCAGGTATCGAAATACTCGTTTCCGAAGCAAAAGGGGAAAAGTGCGAGCGATGCTGGATGATTTCAACTGATATAGGCAAAAACAGCGAGCATCCTGCTATCTGCGGACGCTGCGAACAAAACTTATAGCAAACGCAATATAAAATGGCTTGGCAGTTAACTCATACAGAACTGCCAAGCCATTTTATTTATTTCTATTTGTTATTTTCTGGTTGCTGCATCAAATCTTTTTGATACTGAAACCCAGTCAATGGCTTTCCAGAATGCTTCGATATAATCAGCACGCTTAAGGCCGTAATCGATCATGAAGGCATGCTCAAACACATCCATTATCAATAAAGGTGCTGCCCCGGCGAAATGCCCTACGTCATGCTCATTTACCCAGACATTTTGAAGCCTCGAAGCTTCAGCATCATAATAAGCTATAGCCCAGCCTATTCCGCGCATAGTACCGACCGCTTTTAGATTCTTCTCGAAGTTATCAAACGACCCATAGCTCTTTACTGTCTGTTTATAAAACTCTGAGTTAGTATCAATTGCTGAGCCGCCTTTTTTCATATTGCCAAAATAATATTCATGAAGACGCATCCCGTTAAACTCCCATCCCAACCTGCGCGTAAGTTCTGCATATTCCGGAGTCGCCGCCTTTCCTTCTTTTGCAAGTGCAGCAAGAGAGTCAATAACCTTGTTGGTGTTGGTTACATAACCTTGATAGAGTGTGAAATGATTTTTTAACAACTGGTCGCTAAATCCGGCTGTGCCTATTAGACTGTCGAAATTTTTCGCTTCATATGCCATAGTCTCGTCCTCCTTCTTAAGAATTAAGTTCTGCTTTTTTACCAGTTCTCATTTAATATCATATTTCAATTTAAAAAAATGCTTTTCTGAGTCAAACAAATACTTTTCAAACTGTTTAATCTTTTTAAGAGTTTGCAAATATTATACCAATTATCAATACTAAATAAAATTCAACCAATACAATAGGTTAATCTGATAAAAAAAGAAATAAGAACTGAGAGATGTTTCAATTTTTAAAAAATGTAATAAAATTGAAACCTAAAGCCAGGATATTTATTTCGAAAGTCACACATCAATAAAAGAAGTCCAATCCATTATCAATGTATTCTTCGTACTTTCCTACACCATAAAGGATAACAGATATTATGAGACTGGTAAGGCCGAAGTGCCTCAAAAACATGGTAAGAACATTTTCATTAGTAAGAATGAAGTAACCTATAGCTGTAAAAATAACTGCTACAGGAAAACAGATTTTACTTATAGTAAGTTTCCAATACCATCTTTTGTTAAAAAACCCGCTTAGTAATTTATTTTTCAGTTTGTTCATAATCAATTTTCCCTTATCATTCTCTTGCATGCTCTTTGTTTTATAAAAAAAATATTTAATACAAAGTATAATCTTTTTTAAATCATTTTTTTTAAAAACAATTGCAAGTTTTTTTTGCATACCATCGGAAATCTTTCTTGATGTCTGAAAATAGGTTTCATAAGATTAAGTGAACATTAAAAAATAATGAATTAAAATAAAATGACAGGGGGATTTAATATAATGGCTCAACAAAAAAGAAGCATGCAGTCCAAAGTGTTACGGGGAATTTTTTTTACACTATTGGGATTAACAATTGTTATAACATTTCTAAGCGCGGCAGGCACGATTTGCGCGGCCTTTAATACTGAAAAATACAAAGAGATGGCACCGCTAATTCCCTACAAGCCGCTCTATCAGGCATTTGTCGTTATAGGCTTTGCGACAGGAGCATGGGGAATCAGTGCAATGGTATCTTTAGTACGCGGCAATCCAACTGCATACCGAAACACTTTGTGGATGCTTCTGGTTGGCGCATTATCAGCAGGGGTACATATGGCAGTATCACAGGCAGTCCGAGGTAAAGCTGTTCCCATTAATATACGCTTCTATGTGACAGCAATTACTCTTCTTGCATTTCTTCTGCTCCGCATCCCTCCATTAAGGGAGAAAACAAACTTTTTAGATTCTTCCGGTAGTGCCGGATCGGGGGGTCCATCAGCGGGGATTGCCCTTATAATCTGCAGCATAATAACATTCACAACTAAATTCTGGGTTGGGACAACTCACTTTTCTTTAGATGGAGAAAACTGGGTGAGTGCTTTCAGCCTTCCTTTATACATTGCAGGAACCGGAATGCTGATTGCAGGGATCGCTTTGTTAATTCCTTTTAGGAAGCCATTTATAAAAGCAATTAAGATACAAATAGCAGATCATCTTTTACGGAAAGAAGCAGAAGTTAAGACTATTCTCTAATAGTCATCTGCAATTACCGGAGTATCTTTATTTCAGGTTTCTGGTGACGAGTCTGAATTATTTTAGCTCGTTAAATGTTAAAACTGTCCTGTGGAAAGATTGTCTTCTGGGCATGAAGCTTACTTGCAACTATAAAATATCTTATGGGCTTTACCCTTTCGAGAAATTCATTTGTATCACAGCCATTTTTTCTGACAATCTCTTTCATATCATTAAGAAGACTATGGTCATTGCTTAAAATAGTAAAAACTTCGTCAATGTTGAGATTAAGCTGCTTTAAAATCTCCATCAGTTCATAAATAGTTATTTCTGATGAAATGTTCTGGTCAGGGTTTCCCCATATTCCATATTGATGTGTTCCATCGACTGTTTCGAAAGGAGGTCTTGTTATATTGAAAAGAAGATAAGCTATTTTGGAAAAATGCATCTTATTGGGAAGGCTTATTACTATTTTTCCGTCATCTTTCAAATACTCTATATGTCTAAGGAGTAAAGATTTTACGTTTTTTTCTTTGCCCAACCGGTCATTATAGATTATGCAATCAAATTTATTTTCTGCTGACTGGGTACTCAGAAGACTTTTTTCATCAGTTAAAACCGCGTCTAAGCGTCTTGTAGCATCGATTACACTTTCACTATCCGGGTTCAATCCAATTATTTCAGTATGAGAATCTGATTTAATCGCTGCACCCAAAGTTCCATTTTCACACCACACATCAAGAACTCTTTTATTTTTTTCATCTTTGCTCTTTAATATCTGAACTGTTTTTTCCCTTAGATTTCTTAAACGAACTCTTCTGTCAATGAGGGAGCTGTCAAGGTCTATTATCATCTTATAAAGAGCAATGAATATGTCTTTATCAACAGGAGAAAGAATTTTTTTCTCTGCAATTGTTTGAGGGGTTACCGTCTTCATACAGTACAAGCTATCATCCCATTTATCCCCATCTATATACCCGGCTTTAACAGAATCATCCCACAACCTTGTTTCAGGATAGGGAGTTGCAATATTTACTCCGATTTCAGTAAGCCCAACATTTTTTATGAAATTATATGTCATAAGAATATCGTCTTTGCTCTCGCAGGGAACTCCTAAAACAAAAGAGCCTAACACCTCAAATCCTTTATCAATCCCAAGTTTTACTGCTTTTATTATTTTCTCATGGGTAACCTTCCCGCATTTGAGATAATTTAACACCTCCGGAGACCCTGATTCCATACCAAAACTTATCCTAAAAACATTCATCTTTCTTAAAGCATCAGCTATATCAGAAGTGAATAGATTTACATTTGCAAGGCACTCGAAGCGGACCTTCTTATTCAGTCCTTCAGCACATATCCGCTCGCTTATTTCTATAGTCCTCTTCTTGTCAGCAATAAACAAATCATCATATATGAGCATATAATCTCTATTGTATGTTTCAACTATATGTTTTATCTCGCTTACCACTCTTTCGGGAGAAAAAAATCGAGGATATTTCCAGAGCGCCGACGGAGAACAAAAAACACATTTGTAAGGACAGCCCCTTGATGTCATTATATGGCCGGGGCCCTCAGCGTTAATTGAAAGTAAATCCCAGTCAGGAAACGGGATTTTATCCATAGGTTCTATCAGATCACGTTCTTTTGTTGTAATCGGTTTGCCATCTTTCCAGAAGACGATTCCATTTATTCCTTCATCTGCAAGCTTTCCTTTTGTTATGAAATTGCTGATAAGCTCTAAAATTGTTTCCTCACCTTCGCCTATTACACCAATATCTATCCATTCAGGAAGTTCCTGCGGAAGAAGTGTTATATGGTTGCCTCCAATTATGAGCGGTTTATTGAATTTATCTTTTATAAACTTTGCTTTTTTCACAACCTTGTTAAAGGTTTCTGTGGTAGAGGTGAAACCTATAATATCAGGATCTAATCTTGTGATATCATCAACAATTCCATCTCCCCAAAAAGACAAGCTTATTTCTATTCCAGGAAGGTATTTTTTTAGAAAAGAAGAGATATATCCAAGCCCGAGCTTTGGTCTCGAATTATTCATTTTTTCATCATTAACCAAATGTAGCCTCATATATGCTCCCCTGATAATTAAAAATTAGTTATAATTAAATTAATGTGGAAAATGTCGTAATTTTGGACACTTTACTTTATATATTCTCACATTTTATTTTATAACCTTTGAAAAAGTCCATTACTATCAAAAATAGTTAAAATATTTCAGATAAATAGACGCCAGCAGAATGACAAAGAGCTTGAGGGTTCTTGTAACTTAATTTTTATTCTAAGATGCTATCTTGAGATTGATTATGGCCAAAAAGTCCCATAATGTCGGATTTTAAGACATTTTTTATTTTTATAATTCAAAGAGTTAGCAACAACTGACAAAAGTGTCGGAAATTTGAACGCTTTATAAGCTTTAATTTAAAAAATAGACGAGAACAACAATATTTATAAAATAAATTTATATCTTTAATATCAATTAGTTATATGCTTAAAATTCTTTTATTAAATACTTGGCATCTATCTTGCTATTTAGACAAATGGAATATAATAAAAGTTGAGTAATTGAGTTATCTATCTGATGAAGGGAGAACAAAATGAAGATAAAGAAATGGGTAAGATTAATGGTATTAGGTTTATGTGTAATGACTTTGTCAACATTTGGAGTCATTTCAGGAGCAAATGCAACCCTGTGGACACTTACCGATACTAATTCAACAGTTACAATTGATTCCCAATCACAAACTGGAATGTCTAATTGGGTTGTTGATGGTATAGACAATCTATTTCAGCAGTGGTTCTGGTATGGAATAGGGACAGGACCTGAATTTTCAATAGATACTTTGACACTAACAAGCGAAACACTTTATTCTCCAAGCATTTTAGATTTGGTATATCAGAATAATTTGATTTCTGTAGATGTCATCTATTTTCTTACAGGCGGCTCTATCGGAAGCGGGAACTCTGATGTTGGAGAAACAATTGTAATAAAAAATTTAACTGAAACATCCCTCAATCTTCGTTTCTTTCAATATACAGATTTTGATTTAGGCGGCACTCCAAATGATGATACTGCGTACAGGTCAAATGCCAACACCATGCACCAGACAGATGGAAGTGGCTATACTTTTAGTGAAGTAGTAGGCGCACCAGCTGCTTCACATTATCAGGTTGACATATTTCCAACAACTCTGAATGCGTTGAATGATTTATTGCCAACAACCCTTTTAGATAATCCAGGTCCTGTTACCGGTGATGTAACATTTGCATGGCAATGGAACACGGTTATAAATCCAAGGGGATCTTTCATAATAAGCAAAGACAAACTAATAGACGTAAACCCTGTACCTGAACCAGCAACAATATTGCTTATTGGCGCAGGCTTGATGGGAGTTTATGCAGTATCAAGAAAAAGAGGGTAAGTAGTTCAATTTTTTGATATCTTATAATTTTTTTGAACAGGTGGGTGGGGATAATGAAGAGGGTTTTATATAAAGGTCAATTAGGTTTTGTGATATTAGCACTATTGGTGATTCTTACCATCACTTCAACGTCTAATGCAACAGTATGGACATTAATGAACAACAATTCTACGGTTCAGATTGACTCACAATCACAAAGCGGGATGTTCAATTGGAATGTAGATGGCGTAGACCATATGTTCCAGCAATGGTTCTGGTACAGGATAGGAACAAATCCAGAGAGCTCTATTGACACATTGACGCTTGGTAGCCAGACATTAATAGCTCCTAATATTCTCAAACTTTCATACAGCAATGCTAAGGTAGCTATCGATGTAACATATGTATTATCAGGCGGAACAACTGGAAGCAAAACATCAGATGTTGGAGAATCAATAAGAATTAAAAATAAAACCACATCTGCTCTGGATATGCACTTTTTCCAGTATACTGATTTTGATTTAGGTGGCACTCCAAATGATGATACGGCAGTTCGCAGTAACGCTAATACTATTCTGCAAACTGATGCAAATGGAACTTACTTTAGTGAAGTTGTTGCTACCCCCCAGGCAAATCACTATGAGATTGCCGAGTATCCGACAATTAAGAACTTGTTGAATGACACATATCCTTCCACCCTTAGTGACAATGGTGGTCCTGTTACAGGAAATGTATCATTTGCATGGGAATGGGATAGAGTGCTGTCAGCAGGTGGAACTCTATTAATAAGCAAAGATAAAATTATAGATGTAAATCCTGTTCCTGAGCCAGCAACAATTTTATTGATTGGCATCGGTTTAGTAGGCACATTTGCAATATCAAGACGCAAGCATTAATAAATCAAAAGATTAATTTCAAAAGACAGTTTGGAAATTTCAGACTGTCTTTTTTTTAATGTTCTGATATGAGTTTCGCTGACAAATTATTATGACAACAATAAGTTATTATTAAATATTCATAAGAAAAAAATTATGCCTCTTCCAAAATGCACTGAGAGCTGCAGCAATAAGAGCCTGAATCAAATATGTTATAGGGGAACTAAAAACTTTCCACAAGATTGCCCTACTTGTCAGGAACCTGAAATAATGGAAGCAGCGCTCACCAAGTATAAAAATGACGCCAAAGTGGAAAAGATCTTTCAGGCTGCTGCAAAAGTTGAAAGCCAGGGGTATTGCAAGTGGACAAGAGTGCAAGAGTCATTGGAGTTTGCAAAACTATATGGAGCCAGAAAAATTGGGATAGCTTCATGCGTTGGACTTATGACTGAAACATCTCTGCTTGCAGGACTATTTGAAAAGAACGGTTTTGAAGTCTTAAGTGCCTGTTGTAAAACCGGTTCCTTCGACAAGACAGAAGCGGGAATAGCAGAAAAAGATAAAATCAGGCCTTCACAATTCGAAGCAACCTGCAATCCAATTGCTCAGGCAGAACTCTGTAATAAATTCGAGACCGATTTTAACTTTCTTATGGGGCTATGCATAGGACATGATTCCCTCTTCATAATGCATTCAAAAGCTCCTGTATCCTACATAGTCGTAAAAGACAGGGTAACAGGTCATAATCCGGCGGCAGTTTTTCTCACAGCCGGAACCTATTACAGAAAACTCTTTGAAGGAAAGTAATTTCCAACCATAAAAATACGGACTATCAGGAATTTTCAGAATTGAGAATCCAAGGAAATAATGTTCTTTTTTCTTTTATCATCGCAATAAAAACATCAATTACTTTTTCTGAGCAGTTTTCGCGGTAAATTTCATATTGAAAACGTTTATCTGATTTCTTGATAAACCTAATCCCAAAAATTTTCCGTTTTTTGAAAAAAAGATTTAAGAAGAAAACACCTACTTCATATTCATTCAATTTTTTTTCAGAGAAAAGATAAGGCCTATTAACCTCAGGATTAATTGCAGAAACTATTTTTTTTATATCAGTATTTTCTAAAAGCTTACTGAAATTCAATAACCTCGCAAGATAAAAGAGCGTAAAAATATCTTTTCTCGAAAATTCCTCAGTTTCAATTGGGAATGCCGGACTTCTAAGCCTTAATAAGTCGGTTGATGAGTCAAATAACCCTTTTTTTGAATATTCATTAAAAAGAGGAGTTCCTATTACCGGATAAAAGATACTGGCACCAATAAGACATGGTATCTCTGCAAGAAATAAAAGATCATCAATCATCCCTTTAATAGTCTGCCCGGGAACTCCAAGGAAAACATATGCAGTCACTTTTAAGTTTGATTTGTATGCAAGATTTAATGCATTTAAAAAATCTTTTACCTTATCAATCCTTCCAAGCTTGGTTCTTATTGTTTCATCCTTGCTTGCAAATGTTAGATTTATATTTTCAAATCCTGCACGTTTCATTTTTTTCAGAATTGGCTCGCTCAAGACAGATGGAAAAATTCCATTCATGGCATATAGTCTTAATTTTCTTTCACCAACATTCTCTGTTATGAGGTCAAGCACCTCTTCAAAAACTTCCTGGTCATAACCCAAATTATCATCTTCAAAATCAAAAGCCTCTATTCCAAGTTCTTTTCTACAGTACATGATCTCATCTATTATTTTTTGAGGAGACCTTGTCCTTAAACTGCATCCCATAGCAATTTTTACAGAGCAAAAAGTGCAGGGAAAGGGACATCCTCTGCTCGTAAAAATCTTAGTTGAACGAGTTCTCCCGATTTTATAAGATTCTGTGTGCAAAATTTCCCTGTCTGGAAAGGGAAGCAGGTCCAGGTTATCAATCCAATTTACCTTGGGATTTATTTTTATTTGCCCATCAACCTTGTACCCTATACCGTCAATATTAGATATGCTGGATGGTTTTTCATTTTTTATAGCCTCCAACAACAAAGGAAGACTTTCTTCACCTTCACCTATTATCACATAATCAACATAAGGGTTTTTGAGCAGTTCAAAAGGCATAGAGCTTGCGTGAACTCCCCCCATTATGACGATATTTTTTTTGTCAGCCTTCTTAATTATTCCGGCAACCTTTAACGCTTCACCATGATAGGTTGAAAACATCGTTGAAATTCCAAAGATATGTGCCCCGCATTTCTTTATTTCATTTTCTATCTCTTCAAAAGAACGGCCAAAATGATAAAAATGCCCGAATAGTTTGAAGGGACTTAAATTGCCAGGGATGTAAAATTCTTTAAGGTATTGGAGCGATGATGGCAGTTCTATAGCATATTTTTTTGAACCAGCCTGGCAGTCAAGAATCTTCGCAGAAAAACCATTTTCTTTAAGGCTTGCAGCAAGGTATGCAAGACCGATTGGCTCAGTTCGCTGACAGGTCTGATAAAAGTCTTCAACTGGAGGTTGAATCAAAAGAATTTCCAATATATTTACCTTCCCTTACTTTGCAAAAAAAATATCCAATATAAAAACTGTCCTGCAAAGTTATAACCAAAGGAATATTAAAATGGTGTAGCAGAAAAAACCAACAGAGCAATTTTATTGCCGGGCAACCCGGAATCCTATTAGGTATAGCCTGAAAGCGGGAGCAAATCTGTAACGGTAAGAACACCGGAGATACCATGCTCTACTTGACCAGGATCCTCCGCGAAGAACTTTAACGCTTCCTGAAGATGGTCCATTAGGTTTTTCTTTGATATCGTTCTTATAATAATCGCCATCATACCAGTCTGAACACCACTCCCACACATTACCGTTCATATCATATAATCCCAGACTATTGGGCGGATAAGACTTGGCCGGAGCAGTATTGATGTACCTATCATTATGATTCTTGTCTGCCCATGTAAAACTTGTATTCGAATCTGCATAGTTGCAATTAGAGCCATCAGGCTCGCTATTGCCCCATGAGTACTTAATTTTCTTCCCGCCTTCCCTTGCCGCAAACTCCCATTCAGCCTCTGAAGGCAATCGATATTTTAACCCGCTCCTCTTTGAAAGCCATTCAGTAAAAGCCACTGCATCATTCCAGGATACTCCCACAACAGGATAATCATCGGATTGAGAAAAACCGGGTTTGTCCCAATATAACCCTATTTGCGAAATCCATAGTGAGCCGTTCCAGGCATACATGCCTTCTCCATTTTCTGCTTCTGTCATATAGCCAGTGGCTTTCACAAACTCCCTGAACTGACCCACTGTAACTTCTGATTCAGATAAATAGAAATCATCAACGCTGACTCTATGCACAGGTTTCTCATCTTCATCACCTTCATCAAAGGTATCTCCAATATCAAATTTTCCTCCTTTGATGAATATCATCTTCATCCCTGCAGATAATGTTTTGTCCTCCATTATCTCAGTTGGTTGCAGAGATACACTTTCTTTTCCATTTTTTTGTGTGAACATAGAACATCCAGCTTGTACTGACATAATACTAATAATCAAAAGGAATAAAAAAATGTTATTTTTTAAAAAGTGTTTCATGGAAAAATCCCTTATTTAAAAAAATCTATTTTGTATTATTTAATATTAACCTTCTTTGATACTCCTATGTTGTTGGACTCGTTTGACTCAATCACCGTATAATCTTTATCGCAAAATACTTTAAAATAGTATTTCCCCGGAGCCTTATTTGCATTCCATTTATATGTCACGGTCTGGCTTCCATTCTTATTTAATTTATTGATTTTTTTTGCTCCGAGAATTTCGTCTCCATCTACAGAAGCGTTCTTATTCACTGATAAATAGAAATTTATTTTTGAAGCATTACTCTTCGCTTTACCTTTATTTTGAACAGCTGCCTTAACACTTATCATCATTCCTTTTTTTATATTAAGTGGAGTCGAGCTAACTGATTTAACTATAAGGTCTGGCAGTTTCTTTACAACAGTTCCTGTCTGTGTAACATTTTTGGTAATTCCTTCTACTGTAATAATAGCGCTTCGTGGATTCGTGTCTGAATTTGCTGCGACTGTATAACTAATTACTGCGCTGCCGCTGCCGCTCACAGTTGGGGTTATTACAAGCCAATCTGAGTCGCTTAGGGCTGTCCAGTCGCATCCATCAGATGTTGTTATGCTTATAGTTCCGCTACCTCCAGAAGAATCAAAAGAGCTGTTTGGCAATAAAACAGAATAATTGCACACATTCCCTGAATACACGAAATTGGCGACCGTGCTTTTTGTGTTATTTATCGTGAGCGCATTGTATGCTGAATCCGGTTCATTTACATCTTTTCCTATTGGATAGCTTTCGTAGGTTACGAGCGGAGTGGAAAAATATGATATTGTCGGACCATCATAACTCATGATGGTTCCAAATACTTCGGCAACATCATAACCATAAGAATAATCATAAGCTCCCTGCCCATTTGCATGGTTCCTGTCATGATTGCACCCCATATTGTGACCAAGCTCGTGTGCTAATGTAATATCCTGACAATAATGCAAATCCGGTAAACTTCCTACTTCAACAACGGAGAAAGCACTATCTGCAAAGGTGTTATCAACTGTCTGCATCTGCCAGGCTAGACCGCAATAATCGTCATTGACGGTAAAAACCCTCAACAGTGACACCATATCAGCTTTATAATTGTTCCGTAACTCTCCTATCTGAGCATCATTAGTTATGTAAGACAATGCATTGTTAATTAGTATGTTTTCATCTACATTGAGATTATCGTAAAGTTCGGTATGCACAAGCCGCAGTTGTGTGTTTACACCGCTGTTTGTGTATGCTGTATTTGCAATATCAACTAAGTTCTGGATTAATGCATCAAGCCCTGAGCCATATGTGGTCTGCATCTGGGAAGTATAAAGGATAAGAACATCAATTAATGAACCGTCATCCTGATTTCCAGATGCTGAATTTTTTAATTTTCCGTTTTTTATATCCGGAATCTTAGCATGGTCATCAAATGGCATCATCTTTTCTGTATCATGTCTGACTACCAGATAGTCATTATTGTCCGGCAATATTGAATAGTAAATTCCATCAATATTTATATTTCCACACATTTTACCTTTTACAACTGTAACAACCACAGTGCTCAGTTCTTTTCCTTCAACATTGCCAGACCATGTATAATTATCACTACCTCTTACATCAATTTTATTTCTTTTCAATATAACTTTCTTATCAGGAAGTGTTGCATATAATCTCATGGTTGCTAGTTTTAAAGCGTTTGACGGGTCGATCAGTGAAAAATCCACAGTAATTTTTATTCTATCTATCAAGGGTGCGTTAAGTTTTCCTGCGGATTCAGCAACTATATTTTTCTGCAGAAAAAGTGAAGGCAGAGGTTCTTCTTTTTCTATCCCTGACCAGCTTATTTTTGAAGTAAATATTGAAATGAGAGCAATAAAAAATATTAGTCGTTTCATAACAAACTTTTTATATTCTTTTTAACGTTTATTTTATTAGATTTAACACCTTTTTACCAACTTTAAAAAGGTATAATTTTTTTAGTCAGAATAAAGATGTATCGCTGAGATAATCATTTCTTAAGGAAGTTCATTTTAACGCATATTATGTAGCAGAAAATTGTAACAGCTTATGGATTAGTTTAACAAATAAAAAGCATCGGTTAAAAGTCTATTATCTTTCATACATAAAACATGGACTAATGAACCGATGCTAATCTGAATTAACATTGTTCTTAGAAATATTATTTTATTTTCCTCCTTCCAATTGCTAAAAGCCCCAATAGTCCAGCACCCAAAAGCATCATTGTTGAAGGCTCCGGAACAGGCGGAGCAACTGTAAGACTAGTCCAATAGTTCCAGGGTTTAATTCCTCCAATAATTGGAACAGGCGGAAAATTATTCCAATTATTAAATCCTACTGCCAGTTCATCTGCCTGCAGAGATACAGCAATTGCCGGGTTAAAACCTGCAAAGGCAAAAGAAGTTGAACCCGACTGCGGAGCAAAAACTGCCGGGTTGATTACAACATTGTAGGGTACGCCAGGAGTAACCGGTCCGGCGCCTCCCACATTCCAATCCCAGGAAATCCAGCCGCCTAAGCCATCGTTTATGGTTAACGAAACACTTTGAACCCCAGCCGGAGCAATAACTGTTGTTGAAATGAGAGACCCGATCAGATTTGGATCTTCTGGGAAAGTGTACTGCCATGTAGCTACCTGTGAAAGCTCGCTCTCACTATTTCCCCAATACATTAAGAGACCATCTCCCAAACCGGATTCACTTCCAGCCGCTAAAAGTTCTGGCGGTACCTGAATAAAATCTTCACCTATAACACCATAATGAGCACCAAGTGCATCATAGTAAGTTGTTACAGATGCAATCCTGCCGTCAGCTAGTGCATTTTGCCAATCGCTTTGTGTTTTAAGTGAAACGAAAGAATCACTTGGATTGGCTTGTAGATATTGGGGGAATATTAATAGAAACGTTGATAACGCAACGAGTAAAACTACTACTGCAAGAGGTTTTCTATCTACCATCTTTCTCACCTCCTCTCGTGCATATATTTCGCATTGTAGAATATGCAATTTATATACCATAACATACCAATGTAATTATCTTACTGATATTTATACTTATACAAGTTGCGTTAATTTTTTAACGACATTTATAAGTCTATTTAATTTTTAACAAAGTGTTCGATTCTCCGACAAGTTGTCAGATGTGACAGTGGTTGAATGATAATTATTTTCAACAGATGTTTTTCGTTAAAATAAAGATGTTTAAAAATAGTGAACTAAAGTGGAATTTTTATCTGGCAACGCGGAATCCTATGTTGCTGTATCCTATGCCAGGCCTGTGCATGCCTCGGTATATACAACGGATTAACTCCGGCTTATTGAACCATGACCCCCCTCGAAGTACTCGCGATTTCCCGGATAGCGGCCCCTTCGGGTTGTCTTTAGTGCTGTTTTTATAATATTGTCTGCCATACCAATCAGAACACCACTCCCATAAATTACCGCTCATTTCATAGAGACCAAGACTGTTTGGCTTGTACGATTTAACAGGAGCTGTTATTTTATACCTGTCATTATGCTTCTTGTCGCTCCAGTCAAAATCAGTATTCGAATCAGCATAGTTGCAATTAGTACCATCAGGTTCACTATTACCCCACGAATATTTTATCTTCTTTCCGCCTTCTCTTGCTGCATATTCCCATTCAGCCTCTGTAGGCAGCCGGTATTTTTTCCCGGTTTTCTTTGTCAGCCAATCAACATAGGCAACCGCATCATTCCATGATATTCCAGCAACAGGATGACTTTCCGACTGTGAAAATCCGAGATTGTCCCAGTATGTCCCGTTTTTTTGTTCCCATACTGAACCGCCCCAAAATAACACTCCTCCGGTCTTCTCTGCTTCTGTTTTGTATCCTGTAGCCTTAGCAAACTCCCTGTACTGTCCCACGGTAACTTCTGTCTCTGATAAATAGAATGAATCAACCTTGATTGTATGTGCAGGTTTCTCATCTTCCCCGCCATTACCAAAAGTATCCCCCATATCAAATGTTCCTCCCTTGATGAGAACCATCTTCATCCCTGAAGGGAGTTGCCTTTCATCTGTGGACTTTGTTGTAACCTTGGGCTGCACTTTATCTTTTACCGTTGGTTGCACTTCAGGCTCAGGGACTTTTTCCTGCTCTTTAACCGTTGGTTGCGCTTCAGGTTCAGGTATTTTTTTTGGAGTAAACAAGGAACATCCACTTTGTACCAGAAGGATTGTAAAGATTAAAAGGCTGATGGTAAAACGATATCTAAATAAGTATTTCATGAGAACCTCTCTGAACTTAACTTATTTAGTCCTATATTATAGAAAAAATGTAAATGAAAAAATTTTTTGTAGTAAATATCTTAAGATATAGCTGTTGAAATGACGCAGATGGTAGCTGCCCTCTATCATCCGGCGGGATTCCCCCGCCGGTTTTATATAGATTCGGTTTTCAACTGGTAGTAACAGGAATTTATTTTACGGTTATTTTCTTTGATACAGCTATATTATTATCTTCATTGATTTCTGTAACTGTATTTTCATTGTCACAGAACGCCTTTATATAATACTTACCGGCTTTACTTTTTACCTTCCATTTAAATGAAATAATGGATTGATCCTCTTCATTTATGTCATTAACATTTTTTGTACCAATTTCAGTATCTCCCTCAACTGACTTATTCTTGTTTTTTGAAACATAGTACTTAATATTTGAATTGCTGATTATTCCTTCGCCAACATTACTGACGGTAGCGCTTACCTTTATTTTTTCCCCTCGTTTTATTTTGCTTGGAAGGTTAACCTTTGTAGCTTCCGCATCATAATCAGTGCCATCCTGGCTGACAGTAATAGTATTGGTCATCGCGGTTATGTTGCCTTCGCGCGATTCCACGCTAACATTCGGCATAACTTTAAAAACAAATTTTCCTTCTCCGATGCCACTGCTTCCGGATTTAATTGTTATCCAATCCACTGTACTTGTAACCATCCATTCACAAGTAGGATCAGTTATAATTGTATTGTTGCCTTTGCCTCCGCTATAGGGGAAAGAGTAAGTCGCTGCCTTCGAAAGCTCATATGTGCATTCTGGGGTGTAATCAGTAAGAGAATACGATGTAGGAAGGTTCATCATCTTTTTTTCAGAAACAAAACTTTTTACTGAATCAGATTCAGAACCGGAATTATTGCTACTAACTCGCTTGGCATTTGAATGATTAGTTCTGCCAGTTTTTAGCGCACTGAAAGATGCCATGGAAAAAAGGGCAATTAGAAAGAATGTACAAATGGTGAATATTATTTTATTTTTCCTGTAATTCATTATTTGATCCTTTGTAAAAGGGTAGTCTGTTGTCAATATCTATCGGTGTTTATTATTTATATTTTAAACTTAACATTTAAATCAATGCAACAAATTTTGTTGCAGAAGAATTTGAAAAAAATATAAAGTTCTTTTACTCCTCAATTCGCGATATCTTTTTTAAAGATTTTAGTGTCTGCTATTTATTTGCGGCTTATCTCAAACAGCGGCCAGCTGTATATTACAGCTATCGTTTAATGCAATAATTATGTAATGGGCAGTTAAATAAAGACGGAGACGACTCT
Source organism: Candidatus Schekmanbacteria bacterium (assembly GCA_016219965.1). Lineage (NCBI taxonomy): Bacteria > Candidatus Schekmaniibacteriota > Candidatus Schekmanbacteria bacterium. Next base: position 386,516 of record JACRJM010000003.1, read on the forward strand.
TGGATTTAATAATAAGCAATTTGCGAATACCCGTTGAAAAAGACAGGGTGGATGAATATGTAAAAGCCGCTTCGCAAAAGCTGAACATCAGCAATGATAATATTCAATTGACCAAAATACTGAGCAAGTCACTTGATGTGAGCAGCAAAGAACAATTCTACTACGAAATCACAATAGTTGTAAGTATAGCCGGCAACTTCGACAACACGGAAAACTTCCCTGTATACACTGAAAAACCAAAGGAAGACAAAAAATCAAAAAACATCAAGGAGAGACCTCTCATTATAGGTTTCGGTCCTGCCGGCATGTTCGCTGCCCTTGAGCTTATTGATCATGGGATCAAGCCTATAATATTTGAAAGAGGCAAAAAGATAGAAGAACGTTCCATTGATATCCAAAGATTTATTCAGGCAAGAACGCTGGACACTGAATCAAATATCCAATTTGGTGAAGGCGGTGCCGGTTCATACTCCGACGGAAAGCTGTTTTCCAGGATAAATAATTCGCAATATGCAGAGAGAGTGCTGGATACTTTCATTACATTTGGTGCACCTCATGAAATAGGGTACATCAGCAAACCCCATCTGGGAACGGACGTGTTGTGCAGTATAGTCAAAAATATAAGGGGCTATATCCTCGAAAGAGGAGGAGAGATACATTACAGTTCAAAAATGACGGATGTGCTTATATCAGACGGCAAGGCCGCAGGAGTAATAATAAATGGGAATATAGAATATCGTTCTTCAATTATCTATCTTGCGCCGGGAAATTCTGCGCGTGATACATTTGAGATGATCCGCAATAAAGGTATTGCTGTTGAGCAAAAATCGATCTTTGTCGGTGTGAGAATAGAGCATCCTGCCAAAACAATTAATCTTATTAGATATGGAGATAAATATAAGGACTTCCCAGGCATAGGGGCTGCCAATTATTCTCTCACCTATACTGATCGAAAAATAAGAAGGGGAGTCTATACCTTCTGCATGTGCCCCGGAGGTGAGGTAATAAATGCTTCATCTGAAGAAGGCCTGCTGGTTGTAAACGGCATGAGCTATTCGGGCAGGTCATCAGCATTCTCAAATTCAGCGATCGTCGTAACCTGCCATACGGATGATTATGGATCACCTGATCCATTGGCCGGCATTGAGTTCCAAAAGAAGATAGAGCGAAAGGCCTTTGATGGCGGTGGTGGAAGATGGAATGTCCCTGCGCAGAATCTGGTGGATTTTTTATCCGGGAGTGTCTCAATTGACTTAAACGAAAATTCTTACAAGATGGGAACCACATCTGTTAATATGTATGAGATTTTTCCACCATTTGTTTACAGGATGCTTTTGTCCGCGTTCAATAAATGGAAAGAGGATTATCCATTGTTTGTTTCAGATCATGCGATATTGTTAGGCGCAGAAACAAGAACTTCCTCTCCTGTAAGAATTATTCGCAATGAAAAATATGAGTCGGTAAATATTAAAAACCTGTATCCCATAGGCGAAGGTTCAGGCTATGCAGGCGGTATAACGAGTTCGGCCGCCGATGCAATAAAGGCTGTGGAGTGCAGTCTAAAATAAAATGAAGACATCTACGTTATTTGGTATTAAACTTAAATTTCATATTTAACTTAAAGGAGGAAAATCATGGCTAAAGGTCAAAATGCAAGAAAAGATGTAAAAAAGAAACCTGTAAAAACATTGAAAGAAAAACGGCTTGCCAAAAAAGCTAAAAAAGGAAGCAAATAATTTCATTTAACAATTCGGTCAGGCAAACCAGCTTTTGAGTCAACAGCACATGTCCCTGCCTCAGGAGCTTTATCTATTGCGCATGTACCTCCCGAGGATGGAATTTCCATTGCACAGGTACCTCCATCTGTCTGGGGAGATATGTCAAACCTGTTGTATGGGAGTTTTAATAAAAGTGCTGCCATACCGCATTTGTTTGTAATGCCTGCAAAGATAAGTCCGCCGCCGACAAAAAGGCTTCCAAGGGCCAACCATTGGTTGACGAACAAGGCTAACAAAGAAAAAATAAAAACCAGAGTCCCTGCAACAAAACGGACCTGTCTTTCAACTGACCATTTTACCTTGCTTTTGATTAGTGGATAGCCTGACTTTTCAAGTGCAGTGATTCCCCCCTCTATGAGAGAGACATTGCTGAAGCCTGCCTGTAAAAGGGCTTGTGCTGCTATTGTGGCACGGTTTCCTGTCTTGCAAAGCGTGGTTATTTCACCATCAATATTTTTTAATTCTGAAATGCGTGAAGGTAATTCATTCAGGGGAATGTGTACTGCGTTCGCAGTTTTCACCTCGCCAAGCTCCGAGTCACTGCGTACATCGAGTATGGTAATCTTCTCTTTGCCTTTTATTCTGTCTGTCAAATCTTTGGAAGTGATTTTTTTTAAAGGGCCGGCTGTGCCATCCTGATTGGCTTTAACAATGTAATCCATGTTTGCAGGCTTTGGAATATTCATGGCACGCATATCTGCTGTAAACTTGTTGCGGTCAGCATAATTCAGGAAAGAATTATTTTGTTTTTCAAAACCGATTGTGGATTTAAAGTTTCCCTTATAATCATGTCCAGGGTAAATCTCTGTTTCTTCAGAAAACGAAGCAAGTCTTTTAAGGCTGTCAAAAGCTAATCCCGGGTCGCCGTTCTGAAAATCCGTTCTGCCAATACTGTTTATAAGCAAAGTGTCAGCGGTCATGAGTTTTTTCTCATAAAGAAGACAGATTATTTCATCTGTATGCCCGGGAGTATATAATACCTTAACTATCACATCATCAAATCTAATCTCTGAGCCGTCCTTTAGACGTTCAGTTGCAACATCTGATACTGATTTTTCATGCATGAGAACAGGAATATTGAATCTCTTTTTTAATATTGCTGCAGCAGAGAGATGGTCAGCGTGAGTATGTGTATCGATGATATTCGAAAGCGATATATTGTTCTTTTTAAGATAATCGAGATAGGTGTCAACAAGTCCAAAATGTGGATCAATTAAAAGAGCTTTTCTTTCTTTAGAAATGATCAAATATGAAAAGCAACTTCCATGCTTAAATTGTTTAAAATTTTCCATAACCCTTTCTCCCTTCTTCTCTCAATTTATTTAAAAAAAACATAATTTCAACAAATAGCAGGAGTCTTGTCTTGAATTATCAGGTTTCCCACCATTAACAAAAACAAAAAAGCCGGCGAGCGGATTAAATAATCAATCTATTCCATTCATGGGAAGGCTGTATTCTTTTCCCAATTGATAATGCCATAAGAAAAAATAGTATTCACCACCGGGCCGGCTTCCTACTCGCCAGATTACCTTTATTTCGGACCTGCCAACACTATCTCTTTCCCAGTTCCGGTTTCATATTGTTTGAAATTATCTTTGAAGAGTTTGGCTAACTCTTGTGCCTTGGCATCGTAGTCGGATTTCTCTTTCCATGTATTGCGGGAATTCAAAATCTCTTTTGGAACTTCCGGGCACTCCGCAGGGACTTGCAGACCGAAGACGGGCTCACAGGAGTATGGGACATCATCAAGTTTCCCTTCAAGGGCAGCGTTTATCATGGCGCGGGTATAGGCAATTTGCATCCGTGAGCCAACACCGTAGGGTCCTCCTGTCCAACCTGTATTGACCAGCCAGACCTTTACCTTGTGCTTATTAATCTTCTCACCTAACAGTTCACTATAAACAGTGGGAGGCAAAGCCATAAAGGGCGCACCAAAGCACGCGCTGAAAGTGGCTTTGGGCTCTGTCCCCATTCCTGCTTCAGTACCGGCAATTTTAGCGGTATAACCGGAAATGAAGTGGTATCTTGCCTGTTCGGGAGTGAGACGGGAAATAGGGGGCATAACTCCGAAGGCATCGGCTGTGAGCATAATAATGTTTTCCGGGTGTCCTCCTGTTCCCTCTCGAATAATATTTGGAATATGAGTTACAGGGTAGGCAGCACGGGTATTTTCAGTGAGACTGTCATCGTCCAAATCAATTTTTCTGGAGTTTATATCAATGGCAACATTCTCAAGCACAGTGCCAAAACGGCGGGTTGTTTCGTAAATTTCAGGTTCTGACTTTGCTGAGAGACGAATGACTTTGGCGTAGCAACCGCCTTCGAAATTGAAGACTCCGTTATCAGACCAGCCGTGTTCATCGTCGCCTATAAGAGAGCGTTTAGGATCAGCAGAAAGCGTAGTTTTCCCGGTTCCTGAAAGACCAAAAAAGATGGCAACATCATCTGCAGGACCAACATTGGCACTGCAATGCATTGTCAGGACACGGTGCTGGGGGAGAAGGTAGTTCATGACTGTGAAAATGGATTTTTTGATTTCCCCTGCATAACTGGTGCCGCCGATCAGGACAAATTTTTTAGCAAAATTAACAATGATAAAGGCTTCGCTGTTAGTTCCATCCACTTCGGGAATAGCCTTAAAATGCGGCATATCTAGGACTGTAAATTGCGGGATATGTTCTCTCCGTTCGCCTGGGTCGTGAAGCTGACGAAACATATTGCGTGCAAAAAGAGAATGCCAGGCTGTTTCAGTAATAACGCGGATTGGCATACGAAAATCTTTGTCAGCGCCAGCATGGCAATCCTGGACAAAGACATCCCTTCCCTGCATATAGGCTTGCAGACGATGCAGGATACCTTCAAATCTGACCGCATCAAATGATTGGTTAGCTTTCCCCCACCAAACCTTGTCCTGGCTTGAAGGTTCTCTGACAATGAATTTGTCATTGGGGCTGCGCCCTGTGTGAGAACCGGTTCTAACTACAATAGGACCCAAATGGGCAAGGTAGCCTTCGCGGCGGCGAATAACCTCCTCGTAAAGCATCGGGGTATTAAGATTCCAATAAATATTGCAAAGGTTCGTTAAACCCTGAGCATCCAATCCGATTTTTGGTTTATTATTTTCATTCATAATCCCCTCCTTTATTTATATAAAATCTAATTTGAGATTACACTAGTTCAACAATGAAGCGCAACATTTCGAAAAGCGGGTGGGAAGGATATTGTAAAAACTTTAAAATTCTTGTGCCCCTCCACTCACTATATCTTCAAGAACATTGCACTCTAAAGCTGTGTCGGTTTTTCAGACATAGCATGTCTCAATATTTCAATGAGTTAGTTTAAACACAGATAAAATGTGTTGGATAATTTAGACACTTTTATCATATTAAGGTTACTGCAATAAAATAAAATCATTTAAATAACTCAATATATCAATAAGATAAGCAATATATTGGCAAAGTGGTATGTATATTGCTTGCGTTGTTTTACTTAACTTTTTGTTTATCAACATTTTTCAGTATAAGGGGAAAATATGCTGTCCAAGAACTACGTTACCAGACTATCAACAATCTTATTAGCTCTATTGCTAATTCCATTAGTTTCATGCTCAATTCAGAAACCACAGCAATCGCTTAATACCCCAACTAATCCTGACAAGAAGGCAATTACTGCAAAGATGGCAAAGCTTCAGATTCCCTTCATTGAGAACAGAGGGCAGTTGCCGGATGAGGTAAAGTATTATGCAAACACCTTTGCAGGAACTGTCTATGTCAAAAAGAATGGCGAGATTGTTTATAGCCTCAGCAGAAATCACGGAGTAGCCTCTAAACTTGCTAACAGGAAAGTAACAGTCCTCAGTGAGAACCTTGTTGGTGGAAAATCAATATCACCAGTTGGAATGGATAGCTCTCAAACTAAGGTCAACTATTTTACAGGCAATGACAAAAGCAAATGGCAAACCGGCATATCAACATTCAACGAGGTGAACCTCGGTGAGATTTATAATAATATAGAGCTTAAACTTAAAGCTTATGGGAATAATATTGAGAAGCTCTTTGTTATTAATGGGAATGGCAAAGTTGAGGATATAAAGCTCAATATAGAGGGCTCTAATGGATTAAAAATAAATGATAAGGGCGAGCTTGAAGTTGAAACAGAACTTGGTAATGTCGCATTCACAAAACCCTTTGCATATCAAGAGATAGATGGAAAAAGATTTGAGGTTAAGACTGAGTTTATAATTGATTCGTCACTCTCCTATGGTTTCCATGTTGCCTCATACAACCCAAACTATCCGCTCATCATTGACCCTCTTCTTGCCTCAACCTTTATTGGAGGAAGTGATGCTGATGGAGGCAATGCCATAGCCATAGACTACTCAGGCAATGTCTATATCACAGGACGGACTGCTTCATCCAACTTTCCCACAACAGGGACTTCTTATGATAGCTCCTTTAATGGTTCTCATATTGTTTATGGTGTCGGGGATGTCTTTGTCTCAAAGCTAAATAATTCATTAACCACACTTCTTGCCTCAACATTTATTGGAGGAAGCAGTGATGAAGAGAGCAATTCCATAGCCATAGACTCCTCAGGCAATGTCTTTGTCACAGGATACACTATGTCATCCAACTTTCCCACAACAGGGACTCCTTATGATAGCTCCTTTAATAGTGGACTAGATGTCTTTGTCTCAAAGCTAAATAATTCATTAACTACTCTTTCTGCCTCAACATTTATTGGAGGAAGCAGTAATGAATTCGGCAATTCCATAGTTATAGACTCCACAAGCAATATCTTTGTCACAGGGGAGACCAGTTCATCCAATTTTCCCACAGCGGGGGCTCCATATCTTTATGATAGTTCACTAAATGGTGGTTCTGATGTCTTTGTCTCAAAGCTAAATAATTCATTAACTACTCTTTCAGCTTCAACCTTTATTGGAGGAAGCGGTAATGATACCGGCAATTCCATAGCAAGAGACTCCTCAGGCAATATTTATGTCACAGGGGAGACTTACTCATCCAACTTTCCCACAACAGGGACTCCTTATGATAGCTCCCATAATGGCAATACTGATGTCTTTGTCTCAAAACTAAATAATATATTATCTACTCTTCCAGCCTCAACTTTTATTGGAGGAAGCGGCTATGATATTGGCAGAGCCATAGCCATAGACTCCTCTACGGGCAATGTTTATGTGGCAGGGGAGACTGGCTCATCCAACTTCCCCACAGCAGGGAGCCCTTATGATAGCTCCTATAATGGCAATACTGATGTCTTTGTCTCAAAGCTTAACAGTTCATTAAATACTCTTTCAGCTTCAACCTTTATTGGAGGAAGTGGTTCTGATTCAATGGGCGATTCCATAGCAAGAGACTCCTCAGGCAATATTTATGTCGCAGGTTCCACTGATTCATCCAATTTTCCCACAGCAGGGACTCCTTATGATAGCTCCCATAATGGCAATACTGATGTCTTTGTCTCAAAGCTTAACAGTTCATTAACTACTCTTTCAGCCTCAACCTTTATTGGAGGAAGTGATGTTGATGGAGGCACTTCCATAGCAAGAGACTCCTTAGGCAATATCTTTGCCACAGGGTGGACCGCTTCATCCAATTATCCCACAACAGCAGGGGCTTATGATACATCCAATAATGGAGGTAATTGGGCGGGTAGTTCTTTTGGAGATGTCTTTGTTTCAAAGCTTGATAATAATTTAAGCTCCGATGACCCTGATGGAGACGGGATTAGTTATCTAGTTGACAACTGTCCTAACACCTATAATCCTGACCAGACAGATACAGACGGTGACGGCATAGGTGATGCCTGCGATATGGACATAGATGGCGATGGAATATTAAATGGCTCTGACAACTGCCTAAATACATATAACCCTACTCAGGTTGATTCTGATAATGATGGAATCGGTGATGCCTGTGATACTGATAATGATAACGATGGAATATTAAATGGCTCTGACAACTGCCCAAATACTTATAACCCCACTCAGGCAGATTCTGATCATGATGGAATCGGTGATGCCTGCGATTCTGACAATGATGGCGATGGAATACCAGATGCCTCCGACAACTGTCCTTCTGTTTCAAACCCGGATCAGGCAGATGCTGACAATGATGGTACAGGTGATATCTGCGATACCTGTACAGATATAGACGGAGATGGTTACGGCAATCCTGGATTTTCAGCAAACACTTGTCCTGCGGATAACTGTCCTGATATTTCAAATCCAGATCAGGCAGATACGGACAATGATGGTATAGGTGATATCTGCGATGCTGACATAGATGATGATGGAATATTAAATGCCTCAGACAACTGTCCTTCTGTTTCAAATTCGGATCAGTCAGATATAGACAATGATGGCATAGGTGATGCCTGTGATACCTGTATAGATACAGATGGAGATGGATACGGCAATCCAGGATTTGTAAACACTTGTCCTATTGACAACTGCCCTAATGTTTCAAATCCAGATCAGGCAGATTACAACAATAATGGACAAGGTGATGCCTGTGACCCTATCCCGACACTAATCACTCTTTCCTCCTTTGAAGTAAAACAAACCGGCAGGAAAGTTGCGCTCAAATGGAAAACCGGAACTGAAATTGACAACATTGGATTCAACATCCTCCGCAGCGAATCAGAAGATGGCCAATATAAGAAGATAAACCAGAAGCTCATCAAGGCCAAAGGCACTGCGATAAAAGGGGCAAGCTATCAATTCAAAGACAATAACATTGAGGCAGGCAAGACATATTGGTATAAGCTTGAGGATATAGACAGCAACACAGGAGCTACTCAGCATGATGCGGTGAAGGTTGATGTTGCTGCAAAGAAATCCAAGACAAAGAAAAATTAAACAGGGAGTCAATTATGAATAATCCAAAAAAAGCTTACAGAAAACCAACTATCAAGCAAGTGAAACTTGTTCCGGAAGAAGCGGTCCTCGGCGTGTGCAAGAGTGATACCGGGGCAGGCCCTAATCAGTCAATATGCATAATCCCCCAGTGCTTTAATCCGGGGAGCTGAGGGGTAAATAAAATAGGGACAGCGCCCGTTTTTTCCGAAGCAGCGCTCGCTGTAGGATTTATGAACTTCACATTTACTACACAAAAATAGGCTCAGGTAAAAACTACATGCAGCCTAACTTTTTGATTTATTGAAAGCCGGCGAGCGGAATTGAACCGCTGACCTGCTGATTACGAATCAGCTGCTCTACCAACTGAGCTACGCCGGCCTGTTAAGCGTTCTTCTAACACCACTTTATTGCACTGTCAACCTCATGAAATTCTTATCAGTCAAATAAAAAATCCTTATGAAAATATTAATGGATTAATTCATTTTATATTATTAACCATAACAACAATATTATTAGGTGTGCCAAGAATTTTTTAAATTTTAGTTTTGGGGGGCAGTGATGAATGAACAATCAAATGGGGTTTTTCCTCAATTGACAGCATCTAACCTTGAAGGAAGACAATTCAACCTACCCGGCGATTTTGAAGGTGAAATCAATTTGCTATTCATAGCTTTTGTCCGTGAACAGCAGGATATTGTTGACAGATGGGTTAACGAAGCAAAAACATTGGCAAACTCCCATCCGAAGCTCTGCTATTATGAATTGCCAACCATATGCAAGGTCAATGTGGTTTACCGCAAATTCATAAACGGTGGAATACGGACAGAAATCCAAGATCTAAAAGCCCGTGAAAGCACCATAACATTATATCTGGACAAAATGGACTTCCGCTCCTCACTTGAAATTCCAGATGAGGAAACAATTTACGTCATGCTTGTTGACCGAAAGGGGAGTGTCCTGTGGAGGACTGAAGGTAAATTCACTGAAGAAAAATTAGAAGAGCTTAACAAAGCCTTAAGCCAGTAAATAATAATTCGCTATACGAGCGTATTAACCCGGACTACACTTATTTAATCTCCCCTGAGAATGTAACACCATCGAAAAAAATATTTGACATTTTTTTAAAAGAATCTATATACCCTACCAGGGTATAGCTTGGATATAGCTGGAGGTATGAATGTTAGACGATGTATCAAAAGAAAAGGCGTTGTCGCGGCTTAAGAAAATCGAAGGACAGATAAGAGGGATAAGCCGCATGGTTGATGACAAGCAGTACTGCATAGACATTCTTACGCAGATTTCGGCAGCAAGTGCCGCGCTTTCCAATGTGGCAAAACTTATATTGAAAGAACATGTTGAAACCTGCGTCACAGATGCTTTGAGAAGCGGCAAGGAAAAAAGAAAAATAGATGAACTCATGGACGTTATTTTCAAGTTCAAGAATACAACCTGAAACATAAGCAACAAACATCAAACCATATTATTTAAGGAGAATTAAAATGGCTGAAGCAAAACTTACAGTTGATGGTATGTCGTGTCAGATGTGCGTAAAGCATGTAAAAAAGGCTATCGAGGAATTCAAGAGCGCAAGGAACGTCAATGTTGACCTTGACAAGAAGGAAGCTACATTTGCATTTGATCCTTCAATTGACAATTTAACTGCAATAATAGGCGCCATAACTGAAGCTGGTTACGAAGCGGCACAGAAGTAATTTTTTTTGGGGAAAGTCCATGGAGAAAAGAACGGAAATACCTGTATTTGGAATGACCTGCAACCACTGCGTGCGCGCCGTAACAAAAGCGCTTAAGAAGCTCGACGGTGTCGGAGAATTAGAGGTATCCCTTGAAAAACAGCTTGCAACTGTGTCCTTTGACGACACTAAAGTCAGCGAAGGCACCTTAAAAGATGCCATAGTAAAAGAGGGGTATTTTTTAGATGCAGACAAGGCTGCTCTTGCGGCAGCTGCGGAGGCTTCTCCTGCACCTATAGAAGCAGAAAAACCTGCTTTAAAAACTATAACGTCGAACTTCAAAATAACCGGCATGTCATGTGTAAACTGTGCAAGGACAATTGAAAAGGGACTTTCCAAAGTTGAAGAGATAAAAGAAGCGGTAGTTAATTTTCCCATGGAATCTCTTAAGGTCGAGCATCTTGAAGCTTTAACATCTCAAGCAATTGCTTTAAAGGTTAAAGACCTGGGCTACGGAGCTATCCAGGCTGATGGAAACGGAGCAGGGAAGCTCAGCTTCACCATAGAAGGAATGAGCTGTGTTAACTGCTCAAAGACCATAGAAAAAGTTTTAGGGAAAGCAGAGGGGATAAAAAGCGTATCTGTAAATTTTTCAATCGAGCAGGGGACAGTGGAATATGACAACTCCATAATCACTGCCGAAGGGATTTATGAGCTTGTAAAACAGGCAGGCTACAAGGCAGTCCCAAGGGAAGATGATGGAGATAAAGAAAAGATCGCCCACAAGGAAAAAAGATCCTTTCTCCTTACTGTCTTCTTAACCATTCCCATAGCCCTGCTGGTACATCTTCCCCAGTTCGGAGTAAATTTTCATCCTTTTGGAACATATCAGGACTATGCTGTTTTCGGGCTTGCAACCATTATCCAGATAATCGGAGGCTTTCCATTTTACAGGGGCGCTTATTATTCGCTTAAAAACAAATCAACAAACATGGATGTCCTCGTATCTCTGGGAATTACAGCCGCATATTTTTACAGCACATTCATGCTCTTTTTCGGAAGCAGCATGGAAGGCATGGCGGCGTCTTCCGGAGCAGGCATTGACACTTCAGCCCTGAATGCAAATGACTCGATGGATATGAGCTCATTAAACATGGAAGGTGTTCCGCAGGCAGCCGGGCATATGATGCATCACCTGATGTTTGAAGTTGCTCCGGAGCTTTTAAGCTTTATTTTGCTTGGCAAACTGATGGAAGCACGCGCCAAAGGTAAAGCAGGACAGGCGCTCAAAAAACTCCTTGAACTCCAGGCTGACAAGGCAAGGCTCATCGTTGACGGAGTTGAAAAGGAAGTGCCGGCATCACAGATTTCAGTGGGCGATATCGTGCTGGTAAAGCCCGGAGAGAAAATACCTGTAGATGGAGAAATAATAGAAGGAAGCGCAAGCATTGACGAAGCTATGATATCCGGAGAATCCATTCCGGTTGAAAAGAAGCCGGGCGACAGTGTGACAGGCGCAACTATAAACAAGTCAGGTCTTTTAAAAATAAGGACCATGCGGATAGGAAAAGACACTGTGCTCTCTCAGATCATAAAGATGGTGCAGGAAGCGCAGGCTGACAAAGCACCAATACAGCGTTTTGCCGACACTGTTTCCAATTATTTTGTTCCCGCAGTTGTTTCGATCGCCCTTATAAGTTTTGCAGTATGGTTTTTCATGATAGGGGAGACATTCCTTTTTGCATTTACAATAATGATATCAGTCCTCGTTATAGCCTGTCCATGCGCACTTGGCCTTGCAACTCCCACTGCCATAATGGTTGGGAGCGGCATAGGATTGAACAGGGGAATCCTGTTTAAGAAAGCGAGCGTACTAGAAAACATATCAAGACTCAATATTGTGCTCTTTGATAAAACCGGGACAATCACAAAAGGCGAGCCCAAAGTTGTTGGTACTTCGTTTGCACCGGGTATCACGGACAACGAAGCATTAATGATAGCAGCAAGCGCTGAAGCGTCATCCACTCATCCTCTTGCTGAGGCTGTTGTAGATTACGCAAAAGAAAAAGGGATTACCCTCTCCGCTACAGACAACTTCCATGAAGAGAGCGGCATGGGGATAACATGCACAATTTCAGGAAGCCGGGTTATTGTCGGAAAAAGAGCCCTCCTTGAGAAAAATGGAACTGATATGTCGGGAATCAAAAGCGCAGCGGAACGGCTTGAATCAGAAGGCAACACGCTGGTCTTTGCGGCAAAGGATGGAAAGGCAATAGGCGTATTCGGGATTGCTGACGTAATAAAAGACAATGCGCCTCAGGCAATAAAGAGGCTTCATGCTCTGGGAATAAAAACATGCATGATTTCCGGAGACAATAAAAAAATTGCCTCGATTGTAGCAGGAAAAGTAGGGATAGACACATTTGAGGCTGAAGTCCTGCCTCAGGATAAAATAAATGCCGTAAGAAAATATCAGGATCAGGGGCTCAAGGTTGGAATGGTAGGGGACGGCATCAATGATGCACCTGCCCTTGCACAGGCAAACATAGGGATAGCCATTGGCTCGGGTACTGATGTGGCAAAAGAAACAGGTGATGTCGTTCTTGTTAAAAACGACCTGCTAGATGTGGACCGCGCAATACAGCTTGGAAGAAAAACACTCACCAAGATAAAACAGAATTTTTTCTGGGCACTTTTTTATAATGCAATAGGAATACCTATAGCTGCCGGGGTGTTTTATCCGTTTACTCTGCCGCCCCAGTGGTGTGCGCTTGCAATGGCATTCTCATCGGTATCGGTGGTGAGCAATTCGCTGCTACTACTAAGGTTTTCTAAGAAGTTATAATCCGGTCAGGACTTTTCGCCGCTAAGGGTTATTCCTTCGACTTTGATGCTTAGATTCGAAATAGGTCCGCTCAATTCTACAGGGACATTTTTCTTCCCCTTGATTCCCATTAAAGATATGGCTTTTCCTACTTCATGAGAGGTATCGTATTCACCAAAGAGTTTCATCTTGATATTTGTTTTATCCAGCGACTCTCCTACCTTAAATGTTCCGCCGCCGTTTATTTTTACTCCGCTTCCCTCAATAATAAAATTCTTCACATTGCCTCTGCCTCTTGTAGCTTCAAAAACAAAGCCTGCTTTATCAAGCTTGAGACTTTTTAGAAAAGGTGAAATATTTTCCAGCTGTCCACCGGCAATCTCAATCTGGCCGTTACCGGAAACCGTTCTTGCGCTGTCCTTCTGCATGACAATGTTAAAGTTGAACTTTGCAGGCCCCTTAAGCCTCATCTTCTTTTTATCGTTTCCGGACAGCAGCTTGCTGATTTCAACTTCTTTAGAGGTGTCAACTTTTAAACTTATGCGGTCTGTATCCAGGCGGATACTTCCATCCAGCTTGCCTTCAAAACCATCTGCACTGAAGTTAACCTCTTTTTTAAGGAAAAATATAGAGGATAAAGGAAGCGTAATTTTAAGCTTCTCAAGCTGATATGGTTTAGAATCAACCGCCGTATTTTGTATCTCTACTTCGGAGAAACTTACTCCAATCGGAAAAGTATAACCTGATTTCTGTTTTGTAATTTTATACTGGTAATCGGCCTCTATACCAGAAATAGCATTATCTACAACCTTGTCAAAAGGAAACTTGATAAGCAGAAAAACAATAAAGCAGCTTATCCCGTAGAGAGTGTAAAGAAATACTCTCAAAAAATTCTTCTTTATGTCACTTAGTATATTCATATAATTCTTCCATAACTTTCATTGATTTATAAGAAGTGAAGCTTATATTTGCAACAATTATCTTTATCTCTCCTTTTCAATCTGTTTTATGAGCGCTATTGCATTTTTATTCCCGGGATCAATGGCTATTGCTTTTTTGAGTTCAGCAGCAGCCTTTTCTTTCTCACCGGTACTGATATAGACTAACCCAAGATTGATATATGCCGGCACATAAGATGGATTTATCTTAAGGGCTAAATTAAACTCCCTTAAAGCCTGAGCTGTATCTCCTTTTTTCTGATAAATGGTACCAAGATTATTGTGAGCTTCAACATCATCAGGATCAGTTTTTATAACCGCTCTTGTTTCGTCCATTGCTTCATCCAGTCTTCCAAGACCAATATAAACTGCCCCCAAATTACTTTTTGCACTTAACAGACCGGGATTAATCCTAAGTGCTGCCTTGTAATTTTTCTCAGCATTCTCATAATCTCCGTCCATATGATAAAGAAGTCCTTTTAGATAAAGGGCATAGGAATCACTCCCATCCTGGGAAAGAAGCATATCGAGTATTTCAAGTGACTTTTTCTTTTCTCCTGTCATCATGTAGCTTTCTGCCAGATTAAGATAAATTTTCATGTAACCAGGCTCAAATTTTAGAGCACTCTGATACTGCTCAATCGCTTTCGCATAAAAACCACTTTTTTGATAAACACTCCCAATACCATAAAGCGCTTTAACGGAGGGATGATTTATAGGCGATTTTTTGAGGGCATTGGTCCACAAACTTATTGGATTTTCCCATGACAATGTAGCTTTTTTAGCAAGCGCACTATAAAGAAAGAGAATCATTGCAATAATTAAAATAAAACTTCTTTTGATTTTCTGCCTTTTATTGATGCTGCAGAAACCGGCAGATGAGGAAAGAAGTAAGGCAAACCCCATCACCGGCAGATATAGCCATCTCTCGGCCAAAACATCCTGTACCGGAAACACCAATGTTGGAAGCTGTGTTAACAATATCCACAATAAAGAAAAGAAAATAATTGGGGCTCTTCTTCTTGCAAAAAATCCAAACAAAATGACAAGCACTATCACTGCCGCAGAGCCTATGACTCTTAGATTAAAAAAAGAATCTGCAAAGGGTAAATAGTGGTCAACAGTCAAATTAAAAGGAAGAAAAAGAAGCTTCATCCCATAAACAAAAGAGCAGACCTGCGTTAATAACTGCACATGAATCGGTCTGGAAAAATCTTGGTTCCCTGCGGTTCCAAAAATAAAAATCCTCAAAAAGAAAATAATGACTGCTGCGATCCAATAGGCAAAATGGAAGGGGAAATATCTTTTTTTTATCCAATCTCTGAAGCCGTATTTTACCTCGTCCCTGCATCCGTTGGGATTTATAGATTCATTTATATATTCAATGGCAAGGAGAATTAGCGGGAGTGTAATTCCGTTTTCCTTGCTAAAACAGGACATAATAAAAAAAATGAGAGAAAACATTCTGAATGAAAAATCCGAACGACCTTTTGGTTTATTGTCAGCTTTCAGAAAAAAGAGAAGAGCCAGAAGGTAGAAAAAAGCGCAAAGCAATCCGGACCGGCTTGAAATATAAGTTACAGACTCAACATTAACCGGATGAGAAACAAAAAGGCTTGAGGCAAGCAGTGCAGTCAACACACATTCAGGATCTTTAGCAGGACCTTTAGTCAGGCGCTTGACCAGGAAAAAAAGAATTATCCCATTCAGCAAGTGCAATGCAATGTTAACAATATGATACCCGTAAGTGTTAAGTTTTCCAAAATAGTAATTTACGGCAAATGAATAATTAAGCAGGGCCCTCTGGGGGTTTGATGAAACTATGGACGTGAAATCAGAAATATTTTTTATTTTATAGTTATTCTGAATGACATCTGCATCATCATAATTAAATGGAAAATGCAATGTCCCGCTGTAAATAAAAAATACAATGAGTACGGGAGCAAGAATTAAAAGAAGGGTTTGCCGTTTTTCTTTATTCATTACGACTAAAAGATACTCCAAAAAAAATTCAGGATAAATGAAAACTCATACTTTGTACTTTATTCTCATTTATCCTGAACTATATTCTAACTGCTAACCGTTGTAACTTTAATCGTACCATTGAAGCTGTTCATATTCACTTGTCGTCGGGACCCACAAAATCAAGATACTCGCTTCCAAGGAAAACGTCAGGTGCTACATACCAGTCTCCTGTTACTGACTGTTTTGCTATCCTGGATGCACTGCTTGTGGCTTCACCTGCTGTAAATCCGAGAACCAGACCGCTTGTTACAGACCCAAGAGTAGCATAGACAAGCTTAAGCGGCGAATAGATTACAGATGACACTACGCTGGCAGTGACTAGTCCTGTCTTCCCCCATGGACCAAAATCTGAGAAGGTCTTAGCCTCTGCAGAAATGCCGGTTCCCAAAGCCAATAGAGTAAAAAGAGTTCCAACAGAAATAAGTTTTTTGTTTTTTTTCATATGTCATGCCTCCTTCTCAACAATTTCCAAGTTTTTTTACTTCTCTTCCTACATAGTCTTATATAAAAATTATAACCTCTAAAAAGCGTGACGTCAATTATTCCGGATCAAATTGAAATCTTTCACAGATATTTTGTTCTGTATTTCTCTTAACTTCAAAAAAATGATTTTGAGTATTTTTGATTTCAGAATAAAATCATAAAAAAATTTTTTCCTTAAAGGCAAAGTGAAGATATCCATACTTGCAAGCGGAAGCAGCGGAAACTGTATTTATATAGAAAATGGGGAAAGCTCAATTCTCGTTGATGCAGGGTTAAGCGGCAAAGAAACCGAAAAAAGGTTGTGCTCAATAGGCAGAAATATTAAAGACATCTCTGCCATAATCATAACCCACGACCATCAGGATCATGTAAAAGGAGCGGGTATAATAAGCCGCAGATTTCGCATACCTGTGATGATTGACGAGTCGGCTTATAATGCAGCCAGAGAAACAATCGGCGATATAGAGGATATAGCCTTTTTCGAGGCAGGTTCTACCATAGCTCTAGGGGGACTTAAAATAACCACAATCCCATCGCCCCATGATGCCGCAAGCCACGTTTGCCTTTTCATAGAAAATGGAGAAAGCTGTCTTGGCATATTTACCGACATAGGGTTTGTCACTGAAAAAATAGAAAGCATTTTTTCTTCGCTTGATGCAGCCGTGCTTGAATTCAACCACGACACAGATATGCTCGAAAATGGTCCATACCCTCCGCATCTGAAAAAAAGGATCCGCGGTGATCTGGGTCATCTTTCAAATCTTCAGGCGACAAATCTTGTACTTAACAAAATGAGCGACCGCTTACACACTCTTTTTCTGGCACATCTGAGCGAACACAACAATACACCTTCAATTGCGCAAAAAACTCTCAAATATGAAGCCCGGAGCCACTGCCGTTTCAGCAAAGTAAACCTCGTGATGACATCGCGCTTTATCCCCACACCTTTGACAGATGTTTAGGGTTGTCATCTAATCCCTCAATTTTCAGAAACAAAGGAGAATAATTTTTTTCGCAATTAAATGAATTTTTATATTGAAGAATTATAAGCGTTATATATATATCTACCCCATGCAATACACAAAACAATCTGAGAGATATGCCGGAACTGTTCTTAGAACAGTCATTCTTCTTTGCCTATTCCTGTTTATTTTGGCTTGTGACAGACCGCCTGAAGACAGAATATTCAAAGATTTTAATTCCATAGTGAAAATCCACCCTGTAACCAATCAACCCCGGCCTGAATGGGAAGTTAGCAAATCCGCCGGTTATAATCTCATCAGAATATACAGTGAAAAAAGCAGAACAGTAGTTGAGCTTGAGCTTAAAAAGCCCTATTACGGGAAAAAACAGATCAATATGTACTATAGTAAGTCCCCTGACGGAAAATGGGAATGGATGGGTTGGAGTTTTGTATCAAAATAACTAAAAGAGAAATCAAGGCTCCTGGTCGTCTTAATAGATGGAGACTGTTTCATGGGATTACATTTTCACGATTCAGATGCCAATATTGAATGCACGCGATGCGGCAACACCCTGATAATAAGAGATGGCAAGGGGAGGGATTCATCTCTGTACTGTTTCAGGTGCGGCTACAGGCTTTATTATTACACCTTAGTCAGGGAAATGGAAAAAAGAGGGATAAAGATCCTTACATGTATTAAATGCAACATAGATTTTGTCGCAACCGATGTCTCGGCTTACTATTGTCCTGCTTGTGAAAAAGAAGCCAAGAGTGCTCAAAAATAAACATTCTCTGCTCCTGTGCCTATCCGAAAAAACATGGATAAAATAAATATCTGCGGGCTTGATTTTTCAAACATTACATTCAAAGATGCAGTTTCTTTTGCATCAAAGCTCACGAAAACGGGAAAGAAAGAAGTCATATTCCCTGCAAATGTTGAATCAATAATGCTTGCCAGAAATGATATTTATCTGCAGAAAATATACAATGAAGCTTCAATCCTCCTCCCTGACGGTATGCCTGTAGTATGGGCTTCACATTTTCTTGGCACACCTTTGAAAGAAAAGATCTCAGGACCTGATTTCCTTCCACGCTACCTTGAAAGCATATCAGCCGGAGAGTACAGCGTGTTCATCCTGGGAGGAGAAAAAGGTGTTGCAGAGCGCACCGCATCAAACCTGTCCGGAACGATAAAGGGGCTCAAAATAGCGGGAACCATGCACGGTTATTTTAACAAATCAGGAGATGAAAATTTTTTTGTAATTGAAAGGATTAATTCCTCAGGCGCTTCGGTCCTGATAGTCGCAATGGGAACGCCGTTGCAGGAAAAATGGATTTATGAGAATATTGAACACCTGACTGTAAGGATTGCCATCGGTGTTGGAGCTGCCATAGATTTTCTTTCCGGAAATAAAAGCAGGGCTCCGGAATGGATGTGTAGCAGCGGACTTGAATGGGTTTTCAGGCTGTTCCAGGAACCGGCAAGATTATGGAAGAGATATCTTGTAAGAGATATTCAGTTTCCTTTTCTGGTTCTGAAAAATAGATATAGAAAGGATTGAGCATTTGTTAAAAGAACAAAACTGGGTAGTAACGCGGGCAATGCAGATAGCTGAGATTATACTTGTCGCCGGAAGTTTTCTTGCTGCCTATTATGTCAGGAATTATCTCATGTCTTTCTCATATGGGGAAATCCTTCCAATAAATGAATACATATGGATTATATTTATAATAATACCTATTTGGGCGGGATTGCTGAAATTCCATGGAGTCTTTGGCACTTTCAGGTTAGATTCTTTCATCTCTGATGCTGGGAGAATACTGATTTCTCATTTCTGGGGGGTAATGACCCTTGGTTTCACGGTATTTCTTTTCCAGAAAAAGTATTTCAGCCGCTCGCTTATCATCATATTTGCCATAATCTCTTTTATTTCTATACTGCTCGCAAAAATCATAGTCTATTTCACATTGTCACGCATAAAATCACTGGGGTTTTCCGTAAGAAACATAATTATAGTCGGAACCGGTGAAGACGCCATTGAGACTGCCGAACTTATTGAAAAACATAAAAAATGGGGTCTAAACATACTTGGTTTTGCAACAACTGAGAAAAGTAACACCAAGCAAGTTAAAGACTGGGAAATATTGTGTTCCATAGAAGAATTGCCTGAAATTGTCCACAACACGGTAGTTGATGAAATAATAATTTGCCTTTCCAAAGGAAGAATGATCGATATTGAAAAGCTTCTTTCATTTTGCGAAGAAGAAGGGATAAGAAGCCGGATTGTGCTTGGCTTCTATCCAATGGTTATAGCAAAGCCATCTTTTGAATATTTCCACGGTAAACCGCTGCTTACGTTTAATACCACTCCTGAAAAGAATTTCGAACTTTTTTTAAAGCGCGCTATTGACCTGTTTTTTTCCGTCATAGGATTAGTTTTGCTCTCACCGTTAATATGTGTTGTCTCGCTTGCCGTAAAAACTACAAGCAAGGGCCCTGTATTCTTTAGACAGACCCGCGTGGGACTTGCCGGCCGCAGGTTCGTAATGTACAAGTTCCGTTCTATGTATATCGATGCTGAGGACAGGCTTCGCGAACTTATTTCGTTAAATGAAAGAGACGGACCCGCATTCAAATTGAGCAGTGATCCTCGCGTCACACCTCTTGGAAAAATAATAAGGGCTACAAATTTAGACGAATTACCGCAGCTTTTCAATGTCCTTTGCGGAGACATGAGCCTTGTTGGACCAAGGCCGCCTCTCCCTTCAGAGGTAATCCAATATGAAAGATGGCAAAGACGCAGGCTTTCAATGAAGCCCGGGATGACATGTTTCTGGCAGATTTCAGGTGAAAAAAACATGCCTTTTCAGGAATGGATGAAACTTGATTTAAAATATATAGACAACTGGTCGCTTATAACGGATATAAAAATTATTCTAAAAACTATACCCAAAATTTTTTATGGACTTATATTTAAAAACATGCCTTAATTTTAAAAAATAGGATACCTTGTTTAGCAGTATGTTATCCTATTTAATGAAATAAAAAAATTAATTGAAACACCAGATATCTTGAAATTTGAGCATTTGCTCGAAAAAATCTTGACAATGATAATACTAAACGATAAATATGCTTAATATATAAAGAGTTATCCGACCTGAATAGATTTGACACATAAATTAAGGAGCCCGTTTATGAAAACAGTGTTTAAAGGAAAATTGTATTTTTGCACTTTGCTGTTTTTACTATCAATAATAGCATTACCAATTGCAAATGCAAAAACTACAGAAGCAACCGGACTGGACTTAACAAATGATGGAGAGGCTTCATTAAGAATCGGCGCTCTGGGTGGCACTTTAAAAGTTGAGGACCCGCTTTCTCCGCTATACGGCTCTTCGTTAAATATACCCTTACATGCTTACCGCTCTGATGATGGAAAATATGGATTTGTCCATTTTCAGGCTCAAGGTTCTACTGTCTCTGATACAGCGGGAGTAGTTTCAGATGACGGAACAACTCTCACAGTAAGCAACGATGCGAGTACAACAGGAAGCCTGCTCTCGACAAGACCCGGTAATGTGATGGTTCTCTATTACGATGCTGACAGCGATGGTGCGATAGACCAATTCCCGGCATATTTAATAGGGCCTGCAAATATTTCAGGTAATAAAATAGTTGTTGCGGGCTCACTGCCAACAGCCGGGATTATTCAGATTATCCAGATTGTCGAGACTCCGGAATTTGCTATACAGACTTTGGTTAGTCCATTCAAATGGCCAACAAAAATTGATGGAGTTAAAAGAAATGTTATGAGCGTAGGGGTACCTGCAGCGGTTTCAATAAATGATTCTGCAAATGCCGGATTCGTTAAAGTCGGAAAGAAAAAGGTCAATGTTTTTGATGAAAAAGTAGATCTGACTATTCCTTACAATAAGGATCTTATTACAGCTCTTGGAATTGACCCAGCGACCCTAACAGACACTCTTAAGGTTTATTCTCTTAGTGGAAATGACTTCAGTAGTGTTAAGGTGGGCAGCGTTGATACTTCTGCTGGAACTGTGACAGCAAAGATCAAACATCTTTCCATCTATCAGGTTGTAATGCAATCCAGTGATAGGAATTCTATTTCCTATATCCAGAATGTATCAGCAAAAGCTAAGGGTTCAAAAGCAGCAATAAAATACAGACTTGCAGATGCATCGGGCAAGTCCTCAGATGTTAAAATAGAATACAGGAAACTTTCAGATCCGGGTTCCGGATGGGTTGAGATAAAAACTGAAAGTGGAGTAAAGCCAGGTAACAGGAAAGTTAAGTGGGATGTAAGTGGTCTTGATACAGGACACTATCAGGTAAAAGTAACTCCCACAAAGAATATAGATGGTACCGATGTTGCCATGACATCAACAGCATCACCGACATTCTATGTTAAAAATGGAGGGGCTGGAGCATCTTCACCTTCAATTACTGAAGCAACAGTAGACAATTCATCTCTTCTCCCGCAGGTAACTTTAAGCTGGGATCCGGAAAGCAGCGCATCGAGTTATAACATATACAGACAAGTCCGTTTTAGCACAGGCGGTTTTGATAAAACATTGACTTCAATTGATAATACTACTGGAACAATTTTCACTGACACTACTCTTTCCTCATCATTCTATGAGGCTGTTTATCAGGTGACCTCAGTAGATGCTGGCGGACGTGAAAGCCTTTTCACTTCCTTAAAGAAACAGCTTAAACTTGCAAGCGAGGTCCTTTCAGGATACGGCGGTTATTATTACGGAGGTTAATATCTCAAAAGAAGCTCTATTATTTAGAGAGCTTTTCGAGAGACTGTAAAGCATAGTAGTGTTCAGGATTGTATTGAATAGCCCGGCGGTAATCCTGCCGGGCTTTCTCTTTTTGTGACATTGTAAGGTAAGCATTCCCGCGATTATAGTAGGCATTTGCAATTTCATTATCCAAAGCTCCAAGTTCATGGGAACGCAGTTTAATTTTCTTTCTTTCTTCGCAAAGTTCAACAACCCTGGTATATTCTTTGAGGGCCGGGTCATAGTCCTTGCCTGAAAAATAAATATTCCCCATCTCATTGTAGGCATAACAGAGTAAACGGTTAACATCCGAAACATAAGGTGTAAGGCGATATGCAATGTTTCCCTGTTCAATAGCCCCTTCGAAATTTCCTGTCTTATAATAACTCAGGCCCAAAGCATATCTGAGTTTGGCGTTATGGGGAGAGTAATTTATAGCCTTTACCAGAAGAGGTATGGACTCACTCCATTTTTTCTGAACCGAAGCTCTCTCGGAATATGAAAAATAATATTCTCCAATTAGCTCCCCCGCAAAGGAATAACCGCAAAATAACACCAACGCAGAGGCAACAGTTATTATTGATATTTTTATCCCCAGAGATTTCGGAATAGAAAAGCTAATTTTTCGTTCTTCTTTGTTTGAAAGAAATCCGGCGGCCAGCCAGAAATACATAAAAGGAACTGTCTTATAAAAATTGAAGCTTACCATTGAATGCATTATGGTCGCAGCAATCCCGCAAATAAGCGCTGCTGATATTGTTTTAGAAGTTCCTTCGAGACGCCTGAACTGTTTAAAACCATTTCTAAATATTGAAAAAATAAGGAAAATAAAAGCTGCAAGTCCAACAAATCCGGTTTCAGCTCCAATCTGCAGGAAATCGTTGTGAGCCCATTGGAGTATATCCAGGTCAATACTTCTTTCCTCTGCCGTCCTGTATTTCTGGGAAACTATCCAGTAATTGCCAAGCCCGATTCCGAGCACAGGATTCTCTTTAATCATCTGCCAGGTCCCCTTCCACATCTCAAGACGCACAAGAACGGTCGCTGCTTTATATTTAATTTCTGCCTCATCGGGACTTGCTTCCTTATAGCTGTCTTTGGAAGAAAAAACTGAAGTAATGATATGGGGCTTTTCTATTGCAGCAGCGCCAATCAGAAGAGCTAACAGTATAGCGGCTATTACAAGCCTTCTTATGGTAAATACCTTTTTCTCAGGGAAAAATTTCCAAATTATGACTCCGAAAACAAAAAGACCCCCTGCACAAGCAAGCCAGCCTCCACGGGTAAATGTAACTGCAAGAGCAGCTATCTCGACAATAAATGATATAAAGAAGAAGACCGCATGTGTTATTTTCTCTGCTGAAAGCACAAGCGCCAGCGTCAATGGTATTATGATTACCAGGTAATGAGAAAGAAAATTACTGTGTCCAAGTGTCGACTTTACCGTGGTGGCAAGATTTACCGAGGTTGCGGTAAAATATTGGTATATAGCTATTCCTGAAACAATCAGCCCTACAACGGAAGAAACAATCGCTAACGGCACCAGCCATTCATCCTCTTTAACCTGTACGAGAAGAAAAGAAAACAGGACAGCTAAAAACCATTTAATAAAATCATCTGTAAAAACATATATATTGGTAGCCATAATTCCGGACAGAAGTCCCATGGTAAGAAAAATGATAGAAGGTAGAAGAAGCGAGGTTTTGTGAAGAACTGTTTCTCCTGAAACAACAGATCTTATGATAAACAATAATATGAAGAGCAGAAAAAATGATTTGAAAAGAAGGTCCTTTATGGCTGTAAATGGGTCAAGTGTAAGTTGTGTGCGTGCAAATGTCACTGTTGCTACCATCAAAAGAATCGCGATGAGCATTATTACAGGAAACCGATTGTCTCTGTCTGATATATAGCTTGTTGTTTTCAAAGCTTATGTCACCTTGACTATATAGACTTTTTAAAATATAGTTTGCCCGCGAAAGCAGAAGTAGCTGCTTTTTTTATCCGGAAAAAATTGTTAATCATATGTTAAAAAAACATAACCAGCTGTTTTTATCAATCGTATTTTTATTTGATATAATAGTTGTTTCCGTATCCTGGATCGCGGCATACTTTCTAAGGTTTTTTTATATCAAGGTAATTCCTGTAACAAAAGGGGTCCCGTCTTTTGAAGGATATCTTCTCCTGCTCCTTTTTATCCTCATAATATCAGGAGGCATATTCCGTTATTTCAAGCTTTATATTCCGCGGCGGCACAGTCTTGATTTTGATGAATTCATCTGCATAGTCAAATCAACTGCAACCATAATAGTACTCACAAGCTTCATTACTTTCTTTTACAGGAACTATGAATATTCCCGTGTTGTAATGTTATACTTTTTCTTTGTTAATGTCACAACCATGACCATAATCCGTGGGATAATCAGGAAGAGCCTCAAATATTTCAGGAAGAAAGGATACAACATAAGGCGGATTGTAATCATTGGCACAGGAGATGCAGCTGAAGATTTTTTCAGGAAAATTGAAGAACATCCTGAAATGGGATTCAAAGTTGCTGGTTTCGTTGATAATACCATAAGGAATGACTCCGGACAGTTAAGAGACAGATATCTTGGCAAAATTGATGACTTAATTACTATTATAGGCACACATCATATAGACCAGGTTTTTATAGCCTTGCCTCTTAGCGATTACAGCACTCTTACAAATACAATGGACATCCTGAAAGATGAGATGATCGACATCAAGATATTGCCTGATATCTACCAATTCATAACTTTAAATGCCGGAGTTGAGGACTTTCTTGGTCTTCCAATCATAAGCATCTCGGAAAGCCCACTATACGGATGGAACCAGATATTAAAAAGAATGATGGATTTCGGTTTCTCCTTTGCCGCCCTGTTAGTGTTTCATACCATATTACCTATAATGCCTTTGATATATTTAATCACATGGCTCACTTCAGGAAGGCCTGTTTTCTACAAACAGGAAAGGATGAGTCTCGACGGGAAAAGGTTCATGGTCTATAAAATCAGGACCATGCCGTTAGATGCAGAAAAGGATACCGGGGCTGTCTGGGCAAGCCCTGATGATCCAAGGCCAACAAAGTTCGGGTCTGTATTGAGAAAAACAAGCCTTGATGAGCTACCGCAGCTTTTTAATGTTTTGATGGGAGACATGAGTCTTGTCGGTCCAAGGCCGGAGCGCCCTGTATTCGTAGACAAATTTAAAAATACTATACCAAAATATATGCTTAGGCACAGGATTAAAGCAGGCTGCACAGGATGGGCGCAGATAAATGGTTTGAGAGGTAACACATCACTTGAAAAACGAATTGAATATGACATTTTTTACCTTGAAAACTGGTCGCTTTCCTTTGATCTCAAAATAATATGGCTCACTTTCTGGAAAGGACTAATCAATAAAAACGCCTATTGATTTTATGAATCTTTTCGATTAAGAATAGGCAATTCAACAGAATTAAAATAACATTAGCTATTTAGGTACAACCTGCGGAGGAAACAATGAATATCTGCGTTATCGGAACAGGATATGTAGGGCTTGTTACAGGAGCTGTGTTTGCAGACCTCGGAAATGACGTTACCTGTGTAGACAATGTGGCAGAGAAAATAGAAAATCTGAAAAAGGGAATAATGCCCATTTATGAACCTGGCCTTGAGGAAATGGTAATCCGCAATTTTAAGGAGAAAAGGCTTTCCTTTACAACAAGCATTGAAGAAGGTGTAAAAAAATCTGATGTTGTTTTCATCGCTGTCGGAACCCCACCAAAAGAAACGGGAGAAACTAATCTTTCATTTGTCGAAGAGGCAGCTTTTGAAATATCTCAGCATCTCAATGGATATAAGGTAATAGTCAATAAATCCACAGTTCCCGTAGGAACAGGAGACCTGGTAAAAAGAATAATAGAAAAAAACAAAAAAAATCATGAAAAATTCGACGTAGTTTCCAACCCCGAATTCCTGCGGGAAGGAACTGCAATAACAGACACGCTGTATCCTGACAGGATAGTTATCGGCGCCCCTTCAAAGCAGGTTGCAATGATACTCCTTGAACTCTATGCAACTCTCGAAAGACCAATGATAATAACTGATGTTTACAGTGCAGAAATGATTAAATACGCATCTAACTCTTTTCTTGCCCTGAAGATATCCTATATCAATTCTATCGCAGACCTCTGCGAAAAAACAGGCGCCAATGTTGTAGATGTGGCAAAGGGCATGGGACTTGATTCCAGGATAGGAAGGAACTTTCTTGACCCGGGACTCGGATATGGCGGCTCCTGCTTTCCAAAGGATGTTGACTCCTTCATTAACATTGCACAAAAATACGGGTCAAGCTTCGATATCCTGAAAGCGGCAGTCAAAGTGAACAAGGAGCGGGTCAATACTTTTGCAAATAAAATCAGAAAAACGCTCGGGACCTTTGAGGGAAAAACTATCGGATTGCTGGGGCTTGCCTTTAAACCCGACACTGACGACATAAGGGAAGCAAAATCCATTGAGCTTCTCGATATCTTTCTCAAAGAGAAGGCCGTGGTAAGGGCTTACGACCCTGTGGCAATGGAAAATACAAAAAAGTTATTCCCGCAGGTTACATATTGCGAAAGCTCTTATGAAGTTGCAGAAGGGTGCGACTGCCTTGTAATTGTAACGGAATGGAGGGAGTTCAAACAACTGAACCTGGAAAAAATAAAGCATACCATGAAAAGTCCAATTATATTCGACGGCAGGAACATCTATGATCCTGAGCGAAAGAAAAAGATGGGGTTCCAGTACTACAGCATAGGAAGACAGAATGCCATTTAGCATGACCGGATACAGCGAGGCTGCTATTCGCAAAAACAATGTAAAAATAGATGTTACTATAAAATCTTTAAATCACAGATTCCTTGAAATTGCCTCTCTCAAAATTCCTGAGTTGTTAAAACCCATAGAAAAAGAAATATCACGAATCCTCAAAAGCTATTTCTCCAGAGGAAGATTTGAACTTTCATTTAATGTCGACCTGGCAGACAAAACAACAGAAAAAAATGTGGAAGTGGACTGGAACGCTGCCAAAGCTTATTTCGGAGCTTTGAAACAAATAAAAGATAATCTTAAAATAAACGGGGATATTTCCCTCTCTGACATTGCGTCAAATCCTGCTCTCTTCATTTACAGCGAGAGAAAACCGGAATATAACAACATTGACAGACTTGGCATAGAGGCTCTCCATAAAGCTGCAAAAAAACTAAAAACATCAAGACAAAAAGAAGGCGCTTCCCTTGTTTCAGACATCAACAAAAGAATGACGCTGGTGACAGCAAAAGTTGAGGGAATAAAGAAACTCGCAGCGCATATGCCTAAGGGATATTCA
Organism: Candidatus Schekmanbacteria bacterium; assembly: GCA_016219965.1. NCBI lineage: Bacteria > Candidatus Schekmaniibacteriota > Candidatus Schekmanbacteria bacterium. The sequence continues at coordinate 414,284 of JACRJM010000003.1, forward strand.
GAGAGGATGAAGAAAAGATTAAAAAATTTAAATGATCACAGAGATGTACCTGAAGAAAAGATAGCTGAACTCATAGCAATTGCAGCAGACCGGTCTGATATATCTGAGGAGCTTTCAAGGTTAAAAATCCACATAGACCACTTCCGGGAGATTCTTAAATCAAAAGTGGATGTGGGGAAAAAACTTGATTTTTACATTCAGGAAATAAACAGGGAAGTAAATACAATCGGATCAAAGGCAATAAATGCCTTGATTACAGAGAATGTCGTATCAATAAAGGGAGAGCTTGAAAAGATAAGGGAGCAGGTTCAAAACATTGAGTAAACCTGGAATAAATGGATACCTATCTAATAAACGTCGGCTTCAACAATATGGTGGTTTCATCGAGAATAATCGCCATAGTGTCACCGGCATCAAGCCCCATTAAAAGACTTAAAGAAGATTCTAAGAACAGCGGCAAACTGGTTGATATAACACAGGGCAGAAAGACCCGCTCCATAATAATAATGGACAGCGGACATGTAATACTTTGCGCCCTCCATCCCGAGACCATATCGCAGAGAATAAATGACATCGATAAAAAAGAAAAAGATTAACATCAAGAAACTTTATTCCCATGAAAAAGGCCTGCTGATAATAGTGTCTGCACCATCAGGTTCAGGGAAAACCACGATATTAAACCATATCATAAGCAAGATACCCCAAACAAAATATTCAATATCCTATACAACAAGAACTAAAAGACCCGGGGAAAAGGAAGGGAAACACTATCATTTCATAGACAACGATGCTTTTTCAAAAAAAATAACCCAAGGGGTTTTCCTTGAATGGGCAAGAGTTTATGACAATTGCTATGGAACTTCAAAAAAAGACATCTCGAAACTCATATCAAAGGGATATGATGTAATAATGGATCTTGATACAAAAGGCGCATGTAACGTAAAAAAACTTTTTGGGAACGCAGTGCTTATATTTCTTCTTCCACCTTCAATAAATGAACTTAATAAAAGGCTTAAATCCCGCAACAGTGACAGCCCCGATGAAATTAAGAAACGGATCGGGATGGCAATGAATGAGATTTCTCATATACCTGAATACGATTATGTTGTCATAAACGACAGCCTTACCCATGCAGTATCAGCTATAAAATCCATAATAATCTCAGAAAAGAAAAAGGTCTCACGCATCCTGAAATGAGAGAAGAAGCGAACAAAAAGAAAATAATACTTGCCTCTTCTTCTCCAAGGAGAATTTCTCTTTTAAAAAACCTTATTCCTGAATACCACAATATAAGTGTTGATATTAACGAAGAACCACGCAAAGCAGAACTTCCGCGAAATTTCGTAAAAAGAATGTCCCTTGAAAAGGCCCGTGCAGCTGCAAAAAGCTTTAAAAACGAAATAATTATCGCTGCTGACACTGCTGTAGTAATAGATGGATTAATTCTGGGAAAACCGGCAACTCAGAAAAGAGCCGGGGAAATGCTGAGGCTTCTTTCAGGAAAAACGCACAAAGTAATGACAGGGATATCAGTCGTTGATTCAGAAACCGGAAAGAGCTACTCCGCATGCGTTGTTACTAAAGTAATTATGGCAAAGCTTACAGACAATGAAATAAAATGGTATATTAAGAGCGGAGAACCTTTCGACAAAGCAGGAGGATACGGGATACAGGGAATCGCTTCTCTCTTTATTGAAAGAATCGACGGTGATTACTTTAATGTTGTAGGACTTCCTGTTTTTACATTAAGAAAATTGCTTGAAAAGTTTGGCATTGACCTTATAAAGATAGCAGCGGAAAAGAAGCAGCAATGAACCAGAGAAAAAAGAGAGGGCAAAGAGAAAAAAAATCTGATAGCGGAAATAGCTCAAATAGCCGGATTATATTGGAGGTAAAAGTAATCCCCCGTTCTTCGAGAAGAGAAGTCATAATTGAAGGTGAAAACAGGATAAAGGTAAAAGTCAATGCACCGCCCGTTGAAGGAGAGGCAAATGATGAGTGCATAAAAGCAATATATGATTATTTCCATCTTAGACATAAAAATCAGATTGAGATAATGAGCGGTAAAAGCAGCAGGAACAAGGTAATCAGGATCTCAGAATTAAGCAGCAGTGAAGCAGAAGAAATTAATAACCTACTTAAAGGATGAATGAAAAAATGATACGTCCGGTTTTTTGGGAAAAAGGGAAAGTAAAATTGCTTGACCAGACAAAGCTTCCTCTAAAGGAATGCTATGTAAATTGCTCGACAGTAGAAGAGGTGGCAAAAGCAATAGAAACAATGATAGTGAGAGGAGCTCCCGCCATAGGAGTAACTGCGGCAATGGGTGTAGCGATTGCTGCAAAGAATGCAAAAGGGAAAACACGCTCTGCTTTTCAAAAAGAGATTGGCATTGCCATAAAAAGGCTTGCAAAGACTCGGCCCACAGCAGTCAATCTTTTCTGGGCTCTTAAAAAAATGAAAATGATACTTGAAGAAAGTCATTCAGGGGAAACGGTGGAAGGGCTGCGCAATAAGCTCATCGCTGAAGCAATAAAAATATGCGATGAGGATATTGAAATCAACATGACAATGGGAAATAAGGGACAGCACCTTTTCAAAAGCGGAGACACTGTCCTTACTCACTGTAATGCCGGCGCCCTTGCTACAGCAGGATTCGGGACTGCCCTCGGAGTTATAAGGGCTGCTATAAAGGAAGGTAAAAAAATAAGCGTCTATGCGGATGAGACGAGGCCCTTCCTTCAGGGCTCAAGGCTTACGGCGTGGGAACTTAAAAAAGACGGCATACCTGTTACGCTTATCACCGACAACATGGCAGGATATATGTTTAGTCTCGGATTAATAAACAAGGTAATAGTAGGCGCAGACAGGATTGCGGCAAATGGAGATGTCGCAAATAAGATAGGAACCTATTCTGTAGCCCTCCTTGCACATCATCACCATGTTCCTTTCTATGTTGCCGCACCTATATCAACTATAGATATCACAAAAAAGAGCGGCGCTGAAATTCCAATCGAGGAAAGAAACAGCGAAGAGGTTACATCAATTCAGGGGTGCGTAATGGCTCCTAAGGGAATAAATGTAAAAAACCCTGCCTTTGATATTACACCGTCAAAATATGTAAAAGCCATAATAACAGAGCGTGGAGTACTAAAAGCACCATATAAGGAAAGCATAAGACGTGCATTTAAAAAAGGTAAATAAATGAACACATTTTTTCAGAAAATGATAAGGGCATCAAAACTTGACCGGACGCTTTTTCAGGAGGTTGAAGGCGATGAGGGTTCAACTATGCAGGCCGTGCTTATAATGCTTTTTAGCAGCATATGCGCAGGGGCCGGGCTTGCTTTATCCGGCATTTTATCAAATGAAGAACTATATGCCATTCTTTCAATAGGGATGTTTGCATCAATCGCAGGGTGGTTCATGTGGTCATTTATAGTCTATATACTTGGGACAACGCTGTTTAAGAGCCCAAAAACCTCAGCAACTTACCTGAAGCTCATGAGGACAGTAGGTTTTTCTGCATCTCCCGGGGTATTGCGGCTATTGATATTTATTCCCGGAATCGGAATTTTCATAGATATAGGAGTACAGATCTGGTCGCTTGCAGCTTCAGTGATTGCTTTGCAGCAGTCTCTTGATCTTTCAGTTGCAAAAGCAACCGGGCTTTGCATATCCGGCTGGATAATCTATGCTGTTTTCCTCATAGGCATCTTCCAGACGCTTGGAATACCTTTACTTCCCCAAATGCCCGGGGCACCAATTCCAGCCGTAAAATAATTAATTTGATTAATCATCATATCTTGACGCGCAGTTGACATTTTACTAAAAACATATTTATGAAAATACCATTAATACTTTCTCCGCTTGATTCTGAGGATGAAGTGGCTGAGCTTGCAAAGCTCGGTGCAAAAGAATTTTACTGCGGGATAATCCCGGAAGAGTGGGAAATAAAATACTCCCCTTCATCTATAGACAGAAGACCAAAGGGAAAAGCCCATTTCCCTACATGGGAGTCCCTCCAAAAGGCCGTGGCGACAGCCCATGACAACGGAGCTAAAATTAATCTTACGATAAATGAACATTACTACTCTCTTGAGCAGTACCCTATCATCGAAAATTTCATAGAAAATTCCTTAACTGCCAAAGTCGATGCACTGATTATTTCTGATCCTGCACTTTTGCTTTTTATAGCGGAAAAGAATTTTCCCGTAGAAACACATTTAAGTACAGGAGGTGTATGTCTTAACATAAACACAGCTCTCTTTTTCAAGGATCTTGGTGTAAAAAGAATAATCCTGCCGCGCCATTTGAACATAGATGAGATAAAAAAGATTACATCTGCTTCGACAGGTATTGAATTTGAAACTTTCATCTTCAATTCACGCTGTGTCAACGTTGACGGACTATGTACATTCCAGCATGGTCTGTCTGGAAAGAAAGTCGAATATTTTTATAAAAATGCATGCATGCTCCCTTTTAATGTCCAGGCTTTTACAAAAAGAGAAGTTGAACCTGATAAAAAACAAAATGCCATAAAGAAACAACGCATCTGGGAAAGGGTTCATATAGATGATCTTCCCTGCGGCGCCTGCTCAATCTACGATTTTTCAGAAATCGGAATAAAGGCTTTAAAAATAGTTGGCAGGGGAAACGAAAGCGAACGGAAAAAGAATGATGTCAAATTCCTTTCTACATTGCTTTCCATGCTTTCAAACGAAACAGATAAAAAAACCTTCCGCATAGAAGCAAAAAAACTCTACAACAAAACTTATGACAGAGAATGCCGTTATCACATGTGCTATTATCCTGAAGTGATGGAAAGTTAACATGGAGTTTTGCTTTTATATATCAAAGACTGATCTGCTCTCAAAGTTTGATGAAAGCTGTAACCGTATCTATTTCGGCGCTGAGTTCTGCGAAAGGCTTATTCCCGAGGTACAGGACATTGAAAAAGTAAAAGAGTTTACCCTCTTAAGAGGGCTTGAATTTTCCCTTATGACTCCTTACTGCACTGACAATGGAATTGAAAAACTAAAAAAATTATTCACATTTATTGCTGCCAATTTTGACAGGGCTGAAGTCATTGTCAATGACTGGGGAGTATTGAGGGTTCTTAAGGAAAGCTTCCCTGCTCTTACGCCTGTGCTTGGCAGGCTTATGACAAAAATGAAAAGGGATCCGCGGCTTATCCCGCTGCTTCCTGTAATAAATCAGGGAAGCAGGGATTACTATTCGTCAACTAATCTCAATCTTCCATGGTACAGGAAGTTTCTTCATGTACAGGGAATAAGAAGGGTTGAGCTAGATAATCCGTACCAGAAAATAATATCAGAAAACCTGCCAAAGGATTTAAACATATCTCTTTATATGCCTTTTGCCTATATTTCTACTACCAGGTTTTGTCTTGCTGCCGGGTGCGAGAAAGAGGAAAATGAGTTCAAAGCCGGCATAATCCCATGCAGCAGGGAATGCAACAATTATACATTTCTTCTTCAAAGCCCGGGAATGCCTGTGCCTTTAATCAGAAGAGGCAACACCATCTTCATGAAAAAGGACTCTGTTCCCGACAATCTCTCAGAATGTTCGATTGACCGCATAGTATTGCAGCCCGAAATCCCTCTCTAAGTTTTTCAAAGAATTTCATATCGAGCATCACTAGTTCCTGCGGGTGGAGCTTCAAACAGAAAAATCAGAAAAAATAAATGGCGATTAAATTGAGAGGGGCGGAGATCTGCACTTCGCTTAAAACTTCATGCGCTCTTGTGCAGACCTCCGCCTCTCTCAGAATGCTCCATTAACCGCATAGTATTACAGCACGAAATCCCACCTCCGTTTTTTTCTCGCAATCTAGGCCGTATACGAACAAAAAAGTATGTGGATAATAAAACACCACACATAATTACTGAAGACATGACAAAACCGGAACCGCTTGAGAAGGTAGAGCCCATATACCCTGATAAGGCACGAAAAGAAGGAATAGAAGGGACAGTAATTCTTCAAATAGTGATTGGGCCAACAGGAAATGTTGAAAAAGCAAATTTATTAACAGTTATTCCGCCTAAAGCAAGAGGATTCGGTTTTGAAGACACAGCCATACAGGCAATTTTAAAATGGAAGTTTTCACCTGCCAAAGATGCCAACTGGGAAAACGTACGAGTTTATTATAATGCTCCCATAGTATTTAAACTAAAGCCAGAAAATCAGAAAAAATAAATGGTTGTTAAATAAGAGATGGGGCGGGCTGCACCAGAGCGCATGAAGTTTTAAGCGAAGTGCAGGCCGCTCCATCTCTTTATATTCTCAAAAGCTTCTATAACTACTCCTCTATTTCTTCAATTTCCCCTTCAAGCTCAAGATATATCTGTTTCATCTTCTCTATTTCTTCGTCGCTTGCCTTCCACATGCCGCGCTGGTATGCCTCCATCAAACGCTTCATAGTGTCTTCAACAGACCAGATGTTCTCCTTCATCATTTTTTTTCGCATATCTTCATCGAAAAGATATTTTTCAGCCACCTGGCTGTAAACCCATGTGTCAACAGACTTGGTAGTGGCAGACCATCCCACAAGGTTCTGCAGTCGTTCGTTTATATTAGACACGCCGCGGTAACCGCTCTCCACCATCCCCTTCATCCATTGAGGATTAAGTATTCGCGTCCTTGCCTCAAGCTTCACCTGGCTCTGGATGTCGCGCGTTTCAATTCGCTTCCGCGTTGTATCAGGCACTACTGTGATAACCTGTTTCTTCACAGTTTCAGGCCGTTTTTTCCTTATCGTATCAACAGCCATAGAAAGCCCGCCAAGGAATTCGTAGTAATGATCAAGGTCGGTTATCCCTCTCTCATCGGTGTCGCGCACCTGTGACACTATCTCCACTGTGCTCAATACTTCTTCAAATGCAGCGACACTCGATACTCCCTGGAATGTGTCGCCATAGATGTGGCTCATGTTAGTGAGGTGCATCTTTGAAATCTCATCTTCACTTTCCCACTCAGATGTCTCAATCAGGTTTGTAACATCGGTGGCATATTTTTCGCCCGAGGGCCCGAAGATCCTCGATGCTGCCAATTTTTCTGCATTTTCCGATGGAACTCCTTTTTTGATAAGCGCCTCTTTAATCATCTGGCAGTGCTTCCTTATGAAATTCTTCTCAGGCGGCTCCGGAAGTCTTGTCACTAGACGAAATGCCTGGTCAACAAACCTTAATGTCTCCGGCAGTGTGTCGCGGAATATTCCGGAAATCTCAACCGCTACATCAAGGCGCGGTCTGCCAAGCTCTTCCAAAGGTATAGGTGCTATTGCCACTATCTGACCAATGTATGACCTTATTGGTCTTACCCCAAGGAGTGCAAATATTTCTCCCACTGTTTCACCCTGAGTCCTCATGGTTTCAAGCCCCCAGAGCACCACGCCAACGGTTTCAGGATATCCGTCAGTATCATTCATCTCCTTATATGAGTTTATGACCTGCTGTGCCACTGTTGCCCCTCTTTCACATGCAAGGGCGGTAGGGATAAGCTGAGGATTGAACTGGTACATGTTGCGTCCGGTTGGAATTACATTGGGGTCACGCACAGGATCGCCACCTACTCCTGAACTTACAAACTCCCCGCAGAAATAACGCATAAGCTGGTCGATTTCGCGGTTGTTTCCGAGCATTCCTGCAATTTTTCTTCCATACTCAAGGCTTTCCTCGAGAGATTTCAAATCATCTTTTGAAAGGCTGTTTTTTATAAATTTATTTATCCATTTTTTTAAAGGTTGCGTTGTGCTCAAACTATAACGGATCATCTCCCGTGCCTGTCTATCTATCTCATCTATTGCAGCTCCCATAAGAATGCCGCCCGACAGGACTTTTGCAGGAGTTAGTTGTCCTTCATCCCAGTCAATCCCTTTTGCATGTCCAATGATCTTTGGAACAGAGTTTATATTCCCGCGGTCATACCTTAAAATGCCCGCCACATACTCTTCAAGATCTTCACCCTTTAGCGAACGGCCAAGTATGTGATCTCCCTTTGGCATGAGATTCCCTTTGAGTTCAAAGATTCTCCCATAAAGCTGGTCTATATCAACTGTATCAGCTTCTATCTCTGCAAGATTCTGTTCCTTTGCCATTTCAAGGATGCGTTCAAGCGCCTGCTCTGCCCGCGACGCACTTGTCTGCTTCAGCGAATAGTAGTTCTGGATCTCTCCTTCAAGTTCCAGTGTTCTCTCATATAGTTTTGAATTGATAAGCGGTGGTGTCATATGGCTTAAAAGGGCAGAGCATATCCTCCTTCTTGCTATCATCCCCTCAGCAATCCCGCTTGCAAGATAGACATAAATGTTAACAAGATTGCCAATCAAGATGTCCGGAAAACAGGTTTCAGACATGGCCATCTGCTTGCCTGGCAGAAATTCAAGTGTTCCGTGAGTCCCAAGGTGGACAACTGCATCAGCTCCGTATTCACGCTCTATCCACCTGTAAAAGGCAAGATACTGGTGGTGCGGCGGAAGGGCCTGGTCATGGGTGAGCTTAGAGGTGTCCTCGTGGTAACCGCGGGCAGGTTGAAACCCTACGAAAACATTTCCGAAATGAAGGCCCGGAATGTAAAAATTATTATCATCTGCCATTATTTTCCCCGGCGCTTTTCCCCACTCAGAATTCATTCTATCCCTGCATAGTTGAGGCAGTTCATTAAACCATGGAATATATTTTTCTGCCGGCACCTTTATGCAGTGTTCTTTTACTTTTGTGAGTGTTGCCCAGTTCGCCTGGTTGATAAGATTCTTATTGTTGATAAGCCTTAGGAATTCATGCCGCGTCTTAGGAAATCCATGCACATCGTAACCCTCTTTCTGCATCCGCTCGAGTATGGCTATCAAGCTCTCAGGTGTGCTAAGGCTCGCAGCAATTCCTACACGGTCTTTTCCAGGAGGATAGTTATAAAGGATTATGGCAATTTTTTTATCCTTGTTCTTCTTGTGTCGCAGATTTACCCAGTTTGCTATGCGGGCAGATGCGCGCTCAACTCTTTCTTCTATTGGAATACTGACTCTTACAGGACGCTCTGGTGTTCCTTCCTCTTTACGGGCGGAAATAACCCTCCCCTCAATCAGACCGTCAAGCTCAGGAAGAGAAAGCGACAGTGTTGTTTCTATTGGGGTAAGCCCTGCAGGCGATTCCATCCATTCTTCAAGACTTGAAAGAGTGAGCGGCAATGACTTTATGAGCGGCACATTCATTTTTTCGCAGAAGGCAAGGCATTTTTCATAATCCCCGCCTAAAGGCCCTCCTTCAAGCCTGAAATTTAGCGTGCTTACCATGATATCTATTGTGTTTTTATCTCCCTCCATAAAAAACTCGCTCATCGCTCTGAACGCATTTGAAGCCCCGCATGCTGCAGGAAGCACTCCTACTCCTTTTTTTTCAAGATGCTCTATCAGCATTCCCACGTCAGCATTATCATTGACAATGACAGTGTCGTTGTTAGTGAGAAGCCCGACAAGGCTGAGCCTCCCCTTTCCATCCTTAAAACCCTTTTCATTAACGTAGCCGCGGTACCATTTGAGATAATCCGCAGTCGAATAAAACCGTGCAGGAGCCTTAGGGTGATAAATGAATTCCGTTGGCTCAATGCGCGGCTCGCCGAAGGTTACATCATAGTCAAAGTACTCCTTCAGGACGAAAAGGAACATGTTCATAAAATTCTCGTCCCCACCGCTGTTGCAGTATTTGTAGATCCTGACATAGTTGCCGGCATCTCTCCATTTTCCGAAGCGGAGAACTTTGAGAAGCACGTCCATCCGGTCAAAAAGAGTGCGGAATTCCCGCCTTGTCTCTCCTGAAGAAACAAGCCGCTGGAGGAAACCCAGAGCCTTTGATATTTTTGAATCCTTGGCAGAGCCCAGGTAATCTTTAAAATTAAATTTCCCCAGCGTTGTAAGGGCCATTGCCTGTGGAGTACCGGAAAGGATAATGATACTTTTTCCCATACCAAACTTCTTTATCATTTCCAATGGTTCACCTTCAAAGATCATGGAAGTAAGGATTACATCCGCTTTCTTTATGCTCTCCTCCATACGTTTCAACTGCTGAGGCGACATCCTCATCCGTCTGAAATGTAGAAAATATTCGAGTTTGACCTCCCCCTTAAAGCGCTCATCCAGTTTTTTTGCCGAATAGGCAAGGGAATGGGCAAAGGCATGGTTTCCTACGATGAAGGTAAATTGCATATATGGCATCTCCTCTTTAATTATGAGATCTCAAGAATTTGAAGAATATTATTTTACATTACACTTTGAGTCAATCAGTCTTATTTTTTATTCTCCTTCCTTATTGCAATATTTCCAGTAAATTGATGTTATGGGCTCCTGCGATTAAATTTCAAATTAAATGCTTAAATGATTGTTATATTTTTTAAATATGCTATAAGGTACTCTTAATAAATAGTAATCTGTGTGGATAGGCCTGATAAACGGATTGAAAGAGAAGGATAATTCCTATCAAATTTCATCTTCATAATGGATCTTCCATTCAGTATTCTGCTAAAGGACTTGCTTCTGGCAGAAGTTCCTTTGATTTATAAAGGGATTCTGATAAAATAGCTGCAAAGAGGCAAAAAAAAGGAAATGCGTCATGACAACAGACATTTTTGAAAAATTTAAAATAGGGGATATTGTAGCAGATATCCCAATAATTCAGGGTGGAATGGGAATAGGAGTATCCCTTTCCAAGCTTTCATCTGCGGTGGCAAATGAGGGAGGAATCGGGGTTATTGCTGCGGCAGGGATAGGAATGAATGAACCTGATTTCGCAACCAACTTCTTAGAAGCAAATATCAGGGCGCTTAGAAATGAAATAAGAAAAGCCCGTGAGTTAACAAAAGGAATTTTAAGCGTAAACATTATGGTTGCCCTTTCAAACTTCGCAGATATGGCGAGAACAGCCATTGAAGAGGGAATAGACATTATCTTTTCGGGTGCAGGACTTCCGTTGAACCTGCCAAGCTTTCTTAAAGACGGGTGCAAAACCAAGCTTGTTCCCATAGTTTCCTCGGCAAGGGCAACAGCTCTTATCGCAAAACGATGGGCGGAAAAACATAACTACATTCCCGATGCTTTTGTCGTTGAAGGACCCCTTGCAGGCGGCCATCTTGGTTTCAAGAATGAACAGATAGATGACCCCCAGTTTGAACTTGAAAAAATTATCCCTGAAGTCATAAAAGAGGTAAGAGCGCTGGAGATAAAGTACAACAAGCGGATCCCGGTAATTGCTGCCGGAGGCATTTATACAGGAGAAGACATTTACAGGTTCATTCAATTGGGAGCTGACGCAGTACAGATGGCAACCCGCTTTGTCACTACTCACGAGTGCGATGCATCTTTAAAATTCAAACAGGCTTACATTGATTCCACAGAAGAGGACATAGTAATAATCAAAAGTCCTGTGGGGCTACCAGCAAGGGCAATAAAGAACAAGTTTATAGAAGAAGTCATTGATGGGAAAAAAATCCCGTATAAATGCCCTTATCACTGCATCATTACCTGTGATTATAAGAACAGTCCATACTGCATCTGCATGGTGCTCATAAATGCACAGAGGGGATATCTCAACCATGGATGTGCATTTGCCGGCCACAACGCTTACAGGACAACTGAAATAGTTTCAGTCAAGGAACTTATCAACTCCCTTAAAAAAGAGTATGAGCAAGCCGGATTAGAAGAGCATCAGCATGCCGCAAAGTAAATCTCCAGTGCGGCACCATTCCTTAGAAGAAGCAAAACCCGTCATGAAAATTTTAGGATTCAATGACATCACTCTTTCGCGGGAAATAAGAAAAGCCATTGAAGATATGGGGTTTGAAGAGGCTACACCAATCCAGGCGCAATCAATCCCAATTCTTCTTCAAGGAAAAGATGTCATAGGCCAGGCGCAGACCGGCACCGGCAAGACCGCTGCCTTCGGAATACCGATATTGGAGATGGTTGAATCTGAATCAAAAAAAACACAGGCTATCATACTCTGTCCGACCAGGGAATTGGCAGTCCAGGTTGCGGAAGAAATGAAAAAGATAGCACGTTATAAAAAAGGGATCGAGATTCTTCCTATCTATGGCGGCCAGCCTATAGACCGCCAGATAAAGGGATTAAAGAGAGGCGTGCAGATAATTATCGGGACTCCGGGGCGAGTCATGGACCATATGGAGCGCCGCACCCTCAAAATGGAGAACGTTAAGATAGTCGTCCTTGATGAAGCTGATGAGATGCTCGACATGGGATTCAGGGAAGACATAGAAACAATACTTAAAAAAGTGCCTACTGAAAGACAGACGGTTCTTTTCTCTGCAACCATGCCAAAGTCTATCCTCGATTTAACACACAGATTTCAAAAGAACCCGCAGTTCATCAAGGTTGTGCACAAAGAACTGACTGTACCGAGCATAGAGCAGTTCTACCTTGAGGTAAAAGAGCATTCAAAGGCTGAAATACTTGCACGTCTCATTGATGCCTATAATCTCAAGCTTTCTCTCGTATTCTGCAACACCAAGAGAAAGGTGGATGAACTAGCAGGAAGTCTCCAGGCAAGGGGTTATTCGGCAGAGGGTCTCCACGGTGACATGAACCAGTCTCAAAGGGACAGGGTTATGGCCAAATTCAGAAAAGGGATTGTTGAAATCCTCGTTGCAACTGACGTGGCAGCACGCGGGATTGATGTGGAAGACATAGAAGCGGTCTTCAACTACGATGTGCCGCAGGATGAAGAATATTATGTACACAGGATAGGGAGAACAGGACGCGCAGGAAAAACAGGGCGCGCATTCACATTGGCTGTGGGGAGAGACACTTATAAGATAAGAGACATACAGAAGTACGCAAACACCAAGATAAAGTCCTTAAAGGTCCCGTCAGTGACCGATGTGGAAGAAAGAAAAACCGGCAAATTGCTTGAGCAGGTAAAAAATACAATCAACGAAGGTCATCTTGGGAAATATGTCCATTTAGTAGAAGGGCTTCTGGAGGAGGACTACACTTCTCTTGATGTTGCAGCAGGCCTGCTTAAAGTTCTTATGGGTGAAGAAAACAAAGAAAAACCACGTCCATCATCGCGGGAAGAAAAATTTGGTGATACAGGAGCTTCTCATGGAATGGTTAGGCTCTTTATAAATGCAGGCAAAAACCAGAAGGTACGGCCAGGTGATATTTTAGGAAGCATTGCAGGCGAAACAGGAATCCCCGGAGAAGAAGTGGGTGCAATTGATATCTACGATAAATTTTCCTTTGTCGAAGTTCCTGAAGAATACGCAAATGATGTAATCTCAGGCATGAAAGGGAAACAGATAAAGGGTATAAAAATCAGCATTGAACCAGCGGGAAAAAAATAGGCATCACCTGAATACGTATTCAACATTATTCCAGCAATTAACTTACTATTCACCTTCCTTTGAATAAAAAACCCTTCAGCCTAATAAAAACTGAAGGGTTGTATTGAAACTATATTGGCAGACTAACTTGTCCGTTTTTTAGACTAATGTTAAGCATTGTCATCTGCTAGGGCATCGGGCCATAAGGGATGACATTGTTGGTATCATCTGCGTCAGGTAGTTTGTCATCAGCATCAACAACTCCTATGACATACATACCGGAAGCATTTACTCCTTTCGGCAGATTAATTTTTATACTTTGATTCATGCTTTTGCCTGCCTTCAGACTTTTGATTTTGTAAGTTTTAAGCAATTTATCAACCCCTTCATCAACTGTGGCGTCACTTGAAAGATATATGGCAAGCCCAGTTTTAGGAATTGTTATATTGCTCTCATTTTTCACTATAAAAATTCCATTCAATCTGTATCTTGCCGGTTTGATCGATATGCGGGTCTGCTTCAGTTTCTTCCATTCACCAGTTGCATCAACCTGCGTGCCGGCCTGTGTTATAGTAAACGTGTAACCGGCGATAGTCATTGTACCGCTTCGGCCATTGTTACTGCTATTTGTATCCACGGTATATTTGACTGTCCCATTCCCTGTCCCGCTTGAACCTGATGTTATAGTGATCCAGCTATCATTACTGATTGCCGTCCAGGCGCAACCGTTTCCTGCTGTAACCTTAACGTTTCCGGAGCTGCTAAGTGCTGAAAGCGAAATGCTTGCCGGATCTATGGAGTATGTGCACCCGCCGTCTGATGCGACATTGATGGAAACTGTACCCAGATTGGAATCTGTCTGGCCGTCATTGGCTGCGAATGTGAAAAAGTCGCCCCCAGTATAACCGTCTTCAGGATAATATGTTGCAGCTGTACCTGATAATCCTACTGAGCCATGACCTGCCTGAGAAACAATACGAAGAGTTAATGAATCTCCGTCTTTATCAGTTGCATTCAAAGGAATTGCCAGCGGCACTCCTGAAGTTGAGGTTGTGACATCGCTTACAACCGGTGCACGGTTGGAGTTAGCGTTTTCACTTCCGGGGCCTTTGTGACATGTGTAACATCCGATCTGAAAACCTCTCCAGAATAAATTAGTTTTGTTAAAAGCATTAATTGAGCGGTCAGCCTGTGAACGGGACAATACTGTTCCGCGATAATCCAATCCGTGACAGTCACGGCATTGGGCAGCACCGCTTCCCTCAACTTTATCAGGATGACTATTTACCCATGATTTGCCGACAGGATGCATTCCATGAGGTCCGCCGCTTACTGTATTAGGCACTGTAGCATGACATGAGTCGCACTCTATCAGCATTCCAACATGTCCCTGGTGCTGGGTACTGGCAATATTGTCGTTATTATGTGAACTTGGAAATTCAGCATGAGTTGAACCATGACAGGCTTCACACTTTAGACCGCCGTGTCCGCTTGAATAACGATATAAAGACAGTCCTGTAGCTGGCGTATCCTGATTGGTTGCAAATGTCTGGTTAACAGCATCACGCATATTCCCCGGAGTGTCAAACACTGATGTATAGCGGATCTCACCATTATTTTGCACCGCTGTACCGGTGTGACAATTCTGGCAGTTAGGTTCGTTTAACCAGCCTGTGCGCGTTGAAGCGCCGACATCACTCATAGAACCATGGCAATTCTGGCACTGCATAAGCATAGAGCCGTCAGATGCTACGGCCTTTCCCATCGCTCCGCGCAGACAACGAGTGGTAGATCCTGGGTGGCACCTGTAACAGGCAGAGCGGTCGTCGCTGGAATTAAGTGATATGCTGTTTGTAGGATCAATAACATGCGCATGAAAATAGTGAACATCTTCCGTTAAAGGGTTGATTCCAGTAATACCGGAACCCGGTAATGCTTCCGACTTGTGGCAGGCAGCGCAAAGAATAGGAATGCTATCCGTTACAACCGTAGCATAAAGGCCTGAGGCATTATAACCTTTAGTTGTAAGGGCATTCTGAAAATCTGTGTTTGCAGCCTGGCGCTCATCATGGAGCCTTAAGATGTTAAGCCTGTAATCGCGGGTTGGGTCAGGGTCATTTACCCAGCCGGCTGCTGGTTGGGCATCAGGACCCGACAAGGAACTGTGGCATGCACTGCAATCCATCTCGTCTGAAACTGGCAAAACTATATCACTTGTGGCAAGGGTCGTACTTCCCTGTTTTGCTGTTATGCGCATCATTGGATATGCATTTTTATTCATAGCATCATCATATGGAGTAATCGGAATCCCATATGCTGCAAACCAATTTTCACTGCTTTCAAAAGCCATGGACTGCGGAGTGTTTCCTGTCCCCGGCATAGAATACGAAGCAGGACCCGGCACAGGAAGTCCAACATCAGCAGACAGCGAAACCCCAAACAGCGGCAATACATAGTCCCAGAAATTGGTTTTGCCGACCGATGTTTTGTTAATAGATCCATCCGGATCTGCAACAGCTTCATAGGTAACTGTAATCCCTGTGTCGCTTGTTACTAACTTCCCGCTCGAATCAATGAGCTGTGCGTTTATCACATTATAGGGAGGTAAAATCGAAAATACCGAAAAGTCACTGTCCATGCAGTGCATGCCAAGATTGTTCCAGCCTACAATTGTCCAGTTTGTAACTGCAAGCTCCTGAGCAGATAGGACGTTAATCAGGGTCAATAGGATGACAAAACTGATCGTAAGAGTAAAAAACACTTTCCACAGTTTTTTTCTTTTCATGGTCGGTCTCCTTCTCAAGAAATGTCATCATATGAAAATCAGCAATCAGGTTTGAATAAGTTCAATGATGATTAATATAGGTATAAACAAAAGTAATTCAAGAGTAGGAACCAAAAATCATTTATATCAATGCATCCTACTTTAGAACTTCATACATATATCTTCTTGACAACATCTGCTTTCTTTTTATTTTAACTGATATCAAACACAACATATACAACCTACACATTTATCTTACGCAAATTAAAGAACCGGTAAAATTTTAATAAAGAATCCCACATGATTAATATTCTTTATTTACTACCTACCTTTAGTAGTCACCTGACCAGAGTTAAACTGATGATGCCGCACGTTAACGGTCTGAGTAATAATCTTAAAGATGGGGGGACTGATCATGAAGATATCCAAGTTGTTAAAAAAAAGACCAATGCTTTTTTCTGGACTACTCCTGTTATATCTTATTTTGCCAATCTTCTTTGCAGTTAAACCTGCAAGTGCAGCAGTTGATAAAGTCATATGCGTGCCCTGGCAGGGGAATATTGCAAAATACCATACAACGTGGAACGGACTTAACGTAACTCTAAAAGGAGTAATCAAAACAACCACTACGTCAACAATATGGTATAGATGGAACTATGGAGATGGAAGTCCCACCACAGCAGTTTCTTCTCTCTCCGGCAAAATAAGGTACACTGTTGAAACCCAACATACTTACTCTGGCACTGAAGGAACACCATTTACAGCCCAGTTGCTGGTTGACGATGTTGACAACTCAATGACCCATGCTGTTTCTGACAATTATCTTGTCAAAATAGAGACTCAAAATCTTGACTCCAAGATCAACGTAGCCATTGACAACGGGCTTTGGTATCTCTACAAGTCCGGAGGTGAAAGTTCCTATTACCATTCTTATGACGGATCTCCTGTTATGGTATGGTCCTACAGCAGTTATTATGCATCACCGACCGCCTCAGCTGTGCAAGCCTTTGAAATCAATGGTCACAAGGAGACCGGGGATTTTGATGAGGATCCTTATGCCGAGTACGTTCAACTGGGACTTAACTGGCTCTTCAACGGTTACTATTACAGCACCAGCTATCCAATGCTCCAGTCTGTAGGTATTGGACTGCAACATGGTGAAAATCCTGACAGCAGGCCAAACGGAAAAGGCATAGAATGCCGTGATTATGGATACCGTCCGATTTATCAGGGGGGAATGGTAATGGATGCCATCATCTCCTCTGGCACACCGGATGCTGATTCGGGACGTGATTTTGATGGTGACGGTAAAACCGAAACTTACCGGGAAATTGTACAGGATATGATAGATATGTACGCGTGGGGCCAGTATGATGACATATCTTATGGCGGCTGGCGTTACAACTGGAATGATTGGCCTGACAACTCTGCCTGTCAGTGGGCTGCAATCGGCATGATACCTGCACAGGAATCCCCATGGAATTGCACTGTGCCAAGCTGGGTAAAGACATATGATGATGGATGGCTCAACTACAGCCACTATCAGTGGAACTGGGACGGAACACAAAATCTATGGGGCGGGTTCGGCTATACCGGACCGACCTGGGGAGATGCACTCACCCCCTCTGGCATGGTCCAGCTTAGTTTTGTAGGGGCAACTACAGACGATCCGAGATGGATCCGCTGCGAACGCTGGTTCGCCGACAACTGGAAAGATGTCAATAGAGACTGGCTTGATCAAAATAATGTCTACGCCTATTACGCTTTCGCAAAAGCGATGAGGCTTGCAAAGCCAAATCCAGTAGTTATCTTCTCTCAGGGCGGCATTTTTAATGGACTTGACTGGTATCGCGGCAGCGGGGCAACGATGGGCCTGGCAGAGAAGATATCCAGCCAGCTGATTGCCAGCAGCTACTGGGATTACTATGGTGCCAACCTTGGAACCGCCTGGTGTGTGATTATTTTGAAACCTGTTCTATTCGCTGAAGCACCAGTCGCGTGCTTTGATGCCGATCCCAATCCGAGCTATCCTGATGCCTCTATCTCCTTTGATCCATCCTGTTCTGGTCACTCCGAATCAGGAAAGGATATTAGCAATCTGGTTTTGTTCGAATGGGACTGGGACAACGACGGCGTGTATGATGCCACGACTACTTCTCCAAATATAATAACACACACTTTTAGCTGTTCGTCAGTACCTTGCGTATACCCTGTAACGCTGCGTGTTACAGATGACAGCGGACCTCCGCGAACAGCTAACTATGTGCAGGATATTCAAATTACCAATCCTCCTCATCCGCCGGTGGCGAGTCTGAAAGGACCTTATATGGTTTCGCTCTGTGAGGGAGATTCGCTAATCCTTGATGGTTCCGACTCCTACGACCCGGATGAAGGTCAGCATGAGGCGGGATGCCCCGATTGTCCTGACGACACGATTATATCCTATGAATGGGACCTGCTTGGAGCTCCGTGGGACTTCGATAATGAGATTACTGTAACCGGTACCTTGGATTTGGGAAGCGGCTTTACTGAATTCATGCCGGAATCAGGAGCCTATGATACAGGCTTGAGAGTGACTGACAATACTGAAAACGCCTACCCGGGAAGCGAAGAGCCTAATCTGACCAACGATGATTTCGCTGTAGTAGATGTTTACAATGCAGGACCATGTGATATTACAGCTACAGCCCTTTGCCAGGCAGTATCGCTCGTGTGGGACGATGTAGGGGCTGACTATTATGTGGTCTACATGAGTACGACCGGTCCGAATCTCGGGTTTGCAGACGTAGAGACAACAACAGCGACCAGCAAAATAATGGGAAGCTTCGTGATGAATGCCAATACCTGGTTCAGGGTGATGGCAGTTACCGGTCAAAACAAAAGTCTGAGCAAAGCTGTGGCAATCTGGGGCGATCCAACTCTTTGCAACCCTACAGCTGATGCCGGCGGTCCTTACGAGGTCTGTCTTGGTGATTCTGTTACTTTAGATGGCTCTGCCTCAACAGCGCTTGTTGGAACAATCGTGGCCTGGGATTGGGATCTTGATGATGATGGTGATTTTGACGATGCCTTTGGTGAAACAGTCAATTGGACTCCATCAATTCAAGGGACATACCCAATAGGTCTAATGGTGACATCATCGGATTCGCTTGAATTGACCAATGCGATAACCACAACAGTTGAAGTTTCCAAGTGCCTGGTAGATTTGGCGCTGGATATCTGCCCAATTGCTTTCCCCAACAAAGTTTCTTTCCGCAAAAACTGGGGACTCTCTGTTGGAGTTTTAGGGAGTCGTGACTTTGACGTAACAACTCTGAATTGGCCTACTGTGAAGTTCGGAAAGACGGGAACAGAAGCCAGTCCTATGCGTGCACCAATTTTCAGGGATTTTAACAGGGACGGAAACCTTGATGCCATTTACATGTTCATAATGAACAAGTGCGGCTTTGCGATGGGCAACACCCAGGGTATTCTGACAGGCAAACTTAACGATGGGACTGAAGCAAGTGGAAGTGATTCGGTTAAGATTATTTATTAGAATATTGAGCAATAAAACAAATCGAACAATTGTTGTAACAGTGATGAGAAATCACTAATCAGTGGCAGGGTCAGCAATGGCCCTGCTTTTTTATATTCCATCCATTTGGTTTAACAAGTCTTACTCAATAAAAAAGCAGACAGGTTTTTCTTAAACTCTGTCTGCTTTAAACGGGAGCGACGGGATTCGAACCCGCGACCTCCGACGTGACAGGCCGGCGTTCTAAACCAGCTGAACTACGCCCCCTGAAAAATAATAATGCGTTTACTTAAACTACATTTAATAAAAAGTCAATTGCAGCCTTATTGCAGATGCAAGATTTACCATCAGACAAGGAAGCAATCGGTGAGCAACCCGGAGTATACAGAATCTAAACGTCGCATGAAACCCGCAACTTAAAGCTGCATACCCAAAAAAATTTTGCTTCTAAACATACTACTGTATTACCAATGGGCAGGACAGGGATCGAACCTGCGACATTCGGCTTGTAAGGCCGACGCTCTCCCAGCTGAGCTACCCGCCCCTAATGAAGAATATATTTTGTAAAGGATTGGGAATAGTTTGTCAAGGCTATAAAAGAAACCTCTAACTTCCAGGAACCCTTGTCTTGTTATCGTCCTGTCAGGCACCTACCGGGCATTCACTTATGCATTTTGAACAGGCACGGCAAAGGCCCAGGTTAACTGTCTTTGTTTGCCGAGGATTCTGTGGACATACCTCCACACATTTGTCGCAGGAGGTACATCCATTTGTCCTGGATGAGTTTCTAGAGAGTAAACCACCGGCCCCGGTAAGTGCAGTTATAAAAAGCCGGGGGCCAAATTCAGGGTGCACAAGAAGGCCAAAGGGGCTTAGCGTTCCAAGCCCTGCGTTTGCTGCGAGCTTTGGAAGGTTGATTCTCGGAGAAAGAGGATATAAGGCTTTGCCATTTATCCCCTCTTTTGCAAGTAGTTTGTTAAGCCTGTAAATGAACATTTTTGTATCTTCAAAGACCACCGGGTCAAAACTGTGTGCTTTCCATTTGTGAAGGAAAACGTATGTTCCGTCAATCTCTCCTATATCATCAACATTTTTCTTAACATATTCACTGATCTTGTCTGAAGGAGTATAAAGCTTCCTCAACGGCCTCATCAGAAACCTACGCGGGTTTCTTCTCAGGAGAATGATTGATGGCATGAGATTGCCGAAAAATTCAATCTTCTTCTCGTCGGTTGATGCTTCAATAAAATTGTAATCAGAGTTTTCCGACATAGTGTCACCTCAATGGGATTTCTTAGCCAGATAGTCTTTTTCCTCAGTAGAGGCTTTTTTCCAGGTTATCAACGCATAAATTGCTACAAGCAGATTTGCAGCTCCATTAAGTACATATGGCATTGAGTGACCCATATGGTCAAAGAGAAATCCACCAGCTTGAAGAAAGAACATTATACCTAAAGCTGCGGCTGTATGATAACCTCCGAGCAATGAGCCTATAAGATTTCTCGGAGCAATGTCAGAAGTCAATGTAGAAGACCCGACACCGGCACCATTAACACCAAGAGCAAATATAATAATACATAGCTTCATCCATATTGAAAAAGGATTATTAACAAAAAATAATAGCATAAAACCTGACCCTGCCAGAGTAAGCCCTAATATGAGGATTTTTAATCTTCCCCATTTTTCTACAAGATAACCCCAGGCAGGATAACAAAGAAGACCTATTATGCTTGCCATGGCAATAGTAAGTCCGCCTTCCGCCATTGCCTGCATAGGTGTCCTTCCGAATTCTTTTGCAACCTTTATAACCCAGACCATTGTGAACATTCCAAGTATAATTACATCAGCTCTTGACGCAAACGCAGCAGAAAATGTTATTCTAAGACAGGGGCTGTTTTTAACTATTCCGAATATTTGTTGCCAGGCAACCTTTTCCTTTTTCTTCACCTCTATAATATCAACAAGACCAAACATAGAAACTATTGACGCGACAATTCCAATAGCAAATGTTAACAAAAATACAGGCTGCAAACCTATGCTCTTGGGAAGACGCACTACAAAAGAATTGATAAATAGCGCTGCCAATACAAACATAAAACCCATAAGCGCCATTGCTTTTCCCCGACCTGTTGTGTATGTATAATCAGTAATAAGAGACTGTACCTGTGGCCAGACAAATAACAGCGAAAAACCTATAAGAGTCCTGAATACATAAACAGGTATAAGCTGCTGTTCTATTCCAAGTTTCTCCGCCACAATATGAGATGAACCAAAGCATACTATAAATATTCCGCCAAAAATCAAACCTGTAACAAGAAGCTTTTTCCTGCCAACTTTATCTGAAAAAACACCTATTGCTCCGACCAGTAAAATAATCATTATTTCCACAATTACTGAAAGGGAGGCATTGATCTTACCAAGATGCTGTCTGCTTATACCAATTACCTCCTGAAGGTAAAGTGGCTGCAACGCTACAGGAAGCATATTCAAGAACATTCCAATGAAAGACATAGCAAAAAGAATAACAACATTTGTCTTTGTCACGTTCTCTCTAAACGGGATTCCCAAGACTACAGTTTGCTTTTCTGAAGACATACTCACTCCTTTTTAAAAAAGCTCCGTTTTATTAAGATGTTTCATTATCATTCAATAATAAAAAGTGTAAAGAACATTTGGAACATGTGTAAAGAAAATAGCTTTCAGAATTTAATGAGGGCTATTTTGCTTGGAGCATTCCACCGTACTTATACTTTTTACTTTGAGATGTACCGTATTTTTTAACAACCTGGCCTGCAATTTGACTATCTTTCCATAAATTGAGATTTTCAGTAAGAATTGTTATTCTCGCATTGGTTTGCACCTCTTCATTGGTCAGGGCGTTGCCGCTATCGGTATCTATAATCA
Source organism: Candidatus Schekmanbacteria bacterium (assembly GCA_016219965.1). Classification (NCBI taxonomy): domain Bacteria; phylum Candidatus Schekmaniibacteriota; species Candidatus Schekmanbacteria bacterium. The sequence goes on from JACRJM010000003.1 coordinate 436,816, forward strand.
TAAGTGGATTCCCCGCTGATTTAGAAGAGGTCAAAAAATATTTTCCATCAAAAATGGCAAAATTTATTTTAGCAACCTGTTTTTTATTATTATCACTGAAAAAGCAATGCCACGAATACACTGTTTTTGAAATAGATCCGCTGTTTATTAACAAATTGATGTCGCTCGCGGTTAGCACATTAAATATACTGGAAACACTGAAAGGGAAATCCTCAAAAATCCTGCCAGTTTTCCCTAGTTCAAATAAAACAAAAGGCACATTAACATACGAGTATGTAAGCTCCCCTGTTTTATCCGGAAGATCTCCATCAAGAGAAGTAAATGCCACTCTTATTTTTGAAGAATTTGTATTGGACTGCTTCAGACTTTCGAGGAGATAAATTATTTCGTTTTCTAAAGCTTTTGTATATTCTTTATTATTTTCAGCAAAATCTCCTTTTTTGTTATAAAGTAGAGGCGGATAATGGACCCACACAAAAATATTACTGCTGTGGTTCTTGTTAATCCCATCAATTACGAGATTTGAAAGATACCTAAATGAATCTTTGAACCCTTCCGTAGGAACAACACCACGTTTAAATGGAGGAAGCAGTGATAAATCAAAAAAGGTTGTCAGCTCATCCGAAGGTTCAATCATATCGCGAAATGAAATAAAAAGTATTTCATAGCCATTTCTTTTTAATGCAGAAATATTTGTTGCGTCTGATCTGACAGCATATTTCGCACTCATAATGGAGTTTATGTTGTCTGTCAGATTTGTTGACGGAGTTATCGCTTCTCTAAAAACATAAGTCCCCCACCCTCGTAGATCTTGTTTCTGATTTTCATAAAAAATCATTTTCTTAGGTGAAATATTTTCACCTGTTATAAGCAAAATTATTTTTTTGTCCTTATTTTCCGGTGCATTAAACGAGACATTTTCTATAATGCCATAACCGGCAAAATATAATATTATTGCTGAAAAAATAGTTGCAGGTATAAAAAATCGCCTTTGTCTACTTTGGCTAACTGAGAAAGCCTCATAAAATATCAATAATAAGATTGAGACCATAAGAAAAAAGAAAATTAACATATCACTTATACTTAAGGAGGTGTATAGATAACGCGCCCGGATAATCATAAAGAACTTGCGTGGCAAAAAAACCAGCAGAGCTGACAATAAAGCGATTATATCAATTTCTATCTGAAAATTTTTGTTAAATCTTTCAGAAGTCTTTTGTGAGTTAATAAAATTTCTGATGAGATATAGAAAACAAGCTATAATAAGTGAACACACCGAATAAAAAAGAGTAAATTTTAGTAAAATAAAAAGTTTAGTGAAAGACACTTCCCTGAATGGAGAAAATACAAAACAGCTGTTCTTTTCTTTTTCCAGAAAAAAATTTAATACCCCAAAAATAAGAAAAAAAATCCCCCATGCAAATAAAGAAGCTAAAAAGCGTATTTTCTTATAAGATGCTTTATCTCTTAATTCCGGAGACAGCAGTTCTTTTATTTTTGAAATAATTATAGATGCAACAGAAAATTTTTCATGTGTAACTATATGCTTGATGAGGCTTGCAACTGTAAGCAAAACTAATATAGTTTTTGCAAATAACATTAAATTCATGTTTCCAGCTCATTGTAATGGACGACATCAAAAAAAAGCTGAGGCAAAAAAAAATAGTTACTTATAATCAGCTATCTGGCTGGCTAGTTATCATAATGTTTCTATTTTTACCTTTCCTTTTTTTCCCTAATACACTGGAGCTTCATTTTGTCGCAAAAAAAGCCTTGTTTTACATAATAGTTTTTAATCTTTTAATAATTTCAGTTATACAGATTCTGAAAGGGAAAAGGGATTTTTTCAGAACACCGCTTGACATATGGTTTGCCATATTTTTTCTGTTATCCATTATTTCTGGTATCAATGCAATTAACAAAACTGAGTTTTTAAGCTCAGTTCAATATATTTTTTTCCTAATCGCCCTATATTATGTAACAATATATTTCTTCCCCAAAGAAAAACTCAACACCATAATTACAGTATTAATACATTCAGCCTCTATTATTTCAATTATAGCCATCTTCCAGGCGTTGAATGCAGATGATTTTACTTTACAGGAAACAGTTACTGCAACTTTTGGCCATTCTAATCTTCTAGCTCAGTATCTTATAGCAATTTTTCCTTTATCGCTATGCAGGAGCATAGAAGCTCGTAAAAAATATTCTACAATTTACCTTATTGAAACACCTGTTATATTTTCAGCCATAATGCTCACATATTGCAGAGGAGCATGGATAGGCACATTAAGTTCTATTGTGCTTGTATGTGTATTGCTTTTGACTTCTACAGAAACAAAAAAATACTTTTCAATTGGATCATTTCTCTTAATAGTGACAGGACTTTTTCTAATAAGCATACCTATAATTCTTCAAAATACAGGTGTAATACAATCTTTGGTGATTAACAATTCAGACCTTAAAGAAAATAACCCAGACGAATCATACGCAGTAAAGTCTAAAGTAAAAACTTTGGAACAAAGAAAAGAAATATGGGAAACAACTATAAAAATGATTTCAGATAGTCCACTGGTTGGAGTCGGATCTGGTAATTTCCAAATAGTTATCCCTAAATATCGTGAGCCACATGATGTAAATAAGGAATCCGTTATAAAATGGGCTCACAATGATTTGCTTGAAATCGCTGCTGAATCTGGAATTCCTTCTGCAATTATATTTGTATTTATATTCATAACCGCCCTATGGGTATTTTTAAAAAACCGCCATTTATATGGGGAATATTCGGTACCATTTATATCTCTCGGAGCTTCTTTTGTCGCAACTTTTGTTCATTCGCAGACAAGTTTCAATCTTTATCAGGCAACATCTGCAACTATCTTTTTTTTCTCATTGGCAATAATTTGTAACTTCAAGAGAATTGATTCCAGAAATGCCGAACCTTCAATTGTTATTAAAAAAAATGATTTTCTTATTGCCTTAGTCTTTTTTTTAATCAGCCTGCTTTTCTTTGTAAAGCCAGTCTTAGCTGAATTATACTACGTCAAAGCTGCAAAAGCGTCTAAAGAGGGAAACTGGCAAAATTGCATGCAAAATATTAATGAGAGTATTCGCTATAATAACAGTGAGGCAAAGTACTTTTATACTGCAGCACTCGGTTCATTCCGACTTGCAAACTATAGTAATGCTGTCATTTTTTCAAAAAAAGCCAGTAATCTTACCCCATACATTCCTGAAACTTATAAGATTTTGATATTTTCTCTTAATGAAATGGGTAATAAAAATTATAAAGAAGGAAATCTTGATAAGGCAATTGTTTACTATAGGAATTCAATTGAATTTTTTGAAAAGGTATTTCTACTACCGTTATCGAAAAGGAATATAAAAGTTTACTCTAAGCTCACAGGAATTACCTATTACAATCTCGGAAACTGCCTATTAAAAAAGGGAGATTTTAAAGGGGCTCTCGCCTCCTATAAAACCTCCCTTAAATTTTCTCCTACTTACCAACCTTCAATACTTAAATTGCAAGAAGTTATGTCATAGCCAGGATGATATTTCTTACTTCAATTTGCTGCCATAATTACTCTTGTAAGGATTAACCTTTGCAAATGCCTTTGCAAAGTTCCCAACGAGCGCTACATCACTTGAAGGTTCCATATTTCCATTATTACGCTCTCGTGTAACCTTTATAGTGTCAATAGCAGAGAGGTTGTGCGCATTAGAGTTCCCTTTATCATCTTCCAGATTATTTGGCTTGAAGGTTACAAAGCTTCTTCCTTTGTCACTCCAATCTGTATTGAATGCTCCGGTGCTGAAAACATAATCATCTTTTGTAAAAAACCATCCTTCATAAAAATGAGGATCAGTATATGATGCAGCAGGAAAGATTGTTGGAAGTCTTTTTACGTTCAATTTCATGTTTGCCTTGTTTTTCTTTGCATCATAGATTATTTTTGCTTCTCCTGATGCTTTTTTATCATGGGCGCCTTTCGCTGAAACGAGTTTGACAGAAACATGACCTTTTGCTTTTCCTTTATTCCCTTTATTTGAGTTTAAAGCACTAAAGGATGCAATTGAGAAAAGTCCGATAAGAAAAAAAACAAAGAAACTAAATATAACATTATTCTTCTTGTAATTCATTTTTTACTCCTCCTTTTATATATTATAAGACTAATGACTTAGACTTTTACTGTCAATTGATTTTGTTTAGGCGGTGTTTTTCGGCCTACATCCTCCTTATTATTAATAATACTATAACACCAGAAAAATTATGTGAGATTTAGCACATGCCATATATTTCTCTTATTTCTTTTGTATAGACTTTCTCTTTCTCATAAACAAAGAGTGGTTTTAATATTTTAACTCCGGTATTCCCCATTTTTTTTGCAGATATCATTACCATAGTAGCTTCAGATGTAATGTTGGAATGCACAAAGCGCATAATTTTGGGCTCAAATCTCCAGGCCCTCATTTTTTCTATAAGGAAACTTAATCTCCTTGGGTCATAAATTAAAAATAATGAACCACCTGGTTTTACTAGAAAAAAAGCTGCTGTTAAAACATCAGATATATTGCAGCTGATTTCATGTCGTGCAATAGCTTTTTCAATATCTTCATTGAGTCTTCCACTGCTAGGCTCCCTGAACGGAGGGTTTGTTATCACAGCCTGACAACTTTCAGTCAGGAAATATTTTTTTACCTTCTTAAGGTCGCAATTTTTAATCTCAATCTGTTTTTCCATTCCGTTAAGAATGACATTCCTCTCTGCCATTTTGGCAAGGGATTTTTGCAGTTCTATGCCTTTAATTATGATTTCTTTTTTTTTTGAACAGAGAAGAATCGGTATTATGCCTGATCCTGTGCCAAGATCTATTATTTCATGTGCTTTAAATCCGGTAGAAATATAGAAATCAACAAGAAGCACAGGGTCAAGTGAAAATCTATAACCCTTTTTTTTCTGCAGTATACTTACCGGAGGTTTTGATATTGTATCGAGTGTCTCGTCCGGCTCTGCAATAATCAATTTGTTCTGCAAGATATTTTACTTCTTGTCCTTTGTTATTTTATTTTACTAATATAGAAAAAAATTTTATAAATATTATCAGACCGAATCTAAAAGGGGAAGAAAATGAAAAAAAACTTTGTATTTTTAGTAGCCCTGTTTGTTATCGTGGGCATAACACTTTCATGTAATAAGGAAAAAGCTGGTGTAACAACTCAAACTTCCCAGGCTCCTGCAGCAAGCAAGCAAAAAGCCCCTGATTTTACTTTAAAGGACCTTAATGGAAATGATTTCAGACTCTTTAATCACCTAGGGAAAGTAATAATAGTTGATTTCTGGGCAACATGGTGTCCTCCATGCAGAATGGAAATTCCGGATTTTCAAAGTTTATATAGCAGATATTCAAACAAAGGATTCCTTCTTGTAGGCGTTTCTCTTGATGACAGCAGTGAACCTGTTAAAGAGTTTGTAAAAAAATACAATATATCCTATCCCGTTGTCATGGGAAATGAACAGGTAACAAATTCTTACGGTGGAATAAGAGGAATACCAACCACATTTGTAATAGATGGCGAAGGGAATATTTACAAAAAATATATAGGGTACACAGAAGGACAGGTTTTTGAACAAGACATACTTGCTCTTCTAAAAAAGTAGCTCTGAAATAAATTGTTGTTTAGCTTTCTGCGTTGGAAACATCAATTTGTTTTCAATAAACAAATTGCCTATTTAGTCGTCTGGTTATTATTCTCAGTTTTTTCAGGCTCTAAAATCGTTATAACATAGTGCTCAGGATCAATATATTTCTTAGCTGTTTTAATAATATCATCTTTTGTAACTGCGAGAATTTTTCCAGCATAGCGAGTATAATTGTCATACCCCAATCCAAGCGCCTCATCGCTGCCGCTAACTGAAGCCCTTGCTTTTCTTTTCTGAAGACCTATCTCAAAGTTCCCAATAAGAGCCTTTTTAGATCGTTCTATTTCTTCCTCTGTTATATCTCCGCTTAAAACTCTTTTTAATTCCTCAAGGATGCCGGAGACAGCCTTTTCTCTGTTATCAGGTTTTGTTGCAATATATACACCAAAAACACCGCTGTAGCGGTAGGGTCTGAAAAAAGATGTTACAGAATATGCAAGGCTTTGTTTATCGCGAAGCTCTATAAAGAGTCTTCCTCCCTGGCCTGCTAAAATTGAATCAAGGACCTCCATGTCATATGCATCATCTTCCAGAACTGATGGCCCGTAAAATCCCAAAATAATGTGAGCTTGTTCCCTGTTTTTATTGATAATGCTTTTTTTTATTTCGCTTAGCCTTGGAAAAGAAACTACCTTCTCGATTTTTTCTGTTTTTCCGGTTTTCCAGGAACTTAATCTTTGTTCCATTATCTTCACTATATCTTCTGATTTTACATCACCTACCACTGATATAATAAGGTTGTCTGCTTTAACTGTTTCATTGTAATAATTTATCAGACCTTCTCTCGAAAATTTCTCTACGGTTTCTTTTGTGCCTAGTATGTCATGACCATAAGGGTTATCGCCAAAGAGACTTTTGCTGAATAATGTAAAAACATAGCGGGTCAGATTATCTTCTTTATTCTTTATATGGGAAAGAATTTCCGTCCGTTTTTTCTCAATGGAATCGCCTGGAAAATCAGGATGCTCTAATACATTAAAAAATATATCCACCCCATTGTCTAAATACTTGGATAAAAAGTTCAGAGAAATACCTGACAGGTCACGCCCTGAGAAATCAGACAGATTCCCTGCAATATTATCTACCTCTTCAGCTATTTGAATTGAGGATTTCCCTCCGGCGCCCATTGGAAGCATTTCAAACGTGAAATTCATTATGCCTTCATCTCCTGTTTTTTCCACATTTGTGCCTCCCGCAAAAGTGGCCTGAATGGCTACAACAGGAACTTCGTGGTCTTCTTCAATTATAAGAACAGTGCCATTTGACAATACATTCTCTGTAAGATGACGTCCTTTTATATCTGTTTTTTCCTCATGATTGATAGTTACCGCAGACGTTTCTTGAACTGTAGACTTATGAGCATTATTGTAAAGCGCCTTGATTTTTTCCTCATTGAAATCAATTTTTGAGTCTGTTGGCAGAAGCATTATGAGGCTCATATTGTTTAGTGTGAGATATTTTTCAGCAGCTTTTCTGATATCCTCAGGAAGCGATCTTCTTATTTTTTCAAGATATTTTTCTTCGAAATTCACATCTCCTGTAAGCGTAACGTAGTTGCCAAGATTCTGCGCCATACCATCAACAGTTTCAAGCGTATAAATAGTGCTGCTCTCAATTGAGAGTTTTGCGCGAGACATCTCTTCTCCGGTGGCATTCTGTGCAACCAAATTCTTGATTTCAGAAAACACAATATTTAATGCCTCTTCAACTTTATCAGGCTCCGCAGACAAACTTACGAGAAAAAGCCCGGGGTCCTGCGGCGTCATGGAGTAGGAATAGACAGAATTGACAATCTGGTTTTCAAGTTTAAGTTTCTTATAAAGCCGTGAGCTGTCTCCATCACCCAAAATTGATGCCAGAAGATCGATATCAGGAACATCCGATGATTTGACTCCTGGTATATGAAATCCGATTTTGACCTGCGCCTGTTTTACATCTTTTCTCAGGAGTTTAAATCTCATATTTTCCTGCTCAGGCTCTGAAAAGGATTCTGTTGCTGGAAGCGGGTTTGGATTAAAATTATTAAATGCTTTTTCTATTTCAGCCATTGCCTTATTGCTGTCGATATCTCCGACAACTATTAAGGTCATATTCTCAGGAACATACCATTTTTTATAATACCCCATGAGAGTTTCGCGCGATACTGATTCAACAGTCTTCTGGTAACCTATCACAGGATTCCTGTATGTGTGTTTGCTGTAAGCAGTCATGAAAAGATCATCATATGTGCTTCTTTCAGGCTCATCATCTCCCATTCTTATTTCTTCAAGAATCACTTTCTTCTCCTTTTCCAGCTCTGAAGAATCGAGACTTGAATTCATGATTGTATCTGAGATTATATCAAGACCGCTGCTAAAAAAACGGCTTGCAATAGTAAGGTAATAAACTGTCACATCTTTCGATGTAAAAGCATTTATTGTTCCGCCTGCACTGTCTATTTCTTTGGCAATTTCACCCACTTTTCTCTTTTCAGTTCCCTTAAAGAGCATATGCTCAAGCATATGGGAAAGCCCCAGGGTTTTTTCATCCTCATTTCTGCTACCTGTTTTTACCCACATATTAAAAGCAATTACAGGTGCTGAATGCGATTCCCTGATTATTACTTTTAACCCGTTATCCAAAGTCTTTTCTTCCATCTTCATCCCGTCTTTATAAGGTAAATTACTGCAAGCACTGAGCAAAGTAATTATACTAACCATAAAATAAATTAATTTCCCATGTTTTTTCATTTTTTTTCCCTCTTTGTTCATTTTGTGAATTTTAATACATTAAGGCTTTGGCCTTTGTCAAGAATCAAGACTTTGAATATGCCTGGCTAACACTATTAAAAGATTGACATCAAGAAGTTCATCTTTTAGAGATATATCATAATTGTTAAAGGAGGATGGTTAATTGGCAAAGTTTACTCATTTCGATGAAAAAGGAGCATCCCGGATGGTTGACGTTTCTTTGAAAGAGCCAACCCTGAGGACAGCAAAGGCTCGTGGAAAAATCATTCTTGGTTCAATTGCTTACGAGATGGTAAAAAACAAAAAAATTGCAAAGGGAGATGTCCTGGAAGTGGCAAGGCTTGCCGGGATTATGGGAGCAAAAAAAACATCTGATTTAATTCCTCTTTGCCATCCAATTAAAATTACATCTGTAACAATAGATTATGAATTTAATGATAAAGAGAGGGGGCTTTATATTAAATCTACCGTTAAAGCAAAAGATTATACAGGGGTTGAAATGGAAGCGCTTGCTGCTGTATCGATTGCAGCTCTGACTGTTTATGATATGTGTAAAGCTGCAGATAAGGCAATGGAGATTCGCGAAATTATGCTTGTTGAAAAAACCGGAGGGAAAAGCGGAACATTTAAAAGAACTTTCTGATGAAAAAGATACTATCTGACACTAGCAAATATCTGTGTTGAAAAATTTGTTTTCGCATTGTAGTTTCTCATAATTGTCTACTTTAAATTTTAATCTTCCCTATTGTCTTGACAGACAGAATAAAACAACTATTACAAACTTTGTTTATGTCAATAAATAATAAAATCAAAGGATGCCGGAAACGCCCATGATTGATGTGACAAACGGAAATCTTACCAAGCCTCTTCTTAAACTTGCAATTCCATTTATTATGGCCATGCTCGTTGAAACAGTAATGAATCTGACAAATATGTTTTTTGTAAGCAGGCTTGGTTCCGAGGCAATTGCTGCCGTAGCATTCTGCGGAACATTGCTAATGCTTACAGCGACTATTATAGAAGGGATGTCAAGCGCAGTACTTGCTATTGTTTCAAGAAGAGTAGGAGAAGGGGATCGCAATGGCGCAAACGAGGTCACAATACATACCATAATTATCTGTATTGTAACGTCTTTAGTTATAAGTATCGCAGGCTATTATGCAGCAGCGCCTCTTATGAGAGTTCTTGGAGCTACACCTTCAGTATTTCAATTCGGGATTCATTATACGCAGATATCTTTTTTAGGGATATTCTCCATGTTCTTTCTTTTTACTATCCAAGCCATAATGAGAGGTGCCGGCGAGCCAATATATCCTGTAGCCATATTGGCAAGCTCGGCGCTTTTGAATATAATTTTTGATCCGCTGTTAATATTCGGAATAGGGCCTTTCCCGAAGCTTGGTGTAAGCGGTGCTGCAATAGCAACTGTATTGGCGAGAACTCTCGCTTCATCTGCCGGTTTATTTATCCTTTTTAAAGGAAAAACCTATATAAAGCCCACGTTTACAAATCTTAAATTAAAAAATGACATTTTTATCAATATTATTAGAATTGCCTTTCCTGCAATGGGGAGGATGAGCCTTACTTCTATCTCAAGAATTGCCCTTATGAAGATAGTTTCAATTTTCGGGACTTCAGCCATAGCGGCTTATGGCATAAGCCTCCGGTTTGATATGGTTGCATTCCTTCCTGGCTTGGGTTTTGCCGCAGCAACTTCCACTGTTGTAGGGCAAAATTTGGGAGCAAAAAAACCTGAAAGAGCAGAAAAAGTTACTAAAATAGCCCTTTATTGCAATTTCATAGTCGCAGGTTTTTTAGCAGCTGTCTTTCTATTATTCGCCGGGGAAATAGTCTCCGTATTTGACAAGAGTACCGAAGTTTTAAGCATGGGAAAGATGTATATTTACATAGTGGCGCCAACGTATCTCTTCATGTCTGCAAGACTTGTATTCAACGGATCACTCCGTGGCGCAGGTGACACTTTTTCATCAATGATAATTTCCCTTATTTCCCTTTTTGTAATTCAGATACCGATAGCATATATCCTCGCAAATTATACTCCGCTAAGTATGAATGGTGTTTGGATATCTCTTGCTTCAGTTAATATTTTCGAAGCTATAATGCTTGGTTATTGGTTCCAGAAGGGAAATTGGAAGACTATTATTTTTTAGCCTTCCTGTTTTTTTTCCTTTAATGCCCTGTCAATTGAATCCCAGAAGCGCATAAAAAGAGGGACAAATCTTGGATATGATAAAGGTTCACGGCCTGCTATTTTCCTGATCTTTGAAAGGAGCGAGGTAGGTTCGCTTCTACCTTCGATTTTATCAATTATATCTTCCCGCAATTGCGCAATATCATAGGAGCTGTTTGTAATGTCCTTAAGCATATCGCCGAGTTCTTTTTCTGTAGACAATCTATCCTCCCTTCGCATGTTGATAATTATTCTATATAAAAAATTATAATTCTTCTAATTACAACACCATTCTGATATTTTTTACAAATAACTTCAACCAAACTATTCTCATGAAAATATTTGTCACAGGTGGAACCGGATTCATAGGAAGGCACCTTATTTCGAGGTTTTTAGACGAGGGCTTTTATGTTTCAACAATGGCCAGAAAGGGCTCCGAACATAAACTTGCCCAATCAAAGAGACTAAATATCATTACAGGAGATATTACCGAGTCCCACAGCCTTGAAGGCATTTTATCAGGAGTTAACATTGTTATCCATCTGACAGGAATTCTCCGTGAGTTTGTAAAAGATGGCATAACTTTTGAAAAGGCACATTTTAATTCACTCTTAAACACAGCTTCAGAGGCAAAAAAAAACGGGGTAAGTCGCTTCATATTTGTAAGTGCAGAGGGAGCATCGCCTGGCTCATTTGTAAAATATCTTAGAAGCAAATTCATATGTGAAGAATATTTGAAGACTTTTGGATTTGATTACACCATAATAAGAGCTCCGCTTGTCTACGGCCCTTATGACAGGGCAACTGCTAATTTTATTAATCTGGTGAGAAAGAGCTCTTTTATCCCGCTGATTGGAACTAAAGATGCTAAAATATCACCTCTGTTTGTGGATGATCTTATAACTGCTATAATAGCGCTCGTTAAAGACGGAAATGTTGGATGCGGCACCTTTGATATGAAAGGGAAAGACTTAATCTCGTACAGGGAAATGATTACAATAATTGCAAATATAATGAATAAAAAGATTCATTTTTTCTCTATTCCTTTTGGCGCTGTGAAAATTACAACGAGATTGCTGGAAAATTTCAGAAATTATCCGCTCTGTTATGACCAGATTCTAATGATGGAAGAAAAATTGGAAAAGGGAGAGGATTTTTCAAAATATATTAATATTCAGCCTACGACCTATTGTGATGGAGTAAGGAAAACTATAGAGATTATGGGTATTTTATGAAAAAAAAGAGTTTCCTCATAGGTTTTATTATAAGTGCATTTTTTATATATCTGGCAGTTAACAAAGTTGATTATGGAGCCCTTAAGGAATCTCTGGTAAATTGTAATTATCTTTATCTCATTCCAATGGTTGCTCTTAGTGTTCTCCTTCAGCTCTGCAAGGCTTACAGATGGAAACTTATTATAACACCGGTAAAGAAGATTCGACTTTCATTAATCTATTATCTTCACTGTATAGGGTTTATGGGAATAAACATTCTACCTTTCAGGCTTGGAGAGTTCTTAAGACCTTATCTGCTTTCAAAACAGGGAGACGTTAAGCTTTCTACTTCCGTAGCAACTACGGTGATGGAAAGAATTCTGGATGGCGGGACTTTACTTCTGTTCATGATAGCGGCAGTCCGTTTTGCTCCGGTCCCTGACTGGGTATTAAAAGCAGGCGAATCAGTGTTTGCTGTAATAGCTCTTTCAATTATGTTTCTTTTTTTTCTTGTATGGAAAGGAAGGCGCTATTTATTAAAATTTACTTCTTTTAAGCCATTAGCTCCTTTCCAGGAAAAGACTATCAGGATATTCGATTCTTTTAAACAGGGTTTTGATATAATGCCTGACAAGAAGGCATTTATTTTCGCGATTATTCTCTCTGTTATTTTCTGGGTAATTCCGGTTTTTAATACATATCTTCTCTTTTCCGCGTTTTCAATGGCTCTTCCCTTCAGTGCGGCCCTTACCCTTTTTATTATTGTAAGCATAGGGCTTATGATCCCTTCAGCGCCCGGTTTTATAGGGAATTTTCAATTCTTCTGCATCCTTGCATTAAGCCTTTATGGAGTAAACAAATCCGAGGCACTTGGTTTTTCAATAGTCCTTAACGCCGTGCAGTTTTTTTCCATAATTGCTCAGGGGATTCTATCACTATTCCTGAGCGGAATCAGGTTTAATGAAGTTATGAAAGCCGGAGAATCGCTGAAAACAGAAAATATACAGCCTTAACAATCAGCCAGCTTTGCGACCTGCTATAGTTTCAGTATCAATAATAAAACTCATTGATTTGTCCGGATGCTCTTTAGTAACCGCTATCTGGCGATCCATATATGCTTGTGGTACTCCATATTTATCTGAAGCGAGTTTAAGACTTTCCTCAAGCTCTTTAATATCCCTTATCTGTCTGATTTTTCCTTCAATGAAAACAGAACACCATCCGTTTTCATCTGCATCCCAGACACTAAATGCGGCATGTGCGTTTCTTTTGATACAGGTAAATTTCCTTCCCTGAGGAATAATACCTATTCTTATATTCTCACCATCAAAAATATACCAGCAAACTATGCCATACGGACGCTCTCCATCAACAAGAAGAAGGGTTCCCTCTCTCTTTTTATTGAGGAGCTTTGTTATTTCTGCTTTTGTCATTTCAACGGACATAAACTCTCCTTTGTAAATATCATTTTATAAAATCAGCTTTTTATTATTTGAGCGAGTTTCTTCCCTACATTAAAAACCTTATTCATTCCTTTTTCATCCTGAACCACAACACCTCTTCCATGAGCCGTGCCACGGCAGCCTGATGCTGTGACAGCAGCAACAGGTTCGATATTGCGCAAACTCATAAGCATCAACATTCCTTCCATCTGATCCATGTAAGTATCCGGCTCAAACCAAGCCCACGACATTACTAGGATACCGGGTTTTCTCCCTCCGAACCGTTCCCTGTTATAAGCATTACTCCAGCAGTCGAGCCTGTCCCAGAAAGTCGCGGTCTGGGCTGATTCACGGGCAGTGTATATGGGATATCCTATAACAATTCCATCTGCCTCGCAGAGCTTTTTATAGATTTCAGTCATGTCATCTTTAATTACGCAAAAATCTTCGATTCTTGAACCTTCCTCCCTGCACTTTCTGCAACCAATACAATAGCCGATTTTTTTGTTGTGAAGATAGATTGTTTCACACCTTGCTCCGGCCAGCTCAGCTCCTTCGTTTATTTTTTTAACAAGAAGGTCTGTGTTCCCTCCTTTTCTTGGGCTGCCACATATGGAAAGTATATAGGGCTTTTCTGATCTCCTGGTAATAGTTTTCTTTCCGGCAGTGTTTACCTTTACATTTATTTTTACCCATCTCCTTGCTGCTGCCCTGTAACCTTCTACTCCGCTTTTGGAGAGCTCTTTGAACTTCTCGGGAGACATCATTTTAAGAAAAAGCGGTCCAAAACCTGAAGGCATAACCTCCTTTGCTGATTTTAGAATATCATCCCTGCTAATTGCCTTGCGGCCTTCGAGCGCTGCCTTGCTCTGTGCATGGGTGGATATTCTTTCCTTCCATGTCGCGCGAACAATTGAAGGTGTAACTGCTATTATTGTCTCGAGTACTTCTTCTGCTTCTTCTGAAAATTTAACCGGTTTCATCTTCAGATAACTCCTTCATCTTTAAGCTTTTTTATCTTGGCCTCAGGATAATGAAGAACTTCGTGAAGTATATTTTCATTATGCTCACCAAGCATGGGAGGAGGAGAATATTGTTCTTTTACGCCTTCAATTTTTATAGGCGACCCTATAACTTTAACGTCTCCGCATTTGGGATGTTTTACTGTAACAATCATGTTTCTTGCCTCAACCTGCGGTTCTTCAAGGGCTTCAGCTATGGAGTTAACAGGAGCCCCCGGGATGCCTTCAGCATAGAAAAGCTTAACTATTTCTCTGCCGCTTTTCTTAAGAAAAGCCTGTTGTAAAACAGGTTCGAGTTCCGCCCTGTTTTTGGCTCTTTTTTCGTTTCTGTCAAACCTTGGATCTTTTGCAATTTCCGGAATCCCGAGTAGCCCGCAAAGTTTGACCCAGAAGTTTTCACCAAGTATGGCAACAACTATTTTTATGTCTTTCGTCTGATACATTTTGTAAGGAACTATGTTTGGATGAGCAGTTCCTTCAGGTTTTTTATCCCTTCTTCCTTCAATAAAATACGGAGACTGATGATAGCAGAGCATTGCAAGCTGGGTATCAAAAAGGCCAATGTCAATATGGCGCCCTTTCCCATCTTTCTCCCTGGCATAAAGTGCAGCTAAAATCCCGGCTATGCCAAAGAATGAGCCACCTAAATCTCCCATCGGCACACCCATTTTTGCAAGCGTTCCGTCTGGTTCGCCTGTTATGCTTATCTCGCCGCTTATCGCCTGCATGGTAAGATCATAACCCGGAATATCCTTGTACGGGCCATTGCTTCCAAAAGCTGTTATTGAACAGTAAATTAGATTTGGATTTATTTTTTTAAGATCTGAGTAACCTATTTTAAGCTTGTCTGCTACGCCGGCTCTGTAATTTTCAAGCACAACATCTGAGACCTTTACAAGATCGTGAAATATTTTAAGCCCTTTTTCATCTTTCAGGTTAAGGGTAAGGCTTTTTTTATTGCGGTTAATGCTCATGAAATAACCGCTCTCGCCATCTTTGAAAGGAGGGCCAAGCTGGCGTGATGGGTCGCCTCCATCAGGCTGTTCAATTTTAATTACATCGGCACCAAGATCACCTAGAACCATTGCGCAGTAAGGTCCTGATATTACCCTTGTAAGATCAAGGACCCTTATACCTTTTAGTAACTGTGACATCTCTGTTTAAACCTCAATTTCTGCTGTTATTTGTTAGCAATACCATTGAATACGAAATCCACAAAAATCTCTGCTATCTTCTCGCTTGAAAGCCTGCCGTCCTGCCTGTACCACTTATACATCCAATGACACATTCCTGTTATTCCCTTTACGACAATTTTTACATCCATTCCTTTTCTGAATTCCCCTTTTTCTATTCCTTCTTCAAGGATTTTTATCCAGAGATTCTCGTCCTCAAGCTGTCCGTCTCTCAATATTTCTCTTTCACTTTCAGGAAGTTCTTCAAATTTTTCCTGAAAGAAAACAGATATCTCTGGGAAGAAATTATCAAAAGCCTTTAGCCTCTCTGCAACCGCTTTTTTTAGTTTTTGAGAAGGAGAAATATCTTCTCCCGCTATTTCCCTCAGCTTTTTTGTCGTTGCTTCAAGGGGTGCAATTCCTATTTTGAAGAGAAGCTCATTCTTATTCTTGATATGATAATAGAGGCTTCCTTTTAGCATACCAACTTCTTTTGCAACATCTTCTATGGTTGCCCTGTGGTATCCTTTTTCCCTGAATATTTTAGCTGCTGCGCTTAATATTTCCTGTTCTCTGTCTGACATATCTCCGGTACCGCAATGTGGCAGGTTGTTAGCACTAAACTATTTAAAATCCGGACGCACCTTTAACCCTTTATCCTATTGATTGTCAAGATAAATTATGACCGCTGCACAATGGCATATCTGCTTATCCAGCAGGATAAGCTTGACATGCGCACTGAGAGCCTTTGAAAAAATAAACAGGCGTGGAAAAAGTCAGATCAGCGTTTTTGCTTTTTTATAAAGCTTAATATACTCTTTGGCTGACTTATCCCATGAAAAATCGCAGGCCATGCTGTTCTTGGTAATTTTCTGCCAGGCTGAAGATTTGTATAAAGTGCAGGCTGCTTTTATTTTTTGCAAAAGATTTGCTTCATTGAGTTCTGCAAATTTAAAACCATTACCTTTTTTCTTGTCAGTTTCGAAATCAACAATAGTATCATCAAGTCCTCCGGTCGCACGCACAACAGGTATGGTTCCATATTTAAGGCTATACATCTGATTAAGTCCGCATGGTTCATACCTTGATGGCATCAAAAACATATCCGAACCGGCTTCAATTAGATGAGCAAGTCTGTTATCAAAGCCTATTCTAACTGAAGCACTGTCTGGATATTTTGCTGCAATTTCCTGAAGACGTGTTTCGTATTCTTTTTCACCTGTTCCAAGAACAACAATCTGAGCACCTCCGTCGAGAATCTTGGAAGCTATGTTTGCCAGAACATCCACGCCTTTTTGAACCGCAAGTCGCGTGACAACTCCCAGAAGAGGTTTGTCGGGTGCCTTTTCAAGTCCGGATTCCTTCTGGAGTTCTTCTTTACATTTTTGTTTACCTGTAAGATCTGAAATTGAAAACTTATAAGGTATGAATTTATCCGTTTCAGGACTCCATTCATTGTAATCTACGCCGTTTAAAATACCAAAAAGTCTGTCAGTCCTCCATTTTAAAATATTCTGCATTCCGCAGCCGAATTCTTCCGTCTGGATTTCTTCACTGTATTTTTTGCTAACTGTGTTAATCACCGTTGAATAAATCAATCCGGCTTTCAGGAAACTTTGAACATCGTAGAATTTCATCCCATTATCAGAAAAGCACTCTTCAGGAATTCCGAGAGGTGGAAGTTCTTCTCTTTTAAAATTTCCCTGGTATGCAAGATTGTGAACGGTTATACACGTTGCTGTCTTTGAAAAATATTTATCTTCTGCATAAGTAGTCTTTAGCAGCAATGGTGTAAGGCCGCTTTGCCAGTCGTTGCAATGAATTATGTCAGCTTTGAAATCTATCTTTTTCAGTAATTCAATAGAAGCCGTACAGAAAAAGGCAAATCTCCATGCGTTATCCGGATAGTCCCCTGTCGGACTTACATACAACCCTTCACGGTCGTAATATTCATCTTTATCAATCAGGTAAACGTGGATATTTTCTTCAATGGTGCTCCTGAGTATCCCGGCTGTTACATCCTTTCCTGCAAAACGAAATTTCAACTCACCGAAATGAGTAAGCTGCTGCCCGCTCTTTTTTGCGTGCCTGTAAGCAGGTAAAATAACTATTACCTCTTTAACTCCTGCCCTCTTTATTGCACCTGGCAGAGCACCACTTACATCTGCAAGACCTCCTGTCTTTGCGAATGGAACAACTTCAGACGATAAAAGCGCGACTTTCATTGATTGATCTCCTTCATTAGGGGCTTTGTTTATTATCCATAGCTTTTAATTTAAATGCAAATATAAAATACCTGAATACTGCAGGTTGATTAAGTTTGACTCATCAATCGCTTTGCCATTAAAATGCACCTTCATGAACGCAAGTAAAAAAGCAGCAGGGGCAATTCTTTTTATTTCATTACTTACATTTCTCTCGCGCATATTGGGATTCGGCAGAGAAATAGTACTTGCAAAGTACTTTGGCCTCAGTGATATGCGTGGCGCTTTTACTGTTGCTTTTAAGATACCAAACCTTATAAGAACCCTTTTAACAGATACTGCCATAAGTGCAGCCTTTCTGCCTGTTTTTACTGATCTCGTGGTTCAAAACAGAAAAGATGAAGCTTACCATGTTTCTTCCTCTATAATAAATATCTCGGTAATCATATTGACAACCATAGTTGTTGTTTGTTCATTATTTATGCCATATGTCGTAACGCTGTGTGCTCCAGGATTTACAGACGATCCGATTCTATTTAAAGAAACATCCAGCCTCTCGGTTATAATTTTTCCTACTTTAATCCTCTTTGCGGTAAGCGGAGTTCTTGTAGGTATGCTTAATTCTTATAGCCATTTTACTGCACCTTCTGTGGGACCACTCCTCTGGAACATAATTATTATAATTGTTGTAATGTCTTTCTGGAAAGAAATCGGAATAGAATCAGCTGCGTGGGGAATTCTTATAGGAACTTTTGCGCAGTTTGTAATATTAATAAAACCATTAAAAGATCTCGGGGTTAAATATTACTTTACAATTGATTTTAAGAACCCTTCTGTCAGAAGAGTATTTAAACTTATTCTTCCTGTAACGCTAAGTCTTGGAATAATAAATTTTAATGTTTTTGTTGATACAATGTTCGCCTCTTTTCTTGGACCGAGGAGTGTCGCTGCAATAGATTCTGCGTTCAGGATATTTCATATGCCTATGGGAATTTTTGCAGTGGCGATAGGTACTGTTCTATTTCCTGTGCTTTCAAAGTTTTCATCAGAAAAGGAAAATACTAAATTCAGCAATACACTTGAAACAGGTATTGGGCAAATATTTTACTTGACCGTACCATGTGCCTGTATCTTCTTTGTTCTAGCAAATCCTGTGGTTGGGCTTGTGTTTGAAAGAGGGAATTTTACATCGGATGATACTGTATTTGTGGCAAAAGCCTTGATCTTCTTTTCTATAGGTCTCCCTTTTTCAAGCGCAAATACACTTCTAAACCGGGGCTTTTACAGTCTTAAAAATAATTGGACTCCACTTTATGTTGGAGTGATAAATATTTTTTTAAATGCATTGCTTGATTGGATTTTAATGCAAAAATATGGTCATGCCGGAATTTGTTTCTCAACATCTCTTGTTTCAACATTCAATTTTTTAGCATTGTTACTGTTAATAAAGAAGAAAACCAGTATAAACATTAAAAATATTTTATTCTCATTTAGTAAAATATTTAGTCTTTCAATGTTTGTAACTTTAACAGCCTATGTAATGTTTAATTGGTTAAATGGCATGATCAGTGGAAAAATAAATAATGCACTGCTTCTTCTGACAATAATATTCTTTTCATCTGCTCTATATATAATTATAACTTCTGTCTTAAAAATAAGAGAATCAGAAATTGCAGTAGAACTTTTCAATAAAGTTCGAAGGAAAACTTCAAAAAATGGCAATATATAACGCAAATATTATTAAAAAACAGTATGTTAAATAACAATACAATATATATTACTGGATGTTATGATAACAAACTTATACTTGATTACAATGGTCAAACATGGTAATTATAATTAAAAATCAGGTTGTTACAATAAAACTTATCCACAGATGTTAATAACTTGTTAATTACTTTCTGTTTTACAGGTATAATAAAACATTTAAAATCGTTCCAATGTTGATAAAAAAAGTTTTCACAGTCATTGATATATGTTACAAACATGTTTCTTATGACATTTCACCATATATTAATATTGTAAGATTTTGATTTATTAAATAAAATGTAGCTTTACCACAAATCAACAACTGTTATTGTTACTATTACTACTATTCTTTAAGGAGCTATTATGAAGATAATAGTTAAAAAGTCTGACATCCTTGTCGGATTATCAAGAGTTCAAAATATAGCTTCAAAGACAACAACAATGCCGATTTTGGCAAATGTATTATTTCACGCTGATAATAATATGTTGAGTATATTTGGTACTGACCTTTCCATTGGTATCAAAGGGGAGTATCCATGCGATGTAGTTAAAGGCGGAAAGATAGCACTTCCTTCAAAAAGACTTTATGACATTATTAGAGAACTTCCTGATTTTCCGGTTACTATAGAGCTTCTTGATAACTATTGGGTTAATGTGTTGTGTGGAAATATTAGCTTTAGAGTTTCAGGGATAAATCCTGATGAATTTCCGAAGGTCCCTGAAACCAAAGAGGAAGCACATGTAGTTTTAGACGGTAATTTGTTGCTGAAGCTATTAAGGAAAACAATTCACGCAATTTCGGTTGATGACAGCAGAATAAATATTTCTGGAATGCTTTGGAATCTATCAGAAAATGGGCTTGAACTAGTGTCAACTGATGGTCACAGACTTAGTAAAGTCACAACATCCATAAAATCCGGTGATACACGATTTAAGGTAACAGTTCCAAGAAAGGGTATACAGGAGATAAAGAAGATACTTGAAGAAAGTGACGGAGATGTATCTTTAGGAGTAAGTAAAAATTATATAGTTTTAAAGAAAGATGGTCTCATAATAGTGATCAGGCTTATAGATAGCGAGTTTCCTGATTACAAGAGGATAATAAGCGATAAAAATGAGTATAGTATCATGGTAAATAAAGAAGCTCTAAAGCAGGGTGTAAAAAGAGTAAGCCTTATGAGTAATGAGAGGACAAAAGCAATAAAGCTTTCTGCATCAAAAAATAAAATTGAATTAAATTCAAGTGACCCTGAGGTTGGTGAAGCAAAAGAAGTAATAGATTCAGGATATGACGGAGAACCGGTTGTAATAGGATTTAACTCCCGCTACCTTGCTGATGGAATAGATGTTATTGACGGTGATTCAATTTGTATAGAATTTAATGATCCGCTTAGCCCCTGTATACTCAAGGGACCTGGAGATGCTGAGTTTCTTGGTGTAATAATGCCAATGAGAGTATAAACTTGTGGGTAGATAGTTTAAGTGTTAGTAATTTTAGAAATATAAGTGAAATAGATCTTCCTATAGGAAAAAAGAGTTTACTTGTAATAGGAGAAAACTCTCAGGGGAAGACATCTTTAATTGAAGCTATCTACTTCATATCCTTTCTAAAATCTTTTAGATCATCACACCGCGAAGATGTAATTACTATCGGGAAAAACTCAATGTTTATCATGACGGGAATTGGCAAGAAAAATGATATATTCAAATACAATCTCCTTTTTGAAAAAGGGAAAAGAATTGCTGTTAAGGGAGAAGGGGAAACAGTAAAAAATCAGGAGATGTTTTCAATTATAAAGGTTGTAATGTTCTATCCTGGGTTCACTGATATAGTTTCAGGATTGCCGGAAAAACGCAGGTCTTTCATTGATTCAGTAATATCAAAATGTGAGCCGGCATATTTGCCTGTCTTGAGAAAGTACCGGCAGTCGCTCCACGAGAGAAACATAATACTTAACCAGCGGGATAAATCTTCTTTCAACGAACTTTGTGAAATCTGGGAAGATAGACTTGTAAAATATGGTTCTGTGATAACAGAAAAACGTATGAATTACATAGAAAAAATCGGTGAACATCTGTCTGATAAGTATTCTAAAATATTTGGAAAAGACACAGATATAAATGTGAAATACCACGGATTATGCGGCACGGAGGGGAAAAAACAAAGGGAAGAAATACAGGAGATTTTTAAGAAAGAGCTTTTAAACAGAAGGAAAAGCGATACTTCTTATGGATTCACAAGCTACGGCCCTCATAGGGACGAGATATCATTTATGACCAGAGATAAAGATCTTCGATACTTTGCTTCAAGAGGAGAGCAGAGAGCTCTGGTATTTTCACTTTTAGAGATAGAGATAGATCTTATTAAAGAACATACCGGCGAATATCCGGTTTTCCTTGTTGATGATATTTTTTCAGAGTTTGATCACAAAAGAGAGAAAAACTTTCTGTTGTCAACTGCAGGAAAGGAAGTGCAAATAATAGCAACAGCAACATCCCTTTCTGATGAAAATAAAAATCTTTTTAAAGGATCAATAGTTCAAATTACTGGTGGAAGATGTACATTCATGTAGGTTATAATAAGGTATTAAATGTAGATAAAATTATCGGGGTATTTGACTCTGATATGGTTTGGACATCAAAGGAAATAGGTTTTATTCCTGAAAACAAGAGAGAAGAATTTCTTCTGCACAAGAGCATAATTTTACTTGAGAATGGAGATATTGAATTTTCAAATATAAAGGTAAAGTATCTTTTAAACAGATTTAGAAAAAGCATAAGGGGAATTTGGAATGGCTGAAAAAGAATACACTGGTGAAAGTATAAAAATATTAGAGGGTCTTGATCCGGTAAGGAAAAGGCCTGCCATGTACATCGGAAATACCGGAGAAGGAGGGCTCCATCACTTAGTCTATGAAGTTGTTGATAATAGCATTGATGAAGCTATGGCAGGGTATTGCAATAAGATATCTGTTATCATAAACGTTAATGGAAGCGTGACAGTAAAAGATAACGGACGCGGTATACCAACCGAAATTCATCAGGAAGCAGGCGTCTCTGCAGCAGAGGTTGTTATGACAAGGCTTCATGCAGGAGGGAAATTCGACAGGGATAGTTACAAAGTTTCTGGGGGGCTTCATGGTGTGGGTATTTCAGTAGTAAATGCCCTCTCTGAATGGCTGGAAATGGAAACGCGTTATAAGGGAATGATATACAAACAGAAATATATGCGAGGCGAACCAGTTGCACCGCTTCAGAACATAGGAAAAACAAAGGAAAGCGGCACTACCGTTACCTTTAAACCTGATACAGAAATATTCAGGGAAACGACAGAATACAGCTTTGATACTATTTCTCACCGCTTAAGGGAACTGGCATTTTTAAACCGCGGCATAGAGATAGAAATCAGGGATGAGCGTAATGACAAAGAACATAAATTTGTTTACAAGGGTGGTATTGTTTCTTTCATTGAGAGTATCAACAAGAATAAGAACGCTATTCATAATCCGATATATTTTGAAAAAAAAGAGAAAGACTTCGAGATCGAAGTTGTCATGCAATACAATGATGGATACAACGAAACCATATATACGTATGCGAACAACATAAATACCATCGAAGGAGGCACGCATCTTATAGGTTTTAAAAGTGCTTTAACAAAATCAATAAATAGATATGCCGGTCAAAACAACCTCCTCAAGGATTTAAAATCAGGGTTACAAGGTGAAGATGCGAGAGAAGGACTTTCCTGTGTTATCAGCGTTAAAGTTGCAGAGCCGCAGTTTGAAGGACAGACAAAAACAAAGCTCGGAAACAGTGAAATAAAGGGATATGTGGAATCAATAGTAAATGACAACCTTAATTTGTTTTTCGAGGAAAATCCTTCAGTCGCAAAAAAAATAATATTAAAAGCTGTGAATGCTGCACAAGCAAGGGAAGCGGCAAGAAAAGCGCGGGAACTCACGAGGAGAAAGGGGGCTCTTGATGAATCATCTTTGCCGGGAAAACTTGCAGACTGCCAGGAGAGAGATCCTGCCATGTCTGAGATATTTATTGTCGAGGGAGACTCTGCGGGAGGTTCTGCAAAACAAGGTCGCGACAGGAGATGCCAGGCCATCCTGCCACTGAAGGGAAAAATACTTAATGTTGAAAAGGCACGTTTTGACAAAATGCTAAGCAGTGAAGAAATAAAAACGCTTATTGCAGCTTTGGGTACAGGGATAGGGCCTGATGATTTTTCAGCGGAAAAAGCACGCTATCACAAAATTATAATAATGACTGATGCAGATGTTGACGGAGCCCATATAAGGACATTGCTTATGACATTTTTCTTCAGACAGATGTACCAGCTGCTGGAGAAAGGGTTCATATATATTGCACAACCGCCTCTTTACAGCATTAAGAGAGGCAATGAAATACTTCAATATATGAAAGACGATAAAGAGATGAATGATTTCCTTCTTTCAAAGGGATGCGAAAAAATAAAAGTATTGTCGAGCAGCGATAATCAGCAGATTACCACTAAAAAACTTGTTGCAGCCCTTAAGGATGTAAAGGATTTCTATTTTCTTCTTGATAAACTTTCAAAAAAAGGAACAGAGCCAATCCTGTTAAAAAAACTGCTCAATGTCTTTGCAGATGAGGAAGTAGATTTTTCTGACCATAAATCAGTATCAGGTCTGGCAGAAAAGGTAAAAAAGGTCGTTACAAAGAGTAAGGCTGAAAACGAAATGTTTTCATTTGATTACAATATAGACTGGAATGAAGCCAAGGGAACATATTTTATATTTTTTACAATTGCCAGAGCCGGCAGGAAATATGAACTTGTCGTTGACAGGGAATTTTCGGAATTAGTCGAAATCAAGGAACTTGTGGCTCTTTACAAGAAAGCCTCAATGTTTGAAACTGAAGAAATTAAGATTCAGGACAATGGGAATACTGTAAAGATGCGGGATGGAAGAGAGCTGTTAAAATACATCCTCGATATAGGGAAAAAGGGATTTAATATTTCAAGATATAAGGGTCTTGGAGAAATGAATCCCCAGCAACTCTGGGAGACTACCATGAATCCTGAAACGAGGAGACTTTTGCAGGTAAGAGTTGATGATCAGGTAGAAGCAGATGAAGTTTTTACAATCCTCATGGGGGACCAGGTGGAGGAGCGTAAAAATTTTATACAGGTCTATGCAAAGCAGGTAAAAAATCTTGATATCTGACAACAGCATTCTGAAGACCCATGAAAAATTCATGTCAGAAGCAATAAATGAGGCTTTATCTGCATATAAGGAAGGAGAAGTACCGATAGGAGCCGTCGCTGTAAAAAATGGGGTGCTTATTGAAAAAGAGCATAATCGCGTTGAACAGCTTAATGATTGCACGGCTCACGCTGAGATGTTGCTGCTTAGAAAACTTTTTAAGAAAACAGGAGATTGGCGCCTGCAAGGCATATCGTTATATGTAACGCTTGAGCCATGTGCTATGTGTGCAGGGGCAGTACAACTTGCAAGAATCGACTCGCTGATTTTTGGTACTGATAATAAAAAAAAGGGGGCTGTAAACTCTCTTTTTAAAGTATTGGACGATGCAAGGCTTAATCACAAGGTAAAGATTATTAAAGGCGTAAAAGAAACAGAAAACAGAAATTTATTAAAAAGATTTTTTAAAGAGAGAAGAGATGAAAATTATTAAGTTGTTTTTTCTTCATTTTGCAGTTCTGATTTTACTGGGAGCATGTGGAGATCAGAATAATTATGCAGACAAGATAGCATCCATTGAAAAAAAACAGGACATGCTGGCAAAAAAAATAGAGGTGCTGGAGGAAAGATTATTCAATATTCAAAAAGAGAAAAAACAGGTAAATCCGCCACCATTAATCCCACAGCCAATCCCGAAAATTGAACCTGAGAAAAAAATTATTTCCGGAATTCCATCTTCTTTTGATTATCCTGAATATAGCTTAAAAATTAAGGATTTTTCATGTTATGAAGGAATGAGCGGGCTTGCCGTATATAATGGAATGGTTATAACAAGTAAAGATGTACAAATCGTTGCATTAAGAACAGAGTTTTTCAATGCAAAGGGCAAGCTTATAGGGGGTCACGCGTTTCCGGTTAACGTGCTTACGAGTGGTGTTCAAAAGCGTTTTGATAACAGCGATATAGTGGAAGGGGGATTTAAAAAAATATCAAAGATGAACATCACTGTTGATTATATTTCTTACTCTGATTTCAGAATAAAGGGAAAAGAAGTTGAAAACCCAAGATTCTAGTTTTTAACTGTGTTTTTCCATTCCAAGTTGACAATCACGTCTTTTTAAATAGAATGCGTTCCCGGAGAGATGGCCGAGCGGCTGAAGGCGGTTGACTCGAAATCAACTGTACCTTTACGGGTACCGGGGGTTCAAATCCCTCTCTCTCCGTGAAAAAAGTTTCTAAGGAGAGGTGTCCGAGAGGCTGAAGGAGCACGATTGGAAATCGTGTGTCCCTGGTGACAGGGACCGAGGGTTCGAATCCCTCCCTCTCCGTTTTTTTAAGGCCATGCTAGATGGGGAGTTAGCGATACCCTGTAACTCGCAATTCGCTACAGCGAGGTTGAATCCCCGCCCGAGATATTTTCAGGGAAGGTCAGCATGCTTCAGTGGGGCGATGAGAGTCGGGTCCTATACAATAGGAACCTGTGAACCTGGTCAGGACGGGAACGTAGCAGCCATAAACAGTGCTTTCTATGTGTTATAGGAGTGCCTGACTTGAGTTCTTGTTGGAGCAATAGCGCTTGTTTGATTATACCGGAGGCGGGTGCATGGCCTATTTTCCGGATAGTTCTTTGGATCTTTTAGCAGCGGCTTCAACCGCCTCTATAAGGGCAGACCTGACACCTTTCGCCTCTAATACTTTAAGGCCTGCAACGGTAGTTCCGCCGGGAGATGTGACCATCTCTTTGAGCTCTCCGGGATGTTTTCCTGTTTCACCAAGAAGAGTGATTGATCCTAGGATCGTTTCCAAAACAAGTTCACGCGCAATATTTCTTGGAAGCCCTGAAGCAACCCCGCCTTCTATTAAGGCTTCAATAATCAGGAAAACATAAGCAGGTCCGCTTCCTGAAAGTCCTGTTACTGCATCGAGAAAGTGTTCATCGAGAATAACGGTTTTTCCTACAGACTTCATAACCTCTTCTGCGAGCGACATATCTTCATCTGAAACGGAGATGTTTCCTGAAATTGCAGAGATTCCTTTGCCGACAAGAGCAGGCGTGTTAGGCATCACTCTGATTATTTTTATATTGTTTCCAATCTGGTTTTTTATGAATGATGTGGTGACTCCTGCAGCGATAGATATTACAAGATGCCTTTCTTTTATCTTTCCTTTCAGCTCCTTTAACACATTTGCCATGACCTGCGGCTTGACAGCAAGAATTATTATGTCCCCCTTTGAAACACATGATGCGTTTGAGGCTGATGTTAATACTGTAAATTTAGACTTAAAATGCTCCAGCCTGTTCATCGAAGGATCGCTGAGAATAATGTGATCTGATGCAACAGTCCCTTTTTTCAGGAGCCCGCCCACAAGGGCTTCAGCCATGTTGCCGGCACCAATAAAAGAAATTTTTTTATTTTTAAGGAGTCCCATAATCAAGCCTGCCAAGTTTGAAAACTTACGTTAATATTATTGATAAAAAAGGGAAGGAGTCAATCTTTATCGAGAAATGAAGAAAGGCGTTGGATGTTTTGAAATAAAACTATTTTGCGGTTTTGTTTTTTAATGCTGCTAAAACAAGTTCCTTTGTTTCGGATCTTAATTTGGGGAAACCGAGCAGGATCCTTAAGTCCTGTAAAAGAAGATCGTTAACAAAACCCTCGCATATCTCTAAAGGAGTTTCCTGGTTTCTTATAAGTTCCATTTTTATTCTATAGCGGTTTTTCCATTTAGAATGTTTTGACAGTATTGATAAAAGAACAGGATTGCCCGTCTTTTTTTGGAGCATTACAAGAATATCTGTTTCTGTTAGTTTGGGATTCCATAACACAGCATCAAAAACCATCTCATTCTGTTCATATAAGAGTATTTTAAGAATATCCCGCGGGGCTTTTCTTGCCATAGTTATTTTTTCTCCAACAGGTATTTCGGATATTTTATTTTTTAAAAATTCCAGAGCACTTTGTTTTAATCCATAGGGGCTGTCATGGAGAGTTATAACATTCACAAGGTCTTTTTTATGAAGGTAGTTTAAGAGGCTTTTTGAAACAGCGACAGGAGTTTTTGAATTAAAAACAAGAGCCTCTTTTATAGAATAGTGGTCCTGGAATTCCGGAACCTTGGCTAAAAGGGCAAGAACCTTTTCGGGTGTTTCTTTTCTTGATGCCAGAAGACAAGCTTCATCAACTGTGAGCTTGCCTCTCTTAAGTATCTTTTCAGCAATAACACTGTCAAAAAGCAATGGTACATATCCCATGATCTCATCATTTAAAATTCTTGAATAAGTGGATAATGTTTTTTTAGTGGCGTCCATATTTCAGATGATGCCCTTTTCTCTTAAAACTTCGTAAACAGTGGCCGGGTCAAAACCTCTCCTTATGAGAAAATCAACAATCTTTTTTTTGCCGGATGCTGTCTTAAGATTAAGTCTTTCCGTTTTTTTTTCTATTAATGAGATTAATGCAGATCTTTCTTTTTCGCGTGCGTCTTTATTTGATAGAAATTTTTCAGCAATAGATGAGGCATTAAGTTTTTTTTCTTTCAGCTTCATTATAATTCTGTTCCGTCCATAGCCCCGTCTTATGAGAGCTCTTGCAAGTGACTCGGCAAGCTCCAGGTCATTAAGATAGTTTAAGGATTGAAGCCTTTGAAGCACTGAATCTATAATAGAGATGTCATCGCATTTCTGTTTAAGTTTTGATTTGAGCTTTAAAACTGATGATGGATATCTTTCCAAATACCGGCAGGCATAATTGAAAAGTTGCCGTTCATCGGTTATTTTAATTTGTCTGACCATAATGATAAAATCTATTTTGGGAATCTCACAGTATATGATAATCTTCCACCATAATTATATTTGTTGTCATTAATAATGCCAGCATTTTTAAACAGGATTTCTGTATGAAAAAAGTGAGCCAGCTTAAAAATGGAGATCTTATTGCCCTTGTCGCAACTGCAGGGACATTCGAAAAGGAGAGATTCTTTAAAGGGAAATCTCTTATTGAGAGTTTTGGATATAATGTTTGTTATGACGAGTCAATATGGGGAAGAAATAGATATATTGCCGGCAATGATAAAGAGCGTGCAGAAGCAATAAATAAAGCCTTTTCTGATGATAATGTTAAGGGAATAATAGTGGTGAGGGGAGGATACGGCTCAGGCAGGGCACTGCCATATATTGATTTTAATCTGATAAAGAAAAATCCAAAAATATTTTGCGGGTCAAGCGATATCACATTCCTCCATATTGCAATTCAAAATTTATGTGGTTTTGCGACTTATTATGGTCCGATGCCTGCAGGGAATAACGCAGCCAAAAGCTATGCAGAAGAGTTCAGGGCTTTTTTTGATATAACAAGCGGCAGGACAAAAACATTGCGGGTTAAAGTTCCTGATATTGAAATAATCAGAGGTTCTTCAGGAGAAGGCCGGATTGCCGGCGGGTGTCTTTCAATAATTAATGCAACGCTCGGAACCCCATGGGAAATTAATACTGAAGGGAAAGTTCTCTTTATTGAAGACATAGGAGAACCACCCTATAGGGTTGACCGGATGCTTTTTCAGTTGAAGATGTCAGGCAAACTTTCCGGCCTTCAAGGTCTAATAGTTGGACATATGGTAGATGGCAATTCAGCGAACAGATTTGAGTGGGACAATGCTTTTAGAGAGATAATTTTAGAGGCGACGACCGGGACTTCATATCCAATAATTTATGGATTTCCGGCAGGACATGGAGCCGGTTCAGTTACTATACCTATAAATGGAAGCGTAATGATAGATGGGGAAAATGGGTTTGTAGAAATCACAGATTTTGGGGTGAAAAATGCTTGATATTTATAATTTCAGAAAAGAAATAGAGAAAACTTATGACGAGTCAATTGTTCCGGGATTTGTGATAGCTGCAGGGAAAAAAGGGGGAGATAAGATTCTGGAATCCTTTGGCTACAGAGCAATTCTGCCTGAGAGAAAAGCCAATTCTGTGGATACTGTTTATGACCTGGCATCCCTTACCAAGGTAATGGCAACAACAACAGCTTTGATGCAGTTTATTGGCGAAGGAAGAATTAATCTTGAAATGAAGATTGGTGAATTTATAGATGCCTATCGTTACGGAGAGTACAGCAATATTACAATTAAAAACCTTCTATCTCACACCGGAGGCTATCCTGATTGGTATCCGTTTTTTGAAGAGATAAAAAAAAGGGAAAAAACATCAGGAGAACGTCTTATAGGAACATATGAGGGGAAAAAACTTGTTTATAGCCTGGCAAAGGAAATACACCTTGCTGATCCCACGCTTACAAGCACAAAATATAGCGATATAGGCTTTATTATTCTTGGCGAAATAGTAGAGTTTGTTTCCGGGGAACATCTTGATACATATTGTGAAAATATGGTTTTTGGTCCATTAGGTCTTAACAGCATTTATTTTATTGATATGGAAAAGAAAAGAAATGGTCTTTATGCGAGCAAAAACGAAGAATTGTTTGCTCCCACAGAAAAATCAATGTGGAGAGATTGTTTAATAACCGGCGAAGTACATGATGACAATGCATATGCAATGGGGGGAGTATCCGGTCATGCAGGTCTTTTTGGCACAGCCAACGATGTATATAAGTTTGGGGAAGTAATCCTTGATTGTTATAATGGCACAAACTCTTTTGTTTCTCAGCGCATTGTCAGGACATTTGCAAAAAGACAACTCATAGACAGGAATTCTTCCTGGGCGCTTGGATGGGATACTCCGTCAAAAGGATTTTCAACATCAGGACATTATTTTTCAGAAGAGTCTATAGGGCATACAGGATATACAGGGACTTCCCTTTGGATAGATTTAAAAAAAGAAGTTATTGTTGTCATTCTTTCTAACAGGGTTCATCCGGAGAGACAGAACAGGGCCTTTGTAAAATTAAGACCCTTGTTACACGACATAGTGATGGAAACATTAGGATGCGCAACACCTCCTGGTGAAGATACGGAAGGTTTGAAAGAATGAAAGCTGGTGCGCTTGTACATATCGTAGCCATCGGCGGAACCGGCATGAGCGCGCTTGCCGGTATGTTAAAGGAGAGAGGATTTAGGGTTACTGGTTCAGATAAAGGTCTATATCCGCCGGCAAGCACTATAATAGAAAAGTTAGGGATTCAGGTTGAAATAAGTTATTCGCCTGATAACATACCTCGCGATGTCTC
Organism: Candidatus Schekmanbacteria bacterium; assembly: GCA_016219965.1. Classification (NCBI taxonomy): domain Bacteria; phylum Candidatus Schekmaniibacteriota; species Candidatus Schekmanbacteria bacterium. Next base: position 467,626 of record JACRJM010000003.1, read on the forward strand.
GCTTGCAGTCATTGGAAATGCGGTTTCAAAGGACAATCCTGAAGTTCTGGAAATAATAAGAAGAAAGATTCCATATAAATCATTTCCAGATACTCTTTGGGAATATTTCATACAGGGGAAAACCTCGGTAGTTGTATCAGGGACACATGGCAAAACTACATCAGCGTCTGCTGTATCATGGGTATTTTATAGTCTTGGCCTTGATCCGGGGTTTATGATAGGAGGTGTGCCGCTAAATTTTAATTCAAACTACAGACTGGGCAATGGGACTTTTTTTATTTCTGAGGGAGATGAATACGACTCTGCTTTTTTTGATAAAGGCCCAAAATTTCTTCATTACCGCCCTGATTATTTACTTCTAAACTCAGTAGAGTTTGACCATGCAGATATTTACAGAGATCTTGAGCATGTGATGTCTTCATTTACTAAACTTCTTGATATTGTTAATCCAAAAGGCGGTGTGGCTGCTTTTGGCGACAGCATAAATGTAAGAAAATTGATTGAAAAATCAAAGTGTAAAGTTTTAACATTTGGCTTTGAAAACACTAACGACTGGGTGATTAAAACAGTTAATGAAGAAACAGGCGATGTAGTGGTTAATTCCAGAGATGGAAGGGAGATAAAGTTTAAGACTAATCTTTTTGGAAAGCAAAATATTGCAAATTTAACCGGAGTCCTGTTACTGGCAGATATTATGGGGCTAAATATAGAAAAGGCGTCAAAATCTTTAGAGCTATTCAATGGCGTAAAACGGCGCCAGGAATATATTGGAAGCGCAAAACATATTGATATATATGATGATTTTGCGCATCATCCAACCGCTGTAAAGGTTACGTTGGAGGGTTTTAAAAGCAGATTTCCGCAAAAGAGAATTATTGCGGTATTTGAGCCAAGGTCAAATTCGAGCAGAAGGAATGTTTTTGAGGCTCAATACGTAGAGTCCTTTGATGCAGCAGATCTAATTATTTTATCTGAGCCTTTTAATAAAGATGCACTTGATGAAACGGTAAGATTTTCAACAAACAGGGTAACTTCAAATATCAAAAAAAGAGGAAAAGAAGCTTATTCTTTTAAGGATGTAGATTCAATAATAGGGTTTCTTTTAGGCAGACTAAGAGAAAATGACGTTGTTGTAATTATGTCCAATGGAGATTTTAGCGGCATACATAAAAAGTTAATACAGGCAATTAATTTCAATAAAACAATTAACTAGCCGAAATGCGCAAGTAGGCATTATTGCGCTGGTGGTGAATATATTTTACTCGAGCTAGAAAAATAAATTGTTATTTTGTAAGTATGTCAATTAGGCGGTCAAGTTCATCTAAAGAATAATATTCAATAGTAATCCTGCCGTGGTTGGATTTGTTATTATGAAGGAGCTTAACTTTAGTAGCCAGGGATTTTCTCAAACGATCTTCAACATCTAATATTTCAGGAGATGGAGTTGAAGGTGAACTGTGTGGTTTTGCCTTTTTTTGTTTTGTGAGTCCGCCGGCTGCAATTTGCTCTAACTGCCTAACAGATAGAAGGTCTTCCACAGTCATGTCAGCCAAGGAAATCTGTAATGGCTCTTCATTAATACCGCAAAGAACCCTTGCATGCCCCATCGATATTCTGCCATCAAGAAGGTAGCACTTGATTTTATCGTTAAGCTTAAGAAGGCGAAGATAGTTTGCAACTGTGCTTCGTTCTTTTCCAACCCTTTCTGCAAGAGAGTCCTGCGTAAGGGAATGTTCATCCATTAGGTGTTTGTATGCCTCTGCTTCTTCAATGGGGTTAAGATCCTGTCTCTGGATATTTTCAATCAATGCAAGCTCCATTAAATCTTTGTCCGCAATATCCTTTATTATTGCGGGAACGCTTTTCAGCCCTGCTGCTGTGGCAGCCCTCCATCTTCGTTCACCGGCGATGATAGTATATGTTCCGTCAGAATCATTATGTTTGAGGAGAATGGGCTGAATAATACCGTTATTTTTTACAGAAGAAACAAGGTCATTCAATTTCTGGTCATTGAAATCTTTTCTTGGCTGGTGATTTCCAGGAAAAATATTATGAATATCAATGTTTATAACTTGTGATTCTGTTTTTTTTTCTGAAGAAGGTATCAGGGCGTCAAGGCCTCTTCCAAGTGATTTACGTTTCATTATTTATTATTTCCTCTGATAATTGAATATACCGTTCAGCGCCTTTTGAGAATCTGTCGTAGAGAATTATTGGTTTTCCAAAGCTTGGGGCCTCAGAGAGCCTTACATTTCTTGGAATTATAGTTTTAAAAACTTTATCTCCAAATTTTGCTGATACATTTTCACTGACCTCTGCAGAAAGATTGGTTCGTAAATCCTGCATTGTAAGGAGAATTCCTTCTATATCAAGGTTTGGGTTCAGGCTTTCTTTTATTTTGGTTATTGTTTTTAATAGTTGGGCAATTCCTTCAAGAGCATAGTATTCGCACTGTAATGGTACGATTACAGAGTCTGCCGCAGAAAGGGCATTTATAGTAAGAACACCAAGAGAAGGGGGACAGTCAATTATAATATATTGAAAAGATTGTTTAATTTCGTTTAAGGCATTTTTTAAAAGAAGTTCCTTCGGAGATACATCCATTAATTCCACTTCGGCTCCGTAAAGTTCTGGTGTTGAAGGAATTAACTTAAGAGAAGGGAATTCAGTATCTACAAAGGTTTCTTGAATTTCTTTTCTACCAAGAATGCATCGATAGATTGATTTTGACAAACCAGAGCCATTTATTCCAAGTCCGCTTGTTGTATTGCCCTGAGGGTCAAGATCAATTAGAAGTACACTGCGCCCCTTATCTGCAAGACACGCTGATAAATTTATAGATGTCGTAGTTTTTCCTACGCCACCTTTTTGATTGACAATTGCTATTATTTTTCCCACGTCGGTGACAACACAAGGTAATTGGTTTAGAAAATGATAATATACAATAAAAAAAAAGTGAGCAAGAAAAATTTCAATTGTTTCACGTGAAACAACAAAAAAAATTACGCTATCGCAGTCAAACAAGCGTTTGATTGACCTCAAAAAGGCTTCTGTTAATTACATGTGGATAAACAATTTTTAAAAAAATGCTAAAACTTATTGATTTTATGGGAGTTATTATGGTGCACCTTTAAAATTCAATAATAATTAACAAGTTGTTAACATGCTTTGCAATGTAAAATTATTTATCTGGTTTTAATCTGGGCATGGGCTGGAATATTACAATGATTGTTAATTTATTAATTGTTCCACGTGGAACAATTAAAGGAAAAGAGGTCTTGCTGACATGATCCTACGTCTTATATTATGAAAAATGTCACGACTCCTGCTCATGGAAGTTTCAAATGGTTTCATTTATTAACCTGCTTATAGTTGAGTAGTGCATATGCAGATAGTCGGCTATCTCTTTTTGGCTATATCCATAATTGTCAAGTGCTTCCATAATTCTTCTGTTCCTTTCTATTCTGTCCCTTAAAGTTTTCCGGTCAAACAATTTCTCAAGAGTTGGTCTTCCAATATATCTCTGAACTCCAGGAATCTCGGCAATAGCTTTATGATCCTTCACTTGTGAGATAAACTTTTCCGTGAAATCATCGCTGCCCAACAATATCTGTCCTCTGAGCTTCCCCCAAATAGATTCTACATTGAGTCCTGCCTTTACAAACTCAAGGTATTCATCGCAGGCTGTTTTTATATTTTCCCCGAAATGACTAAGTATAAAACTTGTTATAAGAAATGACGCAGGTACCTCATAACCGGCAGTAGCATTAAAACTGCTCCATTTCCATTCTCCTGGATATTTTACCGAACCTGCACGCACAGGATTTAAAACAATATACCTTGCCACCGCAAGAAAGTGGGTCTCCTTATCCACAAGCACAGCCTTATATCGACCCTGAAAAACATGCCCTACTCTGTTATGTAGTTTATTGAAAGCCTGAGTATATACGCCATTTAAATGTTTCATCCCTCTGGAAAGATTGGCATCAGGCGTTTCGATTAATAAATGATAGTGATTGTCCATCAGGCAATATGCATGGCAGATCCAATTATATCTTTTAACTGCTACGCTTAGTGCACTAAAAAATATCTGCCGATCAACTTCATCAATAAATATATGATTCTTGTCATTTCCTCTTGTTGTCACATGATACAGTGCACCACTGTATTGAATCCTCAAAGGTCTGGCCATAAACAAACCTCTTTAAAATCATATTTTGTTGATAGTTGATATCAACAAAATATCATGCGGCATATAGAAATGTCAAGATTAAAGACCTGACCCCTTTTTTTGGCTTAATAATCAAATTGATGCAATGAAAAAATTATTCCCTGTTCCAGACAATATAGGGGCTGTCGTTCCGGCTGCTGTCAAGAAGCACTATTTCATCGGGGACTATCTTTAGAAGACGAACGCCGGGGGATATCTTTTTAAGATATTCCATGTTTGCCCAGGGTTCTTCTTTTTGAAGTATAGGTTTTTCGCAGAAGGTTTTCCATCCATCAACAAACTGCTCGTCCCCCTGTTTTATTATTTCCACCCTTCCACGTCCGTTTATCCCCTGTACCGGATGATATGGGAACTCAGTATAGATTCCGAAGCTCACCTTTGGATTCTTCTCAATATATTCAACTGTCCTTGTTCCACCTGTAAAAATGAAAATATTAGTTCCCCTGCTTGCATAGGCATATGTGGTACTGATCGGTGTATTGTCTTTACAGGTGCCGAGCACAATGAAATGATGAGCCGAAAGATAGTTTTCGATTTGTTCTTCTGCTTCAGCTTTTGATATTTTTGCGATTCGCGGTTTTCTGGTCTCAGTCATAAATAACCTCCAATAGAATAAAAAAAATTGGAAAAATATTTTATTAAGGAATGATAGCAATTCCAATGACTAAACTATAGTGATATTATTAAATTCAAAAATGAATGCACAGGAAAAAGATAATAATCCGCTTGTAAGCGTGGCTGTAACAACCTTTAATTATGGCAATTATATCGCTGATGCCATAGCAAGCGTTCTTGCCCAAACTTATAAAAACCTTGAGATAATAATAAGAGATGACTGCTCCCCGCCTCCTGATAAAACAAGCGAGATCATTGCAGGGTTTAAAGATTCGCGAATCAAGTTTACCAAAAACAGCAAGAATATTGGCCTGTTTGTAAACCTCAACACTGTTTTGCGGGAATGCAAAGGCGAGTATATAAAGATTTTATGCGCTGACGACCGCTTAAAGCCAACCTGCATTGAGGAGATGGTAAATGCATCACAAAGTTTCCCTGAAGCAGGACAGGTTTTTTCCAATTATTGTGCCATAGACGGAAACGGTAAGTTGATGGCATTGGTAAAGAAAAATATTGGAAGAAATTCTTCAACTTTTGAGCCTCTTTATTTTACAGGCAAAGAATCGCAAAAAATATTTTATTTCCATGGCTGCGTATGGGGAAATCTGTCTTCCGGTATGATAAAAAGAGATATCCTGCAAACCGTGGGCTTTTTTCCTGAAAATTCTTTTCAAACAGGAGATTTTGAATATCTCATAAAAATAAGCAACAAGTTCGGTATGGTCTATGTGCCCAAACCCTTAGTAGAGATAAGATGGCATGAAAGCTCTGCCTCAAGCAGGAACGCAAACGCCGGAAAATCCATTTCCGAGTTTTATGAGCTTATGGAGCTCTTTCCGGTTTTAGCGAAAGGTTTTAAAGTTAGTCGCATAAATGAATTTATCCAAAAAGGAAAAATTGATGAGAATTTTTTTTGGGAAACTCTTCTGGCGCTGCTAAGAAAAAGGCGCACTGATATAGCAAAGGAAATTCTCAGTCAGATTTTGAAATATGGCTCTATATTCAGAGGGATAGTTTTTTTTATAATACGTTTTCCACGCAGATTAATGCGGCTCATATTAAAACTTTATCTTAAATCATCCGGCAAACCCTGGATTTATTATGGTGAGTCCTGAATATGATAAGCAAGCATAATTCCCTATAATCCGTTATGGGGATTGACTCCTGCCCGTGAAGCTTTATTTTTTTTCCAGATGTGATAGTATCAGCAAAATAGAAGATATAAATTGACGTAACCCTACATTTTTAATATCTATTCCACACAATAAAGAAAGAGAGGGTAGTGAGCAGGTGAACCTTAATCATATAAGAAATTTTTCAATTATTGCCCATATTGACCACGGCAAGTCAACCCTTGCGGACAGACTGCTTGAAATCACAGGTGCATTGACTATGCGCGAGATGGAAGACCAGGTCCTTGATGACATGGATCTTGAGCGCGAAAGAGGCATTACCATCAAGGCACACTCTGTAAGGCTTAACTATATAGCCCGCGATGGGAAAAAATATATTTTAAATCTAATAGACACGCCCGGACATGTGGATTTCAACTACGAGGTGTCGCGAAGCCTTGCCTCATGCGAAGGAGCATTAGTCCTTGTTGATGCCTCACAGGGCGTTCAGGCGCAGACGCTTGCAAACGTCTATCTTGCCATGGAGAACGAGCTTACCATGATTCCCATCCTTAACAAGATAGATCTGCCGCAGATAGACATCGAAAACGTAAAAGAACAGGTCATAAATGCTTTAGGCTTCAGCCATGATGAGATTATGGCAGTAAGCGCCAAAGCCGGCATTGGCATAGAAGATGTTCTGGAGGAAATAATAAAAAGGATTCCTCCACCGGATGGTGATGTTGATAAGCCGTTAAAAGCCCTTATCTTTGATTCATGGTTTGATTCATATCAGGGAACAATCATTCTTGTAAGGCTTATAGATGGAATAGTGCGCCCCGGAGACAAGATAGTATTCATGTCAAATGGAAGGCAGTTTGAAGTGACAAAGGTTGGCGTGTTAACGCCAAAGCCGGTCAATGTGAAAAGTCTTTCAGCAGGCGAGGTTGGTTTTATTATTGCAAGCGTCAAGAATGTTAAGGACACTAAGATTGGCGATACGGTCACAAATATTCATGAGCCAACTGCCGAGGCATTTCCCGGATTTAAGGAAGTAAAGCCAATGGTTTTTGCAGGGCTTTACCCCGGAGACAGCGAAAATTATGATCTTCTTCGTGATTCGGTAGAGAAGTTAAGCTTAAACGACTCTGCCTTTACCTTTGAACCTGAAACATCGGCGGCGCTTGGATTCGGCTTCAGATGTGGATTTCTTGGGCTTCTTCACATGGAGATAATACAGGAACGCCTTGAAAGGGAATTCTCGCTTACGCTTATAACAACAGCCCCCACAGTCCGCTACCGGGTATGTAAAAGAAACGGCGATGTAATCGAGATTGAAAATCCGCTCAAGCTTCCCCCTGCCGGCGAGATAGAAAGAATTGAAGAACCAATCCTTCATGCCAGCATATTCACACCTATCGAGTATGTTGGCCCCATCCTTCAGCTTGCGCAGGATAAAAGAGGAGTCCAGAAAAAGCTTGAGTATCCTGACCCGAAACGGGCAATTATCCATTACGAGATACCTTTTAACGAGATGGTTCTTGATTTTTATGATAAGCTGAAATCAATCACAAAGGGCTATGCCTCGCTCGATTATGAATTTATAGGCTACCGCGAGTCTGACCTTGTGAAGCTTGATATTCTCATTAATGGACAGCCTGTTGATGCACTTTCCTCGATAGTGCACAAGACAAAGTCCTATGAGCGCGGCAGGGACCTTACGGACAAAATGCGCAGTCTCATTCCTCGCCAGATGTTTGAGATTGCCATTCAGGCGGCGATAGGTAATAAAGTGATTGCAAGGGAATCAATCAAGGCAATGAGAAAAAATGTTACTGCAAAATGCTACGGTGGTGATATTACAAGAAAAAGAAAACTTCTTGAAAAGCAGAAAGAAGGAAAAAAACGAATGAAAAGCGTGGGAAGCGTTGAGATCCCGCAGGAAGCATTCATGGCAATACTCAAGATATAAGGAAGACAAATTTAATGGCTAAAGATAAAGACAAAAAAGAAGAATCCGGGAAAAAGGAAAAATCGGCTGTCCGGGAATATGTTGAGGCAATCCTCATCGCACTTTTACTTGCCCTCGTAATCAGGACTTATATTGTGCAGGCTTTTAAAATCCCATCCGGATCAATGCTTGACACGCTTCAGATAGGCGACCACATTTTAGTCAATAAATTTGCCTACTGGTTTGATAATCCAAAACATCACGATGTCATTGTATTTAAATTTCCTCAGGATGAAACCCGTGATTTCATAAAAAGGATAATAGGCATTGAATATGACAAGATCCGGGGAAAAGATAAGGTGCTTTTTGTAAACGGGGAAAAGCAGGACGAGCCATATGTTGTTCATAAGGATTCATTTACGATTCCCGGAAGAAACCAAAATCTTTACGGCGATGAGACGGTACGCGATACTTTTGGTCCCTTGACCGTGCCGGCAAGTTCATACTTTTGCATGGGGGACAACAGAGACCGTTCCCTTGACAGCAGGTTTTGGGGTTTTGTGAGAAGGGAAAAGATAAAAGGAAAAGCGTTTATAATTTACTGGTCCTGGGATTCAAAAGGAAAATTGCTGGATTGCATACGTTGGGGCAGGTTAGGGAGCCGTATCCAGTAGTAAAACCGGATAATCAAAGATGAGTTATAACAGTCATCGGAAATGAGCCAGATTAAAGACAACGGAACACAAAACCTCACCCCGATGATACAGCAGTATCTGCAGATTAAAGCCCGCTACAATGATGCAATCCTCTTTTTCAGAATGGGGGATTTCTATGAGATGTTCTTCGATGATGCCAAAAAAGCATCCAAAATCCTCCAGATAGCGCTTACAACACGGGGGAAAAATATCGGGGAAGACATTCCTCTATGCGGTATTCCTTACCATGCAATTGATTCCTATCTTCCAAAACTTTTGGACAAAGGAATCAAGGTCGCCATTTGCGAGCAGCTTGAAGAACCGGGGCAGGGTAAAAAGATTGTAAGGCGCGATGTGGTAAAGGTTGTTTCCCCTGGCACAGTGACAGACCCGGCATATCTAAATCCCAAGAGCAATAATTTCATGATTTCCCTATCTTTTGGAAAGGGAGTTACAGGAATCTCTGTCCTCGATATATCTACAGGAGAATTTAGCGTCACTGAATTTGACGGCGCTGACCGCCTCCGCCTAATCAATGAAATAATCCGGATAGAGCCGAGCGAAGTTCTTCTCCCATCGGCAAATCAGAAGGTCTTTAAGGAAGAGATAACATCATCCCTTCTTCGCCCACCATTCATTTCCCCTTTTGAAGACTGGAAATTCGATTACGAGACCGCGAGAAGAGCGCTTCTTTCAAAATTCGGAGTTTCCTCCCTTGAAGGCTTTGGCTGTGAAGGGATGCCTTCAGCCATATCATCGGCTGGCGCCATGATTCAGTATCTTGAAGAAACGCAAAAAGAGAATCTCAAACACATAAACCGCTTAAGGACTATAGACAACCGGGAGTACATGGTTCTTGACGGGACAACGATCAAAAATCTCGAAGTGCTGCGAAGTCAGGCTGACGGCTCACGCGAAAATACGATTTTAAACATAATAGATGATACGGCAACAGCAATGGGAGGAAGACTCCTTCGCCAATGGCTTTTAAAACCACTCCTGGATGTTGATGAGATAACAGAAAGATATAATTCAATAGATGAGTTTATTGAAAAATCACAGGAGCGGCGCAAAGTAAGGGATGAACTCGCAGAGATTCAGGACATTGACAGACTCATTGGAAAACTTGCTAACGGCAATGCAGGACCGCGGGACCTTGCGGCTTTAAGATTTTCATTTGAACGCCTCCCATTGGTTAAAAAACTTATGGCGACCTGTGAGTCCAAACTTTTGAGCTCTCTCTCATTAGAGGTTGATGCCCATGAGGAACTCACGCTTTATCTAAAAAAAGCCCTTGTAGATTCTCCACCATTAAATATTCGCGACACCGGCGCCATAAGGGAAGGCTTTAACCCGGAGCTTGATGAATTGCGGAATCTCAAGAACAACACAAAAGATTTCATTTCGTCGCTTGAAAGGGAAGAAAGGGAGCGCTCAGGAATATCTTCTCTCAAAGTGGGGTTTAACAGGGTCTTTGGTTATTACATAGAAGTCACAAAATCAAACCTCCACAATGTGCCGGCTGATTTCATCAGAAAGCAGACACTTACCAACGGAGAGCGCTTTATAACGCCCAAGTTAAAAGAATATGAAGAACGGATTCTTACGGCAGAAGAAAAAATAAAGGAAATAGAAATCAGGATTTTCAATGAACTTATAGCAAATGTCTCACGACATATTCCAGAAATTCAGAAAACTGCATATGCAGTTGCAGAGATAGACGTTCTCTCAACACTCGCCTCAGTGGCGGAGAAAAACAACTATGTCCGTCCCGTGATAGATAACTCCGACCGCATAGACATAAAAGACGGCAGACACCCGGTGATTGAACGGATATCATTTGATGAAAGATTTGTTCCCAATGACACGCTCCTTGATTGCGAAGAAAACAGGCTATCAATCATAACAGGCCCAAACATGGCTGGAAAATCAACATACATGAGGCAGGTTGCGCTAATCGTTATGATGGCGCAGATGGGAAGTTTCGTCCCGGCAAGAGAAGCGCATATCGGAATAGTTGACCGGATATTCACCCGCATAGGCGCAAGCGACAATCTCGCCTCAGGGCAAAGCACATTCATGCTCGAGATGAATGAGACGGCAAACATAATGAACAATGCCACAAAAAGAAGCTTGATCATTCTTGATGAGATAGGGAGGGGAACAAGCACCTTTGACGGACTTAGTATTGCCTGGGCTGTTGCTGAGTTTATCCATTCAAAAGAACATCTCGGGGCGCGCACCCTTTTTGCAACCCATTACCATGAACTTACGGAGTTGTCCGCAGTGCTCGATGGCGCCAGAAATTACAATGTAGCTGTAAAAGAATGGAATGACGAGATAATCTTCCTGCGCAAGATTGTTGAAGGGGGCACTGACAAAAGCTATGGCATCCATGTTGCAAAGCTTTCAGGCATTCCGGCAGATGTGATAAAAAGGGCGCGTGAGATTCTTTTTAATCTTGAAAACCGCGAGTTTGACAGGAATGGCAATCTTTCGCTTTTGGGAAAATCACAAACGCCAAACAATAATCAACAGATGCTTCCTATATTTGACAGGAATGAATCTGAAGTTCTAAATGAGATAAGGAATATGGATATTAACAGTATTACACCGCTCGAAGCGCTGACAAAGCTTGGCAGGATAAAGGAGATGCTTTCTGATGAGGAGAAAAAACAGTGAACGTATATGAAAGAAATATAAATGCTTCAATAGATATAACCGCGGAGGATTATCTTGTAACACGCGCGTCCTTGCTTGACCTTGACCACAACATCCGCCTTCAGATGATGGTTAAGATTTCAACAAGGGAGATAATAACAGCCACAGGCGAGATGGTAAAAACCCCATTTGGCGAATGCAAGACAGCGCTTCCCAATGTAGACAAACTCATAGGCTTAAAGATTGAAAGAGGATTTGCAAAAAAAATGAGAGAAGCAGTAGGCGGCGCAGGTGGCTGTACCCATATAGTAGAGCTTGCCTTGACAATGGCATCATTAAGCTCCAACTCTATTTTATTAGAGGCTGCCCGTGACCCTGAAAAGCGGCAGAAATTCAGCGAGAAATCTGAAGAAGAAAGAAAAGAAGAGATAGGTTCATTCTTAAAAAACAGTTGTATCGTATTTAAGGAAAAATGAGCGAAAATCCAATCATAATAGACACTGACGGCGGCATAGATGATGCGCTTGCCATAACAGTGGCGCGCAATTATCTTCAGGCTGAAATAAAAGCTGTCACAACAGTGGGGGGCAACATTCCATTAAAGCAGGCCTCCTCAAACATCTGCCTTCTTCTTTCATTTATCTCTCCAAAGAGCGGCTCTACTATCCCTGTATATGAGGGAAGTGCAAAGCCCCTTGAAGGAGGAGCCTACCATCATGCCTATGAATATCATGGAAAAGACGGGATGGGCGGGCTTTCTTCAAAATTAAAAAAAGATGTTGGGAGCACTTTACATGAAATTTCGAAAGGCAAGGCATGGGACAAGATTGCTGAGATTTGTGCGGCAGAAAAAGGGAAGGTGAAAATAATCGCCATAGGTCCACTTACAAACATCGCAAAAGCCATACTTGACCATCCAAAGGAGATGAAAAAAACAGCAGAGATTATCGTGATGGGTGGAGCCTTTCACTCCCCGGGGAACATCACACCTGCCGCAGAATTTAATATCTACTCAGACCCAGCCGCGGCAGAAATAGTCTTTGCATCCAAAATTCCTCTTAAACTCATCGGGCTTAACATAACAGAGAGAGCCTATCTTTCCCAATGGGAAGTGGAAAAGAAATTCTCAGGACGCACTGATAGAAAATGTATTTTTTTAAAAGAGCTTATGATGTGCCATATAACACTCCATGAAAAGGCTGAAAAATTCAGCGGCCTATTCCTTCACGATCCTGTTGCAGTAATTGCCGGCTTTAAGTCTGACCTTTTCCAGTGGACTACAAGGGAAGTAAATGTTGAGACAGGTAAGGGAGTCGCCCGTGGAATGACCGTCATAGACACAAGGCGAAAGAGCAAGGAGCAAGGGAAAACGCAGGTTGCATTTGAAGCAGACATACTGCGGATAAAAGAGATGATACTTGGCGCACTTTAATCATCACCATTGTTTTTGTTGTCATCTTTATTGTTGTTATTTACAATAATTTTATTGTCATCCTCATTTTTTTTGTTGCTGTCATCTTCATTGTTGTTATTTACATACTTTTATTGTCATCCCGTTTCTTTGTTGTCATCCCCGCGAAAGCGGGGATCCAGATATCCAGATAAAATGAATGAATATTAATATGAAAAAAAAAGTCCTCGTCGTTGGAAGCTCAAATATTGACCTCACTTTAATCTCAGAGAAACTTCCCCGCCCCGGCGAAACCATTACAGCAGATAAGTTCATGATTTTCTATGGAGGCAAAGGCGCCAATCAGGCAATAGCAGCAAGAAAGGCAGGAGCAGATGTAAACTTTATAACCCGCCTTGGCACTGACGCTTCCGGCAAAGATTACAGGGCTCGTCTCTTAAAGTTTGGCTTTCCTTCCGGTGCGATCTGTGAGGATAAAAAAGTAAAGACAGGCACCGCTCTCATAACAGTAAACAAAAAGGGAGAAAATCTTATATCTGTCTATCAGGGCTCAAATAAGAATCTTTCTCCAGCAGACATAAGGAAGAATATAAAATATTTTGCTGAATCTTGCGTTTTACTTTTACAATTTGAGATTCCCTTTGAGACAGTTTGCGAATCATTGAAGATTGCAAAGAAATTAGGGCTCACCACAATAGTAAATCCTGCACCTGCGAGAAAAATCCCTGAGAACGTTTACAAACTCATAGATGTTATTACTCCAAATATTAGGGAAGCGGTGTGTCTTTCCGGGAAAAATATCAGGACTCAAGATGATATAAAAAAGTCTGCGCTTATCCTCTCAAAAAAAGGGCCATCTACTGTGATAATCACTCTTGGAAATAAAGGAATAGCTCTTTTTCATAATGGAGTCGTAAAATTCATAAAAGCACCAAAGGTGAAAGCCATTGATACCACCGGCGCAGGCGATGCATTTAACGGTGCACTCGCCGCATTTCTCTCCGAGAGCTTTGATATGACAAAATCAGCAAAAATGGCAATATGCGCCGCAGCCCTCTCAGTCCAAAAAGCCGGCGCCCAAACCGCCCTGCCGGCGAGAAGTGAGATAGATAAATTTTATAAGAAGGTTGGGTTGACTAGATAATTCTCTTTTGAAGAAGTCTTTTTTAAAGCATGCTTATTAATTACAATCAATTCTAAATCACTATATTAAACTTTTTTCTAGACTAACTATCTGCAGGGAATGTATAAAGTGGCTAACACTAAAATATATATTATGCATTCCTCTCTATTAATGGGACCAAATATACAAGCCAATAAATCACTGCACCTGACGCAGTATAGCTGTATAGATATGTTCTATCGTTAGGGAATAAATCGGAAAACCATAAAGATACTCATAGTCCGTAGAAACATGGTCGTCATCTTGGTATAAAAATTTATGTCCAAGCATCGTGATAACTTTTTAAAAAGGTTTGGGAACCGGATCAGAATAATCCGGCAAAAAAAGAATCTTTCGCAAGAAGAATTAGCTCAAATCGCAGGTCTTGACCGTACTTATATGGGTGGGATTGAGCGTGGAGAGCGAAACATTGGTCTATTAAACGTCAAGAAGCTAGCTGATGCTTTAAAGATTACTCCAAAGGATCTCTTTGACGATGACTTTCAACTCTGATTACCTCATTCGATTACTCCTACGACTTAAACTCTTTCGAGAGGAGGCTAGCCTTTCACCAGCGGAAGTAGAGAAACGGCTAATCCTTGGACCCGGATGGGTGAACTCAATAGAGAATGGGAAAATTATTCCAAGCCTCGATGTGATTGCATCCTTTTTGTCAGTTTATGGCAAGTCGCTCTCTGATCTTGCTGTGGGAGCTCGTGGCAGTGTTCCAACAATTCATAGATCAATTACTGCAGAAGCAGCAGGAGCAGATATTCTGATCCACTTTGCTTATGCCAAGCATGATGCAACCTATACTTTAGTTGGTGCCACTGTCGATCAGTTTAACGAAGTAGTCTTAACCCTCCGCGATGGGTTAGCACAACTCAGACAATTAAACGTCAGCGAAGATGATGACCGTGCCAAGACAATTAAAACGGAGAGTGTTGCAAATGCATTTCTGAAAGCTGTTCAAATTTGGCCGACAGCGAATCCCTCGGATATTTGGTGGTTTCTATTGTATCGAGCATATTGTGACCAGTACAACCATCCATCCGAGCACTTTAGACTCGACTTCACACAAAGCTGGAAACGAACTGGTGGATGGGCGCTTGAGAGGATTCTTGAGCGTCATTATGCCCCGACTCTTGCACGGCACGGCATTAACCTCATCATAGCTGATTTTGAACGCAAAACTAGTTTGTTACAATGTCTAGACGTAGGTCATCGTCTTGAAGCTGACAAAATTGATGTCCTCTTGACTGTTGGAAATGGGACCAATGAAAAGATCATTGGTGTTGTCCATGTTAAGGCCAGTTTCGCCGAACGCCGAACTGATGATGTCCCAATGAGTCAAGCGCTAGTCAAAGCTGGTTACATCTCGCCTTTATGGACAATGGACTGTAAAAGTATGCCTTCGGCTAAGCCACACAATAGAGGAGAACTAGGTACAGTTTTTTTTGGTAAGGGAAAAGACGCGCGGAGTGCTAAGAGAAAAGACATCGAAGACGATGCATTTTTCTCTGCTTGTTTCTCCTACAATAAAAACACCGTCCCCACACCGCCTAAATTTAAAGCTAAAGCACGTATCCATGTATGCAACTTTTCAAATACGAACGATGCATTTGTAAATTTTATCCTTGCAGAACGGGAAAGAGTTAGAAAAAAGCTTGCTGTTTAATCTCACCCACTTGAATAAGTCTTTGGTTTGAGGCGTCGACATGTTGCGGGTCAATTTCAAACCCAATATAAGAACAACCAAGACGAATTGCAGCCATGCCAGTAGTGCCTGATCCAGAAAATGGATCAAGTACTACAACGTCCTTTCCAGCAATTCCGTAAGCATAAATACAACGTAAAGGCAACTCTTCTGGAAAACGGGAGAAGTGCTTTACCCCATCGATCTTTTCATTGGCAAATTCCCAGACACTTTTTATTGGAGGGGAAACACGAAAGTTATGCCTTTCGTTCTTTGTCAATAAATAGATTGGTTCATGATAACGGTGTGGGCGCCTACATCTTCCTTCAGGCATTGGATTGCGCTTTTGCCAAATAACTTCTCCCCGGAAAAGATAACCGGCATTTGATAGAGAGATTACTAAGCGATACGGCAAGGCTAGGAGATTGCCATACTGCAACCAGCCAACATTTTTTTCTATAAATGCCTTTCGGTTTATTCGCGGCTTGATATATGCCGCGTTGTTAGCTGCAAGTCCTGATTTATCCGCACCAAGAGAACTGTATTGTCTGTCATCCTCTCGCCAATTTACTGGGGTGTTGTAGGCATCACCAATATTAATCCATATAATCCCCTGAGGTTTCATCTTAGCCAGCATACTAGTAAAAACATTTACTAAAAAAGCCAGATAATCCCTCGGGTCTTCCTCAACTCCTGTGCCAGAAGAGTGCCGTTGTCCCCAATACGGAGGGCTAGTGACCAACACATCAATTGATTCCTTTGGCAACTGTGAAATTAATTCTAAACAATCGCCTAAATAGACTTTATTAAGTGCAAATGGTCCGAGCATTAATATTCCTCCCACAAAGATACTGATAGTCATCATAGCTATATGTCGCTTAGATTGCAAGTGTAAAATTTTTTTAAACGACCCCTAACAAACGGATGAATCAGTTTACAGGTTATTCTTGAACCGTTATGCACTATTGCTGTAGAATGCTTAACGATGTTTAAATCACTCGATATAGTTTTGCAAAGTAGAATAAATATAGAAAGAAATGGTGCTCTATAATGCAAAAGGCAGAGCTTTCAGATGCATGATATTGAAAATGAGTTGATAATTCCAGTCTATCTAAACCAACGCATAGTATTCGACATGATCGCTATGCTTCAAGGTGGGATTGCCACTGTGACTAGAATAACATCCACGGAATCCTCTTTGGACAGTGATAAACAGAAGTACGGAGCAACTTTTGGACTTAACAAAGCGCTCTCCACACTTTTAAAAATAGACGTCTCAGGGAAAATGCAAAAACTAAAAGAAGATTCATTGGGGACTCAAACAAATGAAGAAAAGGTTCACACACCAGCATCAATGTTTCAAATGCTTCGCAGAAGTCTTGTTGCCGACAACAAGTTGATTTTTATAGATGATAAATACAAGCCAGAGATAAGACAGATCGTAGAATTTACGGCACCATTGAGAAAGAACCCAATAATCCAGACCATGGATACATTTATTGGCTTTATGAAAATGGCCATTATGTTTTCACAAGATACCCATCAACAGCAAAATAAGGCGCAAAAGCTCAAAACTCCAGATACAAACCAAATGGTCAAAACACAAATGGAACAATTTTTGGAAAACCTGAAGACTGGTGACACAGTAGATATCGTTACGGATCACTTAAGCTGCGATTTTAGGGTGGTCATAACGTTGGAGCGAGAGTTTCTCAATGACCCTACTATGTCCGATCTTGTGGATGGTCACTTTAATGTGCTTGGCAAAGTGATTAGAGTGATTAATGATGATAAAGATTCGATCAATCTGATAAGAAAGACAGCGCTTAGCGCTATGCCGGAAAAAATACTAAATGTTGCAATCGAAAACTTGTCAAAGTTGTCAACGAATCAGGGTTTCAAGATTCCTTCAATAGAACTAGAAGTAAAGGGGCCGGTCCTGCAGGTTTTGCCAATTGCCATCTTTTCATAGAAAGATAAAGCAGAGAATAGATATTCGATGGAAAAAAGTATGAAGAAAAAAACATTGTTGAGTTGGAGCAGCGGAAAGGACAGCGCATGGGCGCTTCATATCCTTAGACAAGACCCACTGATTGAAATTCTAGGTCTGTTCTCAGTGATGAACGAGAAGTACAACCGCGTGACCATGCACGCCACAAGGCTGGAAATGCTTGAGCGTCAGGCAAAGGGCGTAGCTCTGCCGCTTCAAACTCTCTTTATTCCAGATCCATGCACAAACGAGCAGTACAGTGAAGTTATGCAGAACTTCGTCGCGGAGTCTGCTAAAAAAGGGATTCAATGTATGTCATTCGGCGACCTATTCCTTGAGGATGTTAGACAGTATCGGGAAGCTCAATTGAAAGGGACCGGGATTGAACCAATTTTCCCATTATGGGGAATACCAACCGGAGAACTTGCAGAGCAGATGCTCTCGGCTGGTTTGGACGCATATATCAGCTGTGTTGACCTTAAGAAACTGCCATCACATTTTGCCGGACAGAAATTGACAAGAGAATTGATTGCGGAATTTCCTCAAGGGAGCGACCCATGTGGAGAAAATGGGGAAATTCACACAGTCGCTGTGGGCGGCCCAATGTTTCTAAGAACGATCCCGGTCAGTGTTGGTGAGACTATTGAACGGGATGGTTTTGCATTTGCAGACATCATCCCCATTTGAGATAGGTAGTTTGCTTTTTCTAATCTCCCCATACCCCTCTTTTAGAAAGAGTGGATCTGAAAAATAAAAGCAGGACAATGAGCATATCAATAATGGCATTGTTAATGTTCGCAAGATGCTTGACGGTGCGCAAATCGCCCTATATAATTTTGTTAGGTATAGAGTAAGAATGAAATAGGTATTGCTTAAAATATTCGACGAGAGAGTCGTCGTGCTTCTATGCGGGAGGTGCGATATGGTTGAGGATACAGGCGGTGCGCCTGAGGAACTGACAATAAATTCTTTGCGTAAATCGTTGTCGCAGTATGGCAAACCAGACTTGCGAAAAACGATTATACAGATCATCACAAGCTTTACCCCCTACATTGCATTGTGGGTTATCCTTGTTTATATGGTCGATCAAAAGTATCCATTGATGGTGATTTTCCCGCTCATTGTAATCGCATCTCTTTTTATGGGGCGCATATTTATTCTTCTTCACGACTGCTCGCACAATTCATTTTTTGAATCACGGCAGGCAAATAGAAACCTTGGTTATGTGGCAGGCATATTGACCTTTACCCCATTTACATACTGGCAGTATAATCATCTTGTCCATCATGGCACTTATGCGGATCTGGATAAAAGAGGGGTCGGGGATATCTGGACAATAACGGTTGAAGAGTATTGGGCAGCTTCTAAGATGGAGCGATTTTCCTACAGGTTTTATCGCCATCCTTTGGTTTTCCTCGGAATCGGTCCGGGGTACACTTTTTTGATTACCCAGCGATACCTGCACCAATGGAATGGGAAGAACGAGCGTTTCAGTATGGAGTTTACCAATTTGATTATTTTGCTGATAGTTTTGACAGCCACCCTGACAATAGGGTTAAAAACTTATCTCCTGATTCAAGTGCCAATAATGCTGATCGGCGGGGCTCTCGGTGTATGGCTGTTCTACGTTCAACATCAGTTCGATGGAGTGTATTGGTCCCGTCATGCAGACTGGGACCCGCTGAAGGCTGCTTTTAGAGGAAGCTCATATTACAAACTGCCAAAAATACTTCAGTGGTTTACCGGAAGTATCGGACTGCATCATGTCCACCATGTTCTGCCAAAGATTCCAAACTATAAACTGCAACAATGCTATGATGAAACACCCATTATGCAGACCGTGAAGCCCATTACCATCCGCAAAAGCCTCAAGTCCTTTTCTTTGAATTTATGGGATGAGAAAGAGGAGAAGCTTGTAAGTTTTAAGTCTTTGAAGCAACCCGCGTCGCAGAATTCTTGACGGTATCCAAATCGCCTCATATAATCTCGCGAAATTTAGAATGTGTATAAAATCAATGTTGGCAGTTTAAGATTGTGAGTATTGTTGAGTCATTATGAAAAATGCGATTATAGTCGGAGCATCGTCAGGAATTGGGAAAGAGCTTGCGCGATGCCTGGCTGAGAACGGCTATGGCGTAGGACTGGCAGCGCGTAGGATGAACCTGCTCAAGGAACTCTCTTGCGAGTTGTCCTCTCCGGTGTGGACCAAATCAGTTGACCTTACAGATCCGCAACAAGCGATGTCACAATTGCGAGAATTGATTGCTGAGATGGGTGATGTCGAATTGTTTGTTATAAGCGCAGGGACAGGATTCCTCAATTCTGATTTGAATTGGGAGTACGAGCGAGACACGATTGCGGTGAATGTTTCAGGTTTCTGCGCTGCTGTCAATGTTGCTATTTCGTATCTCAAGACACGGAAATCAGGACATCTTGTTGGGATTTCTTCAGTAGCAGCGCTGCGGGGAGATAGTGTTGCGCCTGCATACAGCGCATCAAAAGCATTCGTATCAAATTATCTGGACGGTGTGCGGCAGATGGTTCATAAGCGTCAGCTGCCAATTGTTGTTACCGATGTGCAGCCGGGTTTTGTAGATACTGCCATGGCAAAAGGCGACGGTCAGTTTTGGGTAGCCGCGCCGAGGAAGGCAGCTCAACAGATATTCGATGCAATCCGTAAGCGCAGGAAACATGTTTATGTCACAAAGAGGTGGCGGATCATTGCCTGGTTTCTAAGGTTCGCACCGGATTGGCTTTATTATAGGCTGTAATGAAAAATAAAATTGACAGGTCTATTTAAATTATATTTATTATAATTAAGCAGTTAATACATTTAAAAAAAATATTATTTTGTTGACCTGCAATGACAAATGGCGTCGGATTTTTAGACACTTATTTATAAAATAAAACAATAGGTTAGCTGATTCAACTTTTATACTGTACGCTAATCCGACAGTATCAATATAGTATTCCTGAGATTATCAATGTTATTTTTAATAATTTTACAGATAAATTTTGATTTGAGTGTATTTATTTTAAAGAAAATAAGTTTTAAAAAAATGGCACGTTTTTTGCGTTCTTTTTATGGTATGTTGGGGGAAAGACATATCAAAGTATACCTATTTGCGATTGCATTGTTTGTGGCAGTATCAACAAATTCCAATGCCACATTACTTTGGGAATCTGACTATGGTAGCCTTGCACAGCAAGGTATTCCGGTTAGTGAAATTGGTGGTGTTGCAATAGGTGCAGCCAATTATAATATTGGATTTGATTTTCAGTTTTACGGCGAGACTTTTTCCAACCTATGGATAAATAGTCTTGGAACTGTTTCTTTTGGAGATTCAAATCTAAGTTCAACTAATGAATCATTTCCTGCAGAACAGGACCTGGTAAATGTTATTAAGCAAAAACCACAACCGTATGAAAGAATGAAAATGATAGCTCCTCTTTGGGATTTCCTTCTCACAAATCCCGATGCAAAAGGGGATGGTTCGACTAATCCAGATACAGGGGTGTGGGCAAATTTGAGCGGAGCACCCGGTTCCCAAAAATTAGTTCTTACGTGGAATGATGTCTCTAATTTCAATTTAAGCGGTAATCCAACTCCATATTATGGCTCTAATACATTCCAGCTAATTCTTTTTGAAGGCAGCAATGACATAGTTATGAGTTATCTGAATCTTGACGGAGTGAAAAGCCCGGTGCATTCTGGAGGAACTTTATTTCCGGGATCAGGTAATTATGTACCTAACGATTACAACGGAATCACTATTGGCGTTAATGCAGGGGATTTTCCAAATAGTTCATTAATTAGGGGAACAGAATATCTATATGGAGCTGTAGATAATTCACAACTTCCTGAAAATAACTCTATTATTTTTAAGTACGATTCAAATTACTATGGGACCGGAATAGGCGGTTACACAGTTTCTATTTATGAACCTACTTCTTCACCCGTCCCTGAGCCTTCAACACTATGGCTGATTGCTTCTTCAATAGTTGGCTATTTTCTTTATAGCTTCAAACGGTTAAAATCCCGCTAAAAAATTTTCCGCACATAAAGGGGTCAGGTCTTTACTTTTGACGTTACGGTTTTCTCGCCCGCGCAATCCCTTACACAGATTCCGCAGATTGAAACACCGATGCCGCGTATCTTGGTGAACTCCTTAAGCTTTGCAATGCATCTTTCGCGTATCAGCCCCTCTTTTGTTATTGCCTGTGCCGGGCATGAGCTAATGCATTTACCGCAGTCATTGCAGTTTCCTTCGAGAGGCTTGCCGGCGGGAAGCGGAATATCTGTTAGAATCGTGACAAGACGAATCCTTGCGCCGAACTCCCGGCTTACAAGAAGATGAGAGCGCCCGATATGTCCGATCCCTGCCTGCCATGCAACTAACCTGTGTGATAGATGACCAAGCTGTTTTTCCCAGTCAACCATCTGCGATGATGGAATGGGGGCCGCTCTGTAGCCCAGCGCATCTATTTTTTTACACACCGCAAGGGCAACCTGATCAAGCATGTAGTTAACTGATTTGTAATGATGCTTATAAATGAGAGTCGGTGCATCAACGATGTCATCTATTATTGAATCTGAAAGCTTTATGGCTATTGAAATGGCATAGGGGAGCTTGGAAGCAAGAGGTTCAATCAGCGGATGAAAATACTCTTTTAGCGGCGCAAGCTCGGCTACACCGAAAAGTGATGCACCTCCATCAATGGCGGTTTTCTCAAGCTCTTTGAAATGTTCAGTAATTTTATTATTCATGTGGAAACTACTTAATAAACAATAACAGGTTTATCAATGGAAAATATAAAGCCAAAATAATCTTGGGCATTGACAACCGGACTTAATATGGTACCTTATACAGACTGGAGGTGATAGAAATGAATATTTCTAAAGATATTAAACCGGTTACATATCTAAAATCAAAAGCAGCTGACCTGTTAAAGCAGATAAATAAAACTCATCGCCCTATTATCATTACTCAGAACGGAGAACCCAGAGCAGTACTTCAGGATCCGGAAAGTTATGAGAACATGCGAAATGCCATTGGCCTGTTGAAATTGATTTCTCAGGGAGAAGAGGATATTAAGAAAGGAAAGTCAAAATCTCAGGAAGAAGTATTTTCGAATATAGAGAATATCCTGAAAGAAAAAATGAAATGAAAAATAAGTACGATGTCATATGGGCGGATATAGCAGAAAAGGACCTTATTGATATTGTTAAATATATTGCGGAAGACAGCCCTTCAAATGCTTTTGAAAAATTCGAGGAAATCAAAAAAAAGGCATCAAATCTTAATGCATTTCCTGAAAGAGGCCGGATTGTTCCGGAACTTCAATCTCAAGGAATAGTTCTATATCGTGAATTAATCATTTCTCCCTGGAGGATAGTTTACAGAATTTCTGAGAAAGCTGTGTATGTTTTGTCTGTGCTGGATTCAAGGCAAAATGTTGAAGATATTCTCTTAAAAAGACTCGTAAGCTAAAAATTATAAAATGGCTTCAAAAGGATTAAATTTTCATTCCCCTGTTGCCTCGGCGATTGACTCATAGGTGATGTCAAGAAGTTGAGCTAACTCGCTCTCGCTTATGGAAAGAGGCGGCATAAGGACGATCACATTCCCCAATGGGCGGAGTATTGCTCCCTTTTCTCTTGCTATATCAATAACCCTGTAACCCATTTTCATTTCAAGCGGGAACGGCTCTTTTGTTTTCTTGTCGCTTACAAGCTCAATCCCCGCAATCATTCCCAACTGTCTTACATCTCCGGCATATTTTAAATTTTTAAACCTTTCGAGAAGGCTTTTAAACAGAGCTATTTTAGGCTGAAGTCTTTCTATCAGCTTTTCTCTTTCAAATATATCAAGCGATGCGATGGCGGCAGCACAGGCAAGAGGGTTTCCGGTGTATGTGTGTCCGTGGAAAAAAGTCTTAAATTCCGCGTAACCTCCAAGAAATGCGCTGAAAATCTCCGGTGTTGTGGCAGTTACAGCAAGCGGCAGATATCCACCTGTTATTGATTTAGACATAGCCATTATGTCAGGAGCAACGCCTTCATGCTCGCAGGCAAACATCTTTCCTGTTCTTCCAAAGCCAACCGCGACCTCGTCGGTTATCATTAATATATTGTTCCTTGTGCAAATCTCCCTTGCCTTTTTGAGATAACCTTGCGGGAAAACTATCATCCCACCTGCCCCCTGCACCATTGGCTCAAGTATGAGCGCAGCGATGTTCTCCCTGTCTGCTAAAACGATTTTTTCAAGCTCATCTGCGCAGGCAATCCCGCAGTCCGGGTAACTCAATCCCAATTCGCACCTGTAACAATATGGAGAAGGTGCCTTGTATGACTGGAATATAAGCGGCCTGTAAAGCTCGTGGAAAAGATCTATGCCGCCAACGCTTACTGCCCCCAACGTGTCGCCATGGTAGCCATTATTAAGGCAGACGAATTTTGTCCTCGGAGGAAGTGAAGGATATTTCTGCTTCCAGTACTGGAATGAGATTTTAAGCGATATTTCGACAGCCGTTGAGCCATTGTCTGAATAAAAAATTTTTTCAAGTCCTGATGGCAGGATTTTTGAAAGCTTCTCTGCAAGCTCGACAGCCGGAACATTCGAAATCCCAAGAAGCGTTGAATGGCTGATTTTTTTTACCTGCGCGATTATGGCTTCATCTATTTCCTGCCTTCTGTGTCCGTGGGTCGTGACCCATAGGGAGGCTACACCGTCTAAATATTTTCTTCCATTTATGTCTATAAGATAGCTTCCTTCTCCCCTCTCTATTATGAGGGGCTTTTCCTCTATATACTCCTTCATCTGCGTAAATGGATGCCAGATTATTTTCCTGTCAATATCCTCGAGGTGTTTATTGCGGTCGGTCATTTTAAGAAATATGCCTTTCCGGTTCAAGTCCAAGGTCTTTTATCATCTGCATGTCTTTATCAGGGGAGTCGCCTTTGGTTGTAAGATAATTGCCCATTAGCGTGCCGTTTGCTCCGGCATAAAATATTAATGACTGGAGGCTCCGGAGATTGACCTCCCGTCCGCCGCATACAATTATGTCTTTGTTTGGATGAATGAACCTGTAAATAGATATGAGTCTTAATATTTCAAGGGGCTTCATCGGAGTTGTCCCTTCCAGCGGAGTGCCCGGTATCGGATTTAAAAAATTCATCGGGATTGAGTCAACGCCAAGCTCTTTTAAGGTGAATGCGAGCTCGATGCGCTGTTTTGCGCTTTCGCCCATACCGAATATTCCACCTGAGCAGACCTTAAAGCCAAGCCTTTTTGCTGTTTTTACTGTTTCTATACGCTCGCTGTATGAATGGGTGGTACAGATATTGCCGTAAAAGCTTTCTGAAGTTTCAAGGTTGTGGTGGTAGTTTGTAAGCCCTGCCTCCTTTAATGCCTTACCTCTTTCTTCATCAAGTATTCCAAGCGAGGCACAGCATGGGATCTTAATCTCGCCCGAGATATTTTTAAATGAGCTGACAAGCACCGAAAGCTCTTTGTCTGAAGCCACTTCCCTTCCGCTTGTCACTACGGAGAACTCACTTGCCCCGGCGGCACGAGCCTCTTTAGCGGTTTGTAAAATCTGCGCTGATGTTATCATCGGGTAAAGCGGGGCATTGGTCTGGTAATGGGCTGACTGGGCGCAAAATGAGCAGTCCTCGGAACATCCTCCTGACTTTGCGCTCACGATTGAACAGAGGATTACCTTCTTTCCCTTGAACTTTTCCCTTATCCTTGTTGCCGATGCAAAAACCTGGAGGAAATTATTTTCAGAAAGGTTATATAATTCAAGAGCTTCATTGAACGCTATCCCTTTTTCCGAAACTGCCTTTTCTTCATATTCAACGAACATTTCTCAGTTGCTCCTTTTATAAACAGCCTATAAACAGCACCGTAATTATCATTTATAATACAAAAATTAAAGTTAATAATTCCCGGGATGCCTTACTTAATTCTTGACTCTGCAATAGGTGAAGCTCACAATAGATATATAAAAAGTGTATATTTTCAATGTGGTTGAAAATACTGAAGATTATAAATAGGAAAATGTGTGAGTCCACTAGCCTGGCAAGGCAATACGCTGGTAAAGGTATCCCCTTTAAAATTTCTGGACACAATTTCAATAATAATATATCATCCGCCCCCTTTTTATAAGGTGGAGGGCAAAAAGGGATATTTTTAAATAGATAATAAGAAAATATACACATTCATAATAAAAATATGATAGTATTTGTGTCACAATTTTTTAGAGGAGAAATTTTTTTAAAGGCTGGAAACAAGGTTCATTAATTTTATTAAATTATTTTTCATTATGTTGGTATAGAAAGAAAAAATCCTAATGTTTAATAGACGTTGAAGGGGGGTGGGAATGTTTTTAGGGCAAAGTAATTTTTTGCTTGGGGTTAATGATTAGCAGTGTAAATCGAGAAACAAAGGTAACGCAAATAAATGCGGAGGAGAATGAGAATGAAGATGAAAAGTAGCATGGTTAAGTATATTGCTTTAAGTTTAATTATGGCATTTGTTATCGTTGGTTGCGCAAAGCCGCCAGTAGAGGAAACTAATGCTGCAAGCGCAGCAATCGAAGCTGCAAAGCAGGACGGAGCAGAAAAGTATTCAGCTGAAGAATTAAAGAGCGTAAGCGATGAATTAGCTGCCGCAGCAGATGAAGTAAAGGTACAGGAAAACAAGTTTTTCAAGAACTATGACAAAGCAAAACAGATACTGGCAAAAGTAAAGGGCGACGCAGAAGCTATAAAAGCTGGTATTCCTGCAAAGAAAGAAGAAGCTAAGAACGGCGCAGTTGCTGCACAGACCGCTGCTACAACAGCTATTACTGATGCAAAAGCACTCTTAGAAAAAGCACCTAAAGGCAAAGATTCAAAAGCAGAAGTTGAAGCTTTGACCAACGACATTAAGGGTCTCGAAGAATCACTTCCTGGCGTTCAGCAGATGATTGACACCGAAGACTATTTCGGCGCAGCAGACAAAGCAAAGGCAATCAGCGAAAAAGCAACAAGCGTATCAGATCAGATTAATGCAGCAATAGAGAAAAAGGGCGGCAAAAAAAAGTAAATTAGTTTAAAGAGATTAGATGCTGCATTTAAAAAAAATTGTCATATTTGTATTGAGCTTGTTTCTGATTGGATGCAGCTCACCACCAGTTCCTCCAGAGGTTGCTCAGGCTGAAAAGCAGGAGCAGGACCTCTGGAGGGTTGGTGCCCCTCAGTTTACACCTGAAAACTACAATAGCTACAAAAGAACCCTTAGGAATGCGAAAGACAATTTCATAAAGGAAAGTAATAGGTTTGTCTGGTTCCGGGATTATAATAAGATTTCCTCCGAGTACCAGCTTGTCCTTCTTTATGGCAACGGGGTTTTAAAAAAGGTAGAAAGCTTCAAGAGTAACAAGTCTACCCTCATTGAGAGTCAGCTTTCAATCTATGAAAACAAGCTTAAGTCGCTTGACAAGATAACTCTCCTTGTAAACGAGGGAAGGTATGCAAGAAGAAATATTTCAAAAGCATCATTAGCCATCTCAGAAGTCCGTTCCCTGTGTGCAAAAGAAAAATATGTTGCCGCAGAAAAAAGGCTAAGCGATATCCCATTTTATCTGACAAGCGC
This sequence comes from Candidatus Schekmanbacteria bacterium, assembly GCA_016219965.1. Classification (NCBI taxonomy): domain Bacteria; phylum Candidatus Schekmaniibacteriota; species Candidatus Schekmanbacteria bacterium. The sequence continues at coordinate 494,791 of JACRJM010000003.1, forward strand.
TGAAAGGACTATCACCCCTATAGTAAGCAGATTTGCAGACAGATCACAGATAGCCAAGTGGAGGCAGTGGGCAGATGAGACTATATCTGAATCGCGCAGACGCGGAACGACTGCAATCGTGGTTTGTAAGATAGAGCGTACACTTACGCTTTACAGAGATGGTCGTCCTGTGAGGAGCTATCAGGTGGGGCTTGGGAGAAATGGATTCCACGATAAAGTATATGCAGGAGATTTTGCGACACCTGAAGGGAAATATCATATAACAAAAAAAGTTTCCAACAGCCGTTATTATAAAGCGCTTCTCATAAATTATCCTAACGATGAAGACAGAAGGCAGTTTGCGACAGCAAAGAAAAAAGGGCTTATTCCTTCACGGGCAGGCATAGGCGGGTTGATCGAGATTCATGGAGGTGGAGACGACGGAATGACATATGGATGTATTTCCCTTGAAAATCAATATATAGATGAGCTATTTAGATTAGTAGGAGAAGGTACACCGGTGACTATAGTCGGAGCTTTAGAACATGAAAATGTTGTTACATCTACTATAAGGGATATGTAGATGGTAAAAAAAGTCCTTAAAATATTTTTAATAGTTTTTGGGTTTGTGTTTCTCGCTTTTGCGGGGATCGAGGGATATGGTTATTATCTTTGCAGTAAATACAGCGTTACTTCCGGAAGCGAGCTATTGTCCACAATGGAAGGAAAAAGTCTAGATGATGTGCAGAAGGAGAACAGCGCTATTCTTAAGAAAATTACAACCCTTGCTCCTAAAGGGACTTATATAGTTATTGATACGGGGAGAAACAGGCTCTACCTGAGGAAAGGTAATGAACAAACAAGAGAGGCGATTGTATCATGCGGCAGCGGAAATGTTCTTCAGGACCCGACAGGAAAGAAGAAGTGGATTTTTGATACTCCCCGGGGCGAGTATGCAGTTAAAACAAAACAGGAAAATCCTGTGTGGATAAAACCTGACTGGGCTTTTTACGAAGAAGGGGAACCGCCGCCTAAGAACTACAATGACAGGATAGAAGAAGGTTCTTTAGGTGCCTATGCCCTTGGATTCGGCAATGGATACTTCATTCACGGAACACTTTATACAAGGCTGCTTGGGAGGAATGTGTCCCACGGATGCGTGAGAGTTGGTGATGAAGACATAAAAGCCACATATATGGCTTCCCCGCCCGGGACAAAGATATACATATTCTAAAATGCGCAAATTCCTTATCTCAGCCCTTGCAATCATGCTATTAAGCTTTAGCTCAACTGCTTTTTGCAGTGATGAAATAAAAGCCCTCGAGGAAAATGAGCTCTTAAAGACTGAACTGCAACTGGCAAAAAATCCGGCCCTTTATTTTGTTTTTAATTTTAAGGATAAAAAGATTTATCTGAAATCCCGCGGCATTGTGCTTCGTGAGTGGAAAATGGATAAAGCTTCTTTTTGGGGCAACCCGTTTTCGCTAAAGACTCTTCAGTTGTTGAAAAAAACCACACTCGTTCCTCCTGAGAGGAAGGTTATAAAACCTGGAGATGACTCTGCAGGCGTAGAGGCTCTTGAACTTCCCGACATGCCTCAAACATATACGCTCTTTATGGAAGACGGGATGTCCATATCCGTGCGCTCAAAACCCCCGGAAGAGTGGAAACCAAAACTTTATAATTTCCGGTACACTCTTCAGGAATATATCACTCATCCTCTGCTTACGGTCTGGTATAAATATAAGAAACAGCCTTTTGTAGCGGTAGATATTTTATTTGAAGATAAGGCTGAGGCGCAGGCGCTTTACTGGTCCTTTACAGATGGGACTACAGCAATTATGGTCAACTACTGATTATTTTCTTTTCTAAATAGTTTTTCTTATGAATCTTTAAATGAATTCTTATTTGAAACTTTTCAAGGTAAGGATTTCTCTTCTTGTAACCCTTACATCTGCTGCGGCATTTGTCATAGCGTCAAAGGGGGTTTCTATTTCACTTCTGACTTCATCTGCGGGAGTTTTTCTCCTTGCCGCCGGGGCATCCGCTCTAAATCAGGTCCAGGAAAATAAGATTGATGCCATGATGGAAAGGACTATGGCTCGCCCGATTCCTTCAGGTGAGATTAATGTTTCCACAGCCTTGTCTGTTTCAATAGCTGTTATGGTTGCAGGTCTTTTATTCCTTTTGTCGGTGGGACTGCCTCCAGCCGCGTTTGGTATCATGGCAGTTGTCTGGTACAATGGGTTTTATACTCCTTTAAAGAAAAAATCGGCTTTTGCCGCTGTCCGGAGCTATTCCGCCATTAATAGGATGGGCTTCAGCAGGAGGTTCAATTCCAGATCCAAAGATTGCTGCTATAAGTTTTTTTGTTTTTCTCTGGCAGGTTCCCCATTTCTGGATTCTCATATTAACATACTGGAATGAATATGAAAGGGCGGGACTTCCGGTCCTTAGCCGGGTTTTGTCACAAAAACAGATTAAAAGGATTGTATTCATATGGATACTCTCCTCAGCATCTGCCGGGCTTATTCTCCCCTTTTTTGGCTTGATAAAATCTGTCCTGATTTCCATTATACTTACGGTCGGCACATCATATCTGATATGGAGCGGAACAAAAATATTTAAGGAAGAAGGTAATGAAAAATCTTTCCCGGGGCTTTTTAGAGATATAAATATTTATGCCGCAGCTGTAATGGTCTTGCTGATGTTTGATGCGCTGATTTAATTACTCTTTGCTCTTTGAGTTTAGGTCTTGATATATCAACCTATAGAATAGGTTTATTATGAGGAATAACTTTTATTGAAATTCGGCTTGGCAGGTTCTGCGGCAGGCGCCCGCTTTTCAGTGCCAGAGCGGGACTGCCAAGCCAAAATAATTTAAAGGGTAATTTTTGAGAAATGTTAGGTTACTACTCTTGTGGTGATTCAGGAATTAAAGTTTTTAACTGTAAAATAAGTTCCGGAATATTTTCTGTTGCTACGATCCACATACGTTCCTGCTTAATCTCGCCATACTCATGTGCAAGAACATTTCTCAGCCCTACAATTCTTCTCCATTGAATTTCAAGGTGTGCTTTTTTAAAGTCATCAGATATCCGACGTGCTGCTTCTCCAATAATTTCAACTGCCCTTTCCACAGCAAGTTGCAGTTTCCTATCCTGTAAATATTGCTCGAAACTTACGCCTCTAACAAAAATTTGAATTTCCTTTGCAGAATCCATCATATCCCATAAATATGCTGCGTCACGCTCTTCAGGCTGCATACAACACCACCTTTGAAGCTAAAATTGCACGCCTGCGGAAAGGATTTCTCAATCCTCCCTTTTCCAACAGATCGACTTCGCGCCCAAAGATTGCCTTTAATTCATCTTTCATATCAACAAAGGCAAATAAGCTCCAATGTGCATCATCAGAAAAACTTACCAAAACATCTATATCGCTCTTTGGATTAAAGTCATCTCTTAGAACAGAGCCGAATAGAGCAAATTCCGTAATCTTCCAACGATTACAGAACTCTGCTATTTTTTCCTTATTAAATTGGAATGAATTATTTTTAAGTTCTTCTGCCATCTTAAATCATCTCCTATACTTTAATTATACAGACTCTTTATGTATAATCACAAGAGAGAAATCAAAAGTCTTACACAAACGAAATGAGTTTTTTTGTTGAATTGATTATGGCATTTATTAACGGCTTGGCAGGTTCCGCGGCTGGCGCCTGAAGTTTGAAGCCAGAGCGGGACTGCCAAGCCAAGATATATTAAGATAGTATATTTAGAAAAGACTAACTTTTCTTTTTCCCGAATTTCTCGTAATACTCTGCCGGTATCTTTGATGGGTCTTTGTAGATGTGAAACACACATGGATCATTTGCTGTTTTTGGCGGCTCGTGGATCCACTGGGGATGCCCGAACCATTCTATGCACTGAATATTATTCCACACCATGCAATGTGAACAATAGGCAGGAAAATCTTCCCTGCTGTATCCAATTGGCTTGGGTGCCTTAATTCTGTAGTAATTTTTGGGTGCATCATAGGCGCCTTCTCTCAAGAGCCTTCCGCCGCTACCGCATGGGTCATGTACGAATGTGAATTTCTCATCATCTTCTATGACTTTCATCTTCCCCATATGCGTTCTTAAAAGATGGGCTGTCACTCTCACAAAATCCTCGACACTCATGTTTTCCCAGTCATCAAAGCCCTTCTTTTGCATCTCGCCGGTGTATCTCAAGATGCCTTCAAGGCGCTCATCGCCGTAAACGCCTCCCATGTAGCTAAAGCATGCAGCCATTATATCAATGTATATGTCATGCACTACCTGATGCTGTTTTTCCCTCTGGGCAAGGAGTGCTTCAACTTCTTTTAAATTTCCCTCTTCAACCTTCTGCCTTATCTTCTCAGAGATTTTTGTCTGCTCTTCCCTGAAGACCTGCTCATTGTATTGGAGGATATATTCAACAACCTTCCGCAGTCCCTTATGCAGAAGGATGAATTCCTTTGGAAGCGCTCCGCACTCCTTTAAGGCTTTTTCCCTGTCCCCTTCCTTGAGCGCTTTTAATATTTTATCTGACTGCTTAAGCCCAAGCTCTTCAAGCTCTTTCTTATCCATAAAATCAGCTCACCCTTCTTCAATGACTGCAAGCAGTTCGCCTACAGGATATTCTATTTCAGGCTTTGCTATTATGCTTTTCAATATTCCGCTTGCCGGGGACTCAACCTCGTATTCAACCTTCTCGGTTTCTACTACAACTATTATCTCCCCTTTTTCAACGCGGTCGCCTTCATTTTTTAACCAGCGTACAACGCTTCCCACTTCCATAGTAAGCCCGAGCTTGGGCATTGTGACATCAACAGCCATTAATACTTTCCTCCTGCTTGTTAATTAAACAATTTTAAGTTGAACTTATTTTGCCTCGTAAATCCTTTTTACAGCATCAACAATGCATTTCTCTCCGGGGAGATAAAATGCCTCAAGAGGCTTGCTGAAAGGCACCGGGCAGAATGGCGCACCCACTCTTTGTACCGGCGCTTTAAGGCTCTTAAAGCCTTCTTCTGAGATTAAGGCCGAAACCTCTGCGCCGAAACCGCAGAATTTAACCTCTTCAAATGCGACAACGGCACGGCCTGTCTTTTTTACAGACTCAAGTATGATATCCGTATCAAGGGGCGAGATTGTCCGCGGGTCTATTACCTCAAGCTCAATCCCTTCTGCCGCAAGTTTTTCTGCTGCCTTTAAAGCCTGATGCACCATCCTTGATGTGGCAACAACTGTTACGTCTTTCCCCTGCCTCTTTACGTCTCCCTTCCCTATCGGTATCGTATAGTCGCCGTCGGGAGTTTCTCCTTTGAGCCCGTAAAGTGTTTTGTTCTCAATAAATATTACGGGATTGTCATCGCGTATTGCGGCTTTAAGAAGCCCTTTCACATCATATACAGTCGAGGGCATTATGACCTTCAATCCCGGAACATGGGCAAACCATGCCTCTAAGCTTTGCGAATGCTGCGGACCTGCGCTAAGTCCGGCTCCGCACTGAGTTCTTATAACGAGCGGCAGCTTGGGTTTTCCGCCGAACATATATCTTATTTTTGCAGCCTGATTTACAATCTGGTCCATTGCGACAGTAATAAAATCCATGAACATTATCTCAACAACAGGACGCAGCCCTGTAAGTGCTGCCCCTATGGCAAGCCCAACGATCCCTGACTCTTCAATAGGAGTGTCAATGACGCGGCTCGCACCAAACTGCTCAACCAATCCTCTTGTAGCGCTGAAAGATCCTCCGGCAAGCGCCACATCTTCTCCTGCAATAAAAACCGAGCTGTCTCTTTCCATCTCTTCTTTTAAGGCATCATTTACTGCGCGTACATATCTGGTTTCAGCCATCGCTCTTTCCTCCGCAGCTTTACACGTAAACGTCTTTTAGCGCTTCCTCGATCTCAGGGAGCGGACTGTTCTTTGCATATTCAAGCGTCTCATCGATGAGTGCAGCTATTTCAGCGTCTATCTTTGCCGCGCTCTCCTCTGTGAGGATCTTATTCTCAATGAGTTTTTTCCTGTATCTTGGGATAGCATCCTTGGATGCTAAGGCATCGAGTTCCTCTTTTGGCCTGTATTTCTGGGGGTCTCCTTCATAGTGTCCCCTGAATCTGGTTGTCATGCATTCAAGGAGCGTCGGTCCCTCCCCCTTTCTTGCCCTTGCGGCGGCTCTTTCCATACCAGCAAGAACTGCCTCAGGATCATTTCCGTCAACTATCTCTGATGCCACGTTCCCGTAAGCCTTTGCCCTCTGGGAAACATTCTCAATATCCATGTGTATAGGCTTTGGTGAGAATTCTGCCCAGCCATTGTTCTCGCATACAAAAATTATTGGAAGGCTCCAGATAGAAGCCATATTAAGGGCTCCGTGAAATGTCCCTTCCCCTGTTGCTCCATCGCCGAAGAAAGATACGGCAACCTGCCCGCTCTTCCGGTATTTTGCACTGAAAGCAGCGCCCACAGCTATCGGTATTCCCCCGCCAACTATACCGTTTGCGCCTAATATCCCAACATCCATTGTGGCAAGGTGCATTGAGCCCCCCTTCCCCTTGCAAAATCCTGTCGCCCTTCCGAATATCTCAGCCATCATTGATTTGATGTCTGCGCCCTTTGCTATGCATTGCCCGTGACCTCTATGTGTCGTCAATATGTAGTCATCTTTTTTTAACGCATGGCAGGCTCCGGCAGATACAGCCTCCTGCCCGATGCTTAAGTGAATAAAGCCGGGTATCTGACCTGCAAGAAAATTTTCTGAGACTTTTTCCTCGAACTTCCTGATCTTCACCATCGTCCTGTACAGGGCGAGCCGGGTATCATTATCTATCTGTGCCATTCTCGGTCTCCTTTTTACTTTCCCTTGAATTGGGGCTTTCTCTTTTCAAGAAATGCGCTTAGTCCCTCGTTGCGGTCTGAAGTGGCATAATTTACAAGCCATGCATCTGCCTCGTATTTTTGCCCCTGGTCTAAAGACATGTTAAGCCCTTCATTTATTGATTTCTTGGATTGCAAAACTGCTATGGGGCTGTTGTTTAATATTTTCTTCGCTATCTTTTTGCATGTTGGTATAAGCTCTTCAGGAGGAACGACCTTATTTACAAGCCCTATCTTTTCAGCTTCTGCAGCCTGTATCATCTCACCCGTGAAGATATAATATTTTGCCCTTCCCTTTCCTATCAATCTTGAAAGCCTCTGTGTGCCCCCCCATCCTGCTATCAATCCTACCGAGACTTCGGGGAGTCCGAGCATTGCTTTTTCCGATGCGATACGAAGATCAAATCCCATTGCTATCTCGGTCCCGCCGCCTAAGGCAAATCCATTTATGGCTGCGATTGTGAGCTTGCTGCTTCTTTCAATGTCAGATATCACCCGCTGGCCAGTGGCTACGAACTTATGCGCCTCGTCCATGGAGAGGGCGTTCATTGCGGCAATGTCGCCTCCTGCTATGAAAGCCTTTTCGCCGGCGCCTGTAAGGATTATTGCCCTTACATCGCTTCTCTCTTCAAGCTCCCTGAAAAGAACGCCGGCTTCCTTTATTACATTGAAATCTACTGCATTCAAAACTTTAGGGCGGTTGATAGTAACAAGGGCTATCTCTTCTTCAACCTCAACAAGAAAGTATTCCCATCCCATGATCAGTTACCCTCATAATTTTAAGTTAAAATAATCTTAACAGTTATTAACAGCCAATAAGCCTTGCTATGATCATTCTCTGTATCTCGTTTGTTCCCTCACCAATTGTCAGGATCTTTGAATCCCTGTAGAACCTTGATATGGCATACTCTTCAGTGTAACCATAGCCGCCGTGCACCTGCACTGCCTGCTCTGCCACTCTTACGGCAACCTCTGAGGCATAGGTTTTTGCCATAGCGGCTTCTTTTGCATAGGGAAGATTGTTGTCTCTGAGCCATGCTGCCTTGTAAGTTAACAACCTTGCACATTCTGTCTGCATTGCCATGTCTGCAAGCTTGAACTGTATTGCCTGGTTCTTGCATATGGGCTGGCCGAACTGAACCCTATTCTGGCTGTGAGAAATAGCAAGCTCCATTGCCCTTTGGGCAAGACCTACTGAAAGCGCTGCAATGCTGATTCTTCCAACATCCAGGACTTCCATGAAATGTTTTAAGCCGTCTCCAACCTGTCCTAAGAGGTTTTCTTTCGGAATATGGCAGTCTTCGAATATAAGCTCTCTTGTGTCAACGCAGTTCCAGCCGATTTTTTCATACCTTTTCCCGATGGTGAAACCGGGAGTATCCTTGGGAATGATAATGGCGCTGAATTGTTTTCTCCCCTTGGCATCAAGCCCTGTTATGGCAAGTATTACAACTCCGTAACTTAAAGGCGTTCCGACATTGGTGATAAAACATTTTGTCCCGTTGATTACCCATTCATTGCCTACAAGCTCTGCCTTGGTTGCAATGCCGCGTGCATCAGAGCCTGCATTTGCTTCGGTAAGGCCGAAGGCACCAAGTATCTCGCCCTTTGCAAGGCGTTTTAAATATTTTTCCTTCTGGTCAGGTGTGCCAAAATATACGAATGGCACTGAGCCGATTGTTATGTGAGCATTCCATGTAGCGGCAATCGACTGGTCGGCTCTTGCTATCTCCTCCATTGCAGCAACGTATGAAACCGTGCCCACATTTGCTCCGCCAAATTCTTCAGGGATAAGGAGTCCCATAAGGTCAAGCTCTGCCATCTTCTTAAACACCTGGGTCGGGAATTCATGGTTTTTATACCAGTGCTCGGCATTGGGCATGATCTCTTTTTCAGCAAAACTTCTGCACATATCCTTCAGCATCTCTTGTTCTTCAGTGAGCTTGAAATCCATAGTAAGACTCCTTCTGCGTTTATTGATTACGTTATGCTAATGGTTTATTCAGTACAAATTTATTTCTTAGTGCAAGTTACCTTGCAGGAAGAACCGCCGCGGCACATTGCGGATTCGAGTTTTACATTCACCTTCCCTTTTAATGGTGTCTGGTCAACAATTCCGTTTATGAAGGCTTCGGTGCAATGATAAACAGACTCGAAATAGTTGTCTTCCTTTGGGACACCGAATGTCTGCTGCGCAACATCAACGAAAGCACAGATGGTTATCTCGCCGTCCAGCTTGTTTGCGTCTGCTGACTTGGTATTGAAGTTGCAGAATCTCTGCTTCTGGCAGAATTCTATTACCTTTGCCAAATCTGAAAGTGATGCGATTTCTCCGATTTTAAGAACGCTTTTCGCGGTCTTTACCCAAACAGGCGGATACTGCTTCCAGAGATTCTGATGCAGTTCCTGCGCCTTTTCCTTGCTTACCGCTTTTCCCATTCCGCTGTAGAGGAAATAATCAACAGCTATGAAACTGTTGAAATTGCTTCTTCCCTGTTCCTCAATTGAACGGTTGATTCTCTTTAATGCGCCAAACAGGGGTTCTTCACCCTGCGGTTTTTTATCCGGTTCAAAATATCTCATTTTATATTTTCCTCCCCATTATTATTTTTTACGTGCATAAACCCTGCATACATCCGTGCAGCCGTCCCTGCAGAGGAAAAGATCCTGATCTGCATCAACTTTATCTTTCATCCCTGCAAGCTCGACCAGTTTCCAGACGAACCTGCGCGACAGCTCTGCTTCCTGCTTGTAGTAGTCGAGCCTGTCCATGTGATTGTCCGTGGGACCGTATTCAGGGTTGGGGCAGAAATCTATAATCCCAACATGGCTGTCTGCTGTATTTTCCTTGAGGTTGTAGATGCAAGGGTATGCAAGCCAGCAGTACTGGAATATCTTGCCAAGTGTGGGTATGTCTTTTACTTCGTCTATCTTTAAAACCTGTTTTGCCTGTACAAATGAAACTTCTGCGAGCCCTTCCCATACTTTCCAGTAAAGGTCGAGGGCATCTTTGGGACCAAGTGCAGCCTTCAATGTTCTCCATATGTAATAAACATGGGAGAAGATCGCCCTTGTTGCATCGAGGCAGAAATCTTCAAAATTATCCCTGCCTGTTTCCTTCATATATTTGACCGGAAGGTCAACTGGTTGTTTCTCAGCCATAACTTCCTCCATTATATTGTTAACGCTTTCCTTGGATTAGATTATAAGTTCCCTATTTTTTTTCCGGGGGCTTGTAGCCAAGGAGATTGTCATATACATCTGTTCTTCTGTCTGTAAACGGATTGTTAAAATCTGACCAGTGGCGGTACCTTGCAATCATGAGGTTTATCTCAGCGATGACCACCTCTGGCTTGTCAAACGATGCGGGACCACTGACAAAATTGCCGGCAGTGTCGATTACGCAACTGTTTCCAAGATAAGTGCATCCCCTTTCAACTCCTATGCGGTCGGCGCAGATGGTGAACACACTGCTCATCAGAGAAAGAGCGCTTGCCGTATAGGCAGCCGCCGGTTTTTCAGGAGTCTGGATTCCGGGCACGATTACCCAATTAGTAGAATCACAGATAATGTCAACCCCCTGTGCCATATAAATACGAGTCACTTCAGGGAACCATCCATCGTAGCAGATCCTGCATCCGATTTTTCCAAAGGGGAGCTCAAATACGGGATAGCCGACATCACCGGGGGTAAACCACAGCTTCTCCTCGTTCCAGAGATGGGTCTTTCTGTACCTGCCGATAAATCCTTCAGGCCCGAAAACCGCGACAGCATTATAAAGCCTGTTCTCTTCGCGCTCAGTAATGCCTGCACAGATATAGATATCCCATTCCTTCGCAGCCTTCGCCCATGCCTTTGATGTAGGGCCGTCAGGTACCTGCTCGGCGCAGGCAAATGCCTCTGCCCTTGAATTATATATATAACCAGTGTTGCAAAGTTCAGGAAGGACTGCGAGCTTTACTCCTTTTTTTGCCGCTTCTTTTATGAGCCTTAGAGATTCGTTAACATTCTTTTCCCTGTTTCCAATTTCAGGCTCCATCTGAAGGGCTGCCACTTTTACAAGGCTTTCCTTCCCCTTATCCCTTGCTCCGGGATATTCAGGCACAGGACAGCAGGCAGGTATTTTTACTTTCTGCGCAGGCTTACTTTCTTTAACCATTTAATCCTCCTTAGCTTTATGGATTTACAAGAATTTTAATATTCTTCTCCGGGTTCTGGATGAGCTCCTTGAACCCGCGGTCAATTATTTCATTAAGCTTTATCTTTCCAGTGATAAGAGGTTCAACCTTTACCCTGCCGTCTGCAAGGAAGGCTATGGCTGCCGGGAATTCATCAGGATATGCGGAGCTTCCTATAAGCTCCTTCTCATGGGACTGCATCCTTATGAACTGGAATTCAACGGGCTGTGTGAATATACCGGCGATGACCAAACGTGCGCCTTTACCTGAAACTTTTATTGCCGTATCAAGGGAAGCGGGTTTGCCTACGCATTCAAAAACTATGTCTGCCCTTAATCCGTCAGTCAGAGCATGTATCATCTTTCCGGCATCGCCTTCTGTCGGGTTAAAAACTTCAGTGGCTCCCAGCTTTTTTGCAAGCTCCCTTCTTGAGGGCATTGGTTCAACAACGAATACTTTGCCTGCGCCGCTTGCAAGGGCTGACTGGAGTACGAGCAATCCGATAGGGCCTGCGCCCACTATGGCAACAATATCGCCGGGTTTGATGCGGCTTCTTTTTACTGCGTGAACTGCAACTGCAAGAGGTTCAACAAATGAACCGGCGTCGTAAGATACATTGTCCGGAAGTTTATAACATGTGTAGTCAGGAACGACTACGTAATCAGCAAAACCACCATTGTCGCAAAGCCCGATGCTTCCAAGTTTTGCGCAAAGATTGAACTGCCCTTTTTTGCACCAGTAACACTCATGGCAGACAAGGCATGCATTCACAGTTACCCTGTCGCCTATGTTCACATTCTTTACTCCTTCGCCGACTTCTACAACATCGCCGGCAAACTCGTGCCCCAGCGTGACAGGAGGTTCTTTTCCCGTAAGAGGATGGGGTTTTTTGGGGATGATTACCGGGCCTGACCGGTATTCATGGAGATCTGAACCACAGATCCCGCATACCTTAACCTTTATTTTTACCTGTCCCTTACTGGCTTGCGGCTCCGGAACATCTGTTACTCTCACATCGTCTCTTCCAAACCAGACTGCTGCTTTCATGGGTCACCTCCGCGGAAAGGTCAAAATGTGGAAACTTCACCACCTGCGCATCTTTAAAATCAACAGGAATTACAATTCAAATTCACTAAGCCTTTTTCACGCAAACAGCAAAAAGTCAAGTGAAAAAAAACTGTCTTTTTCAGGGAGTTAGAAAGACTGACAGGGAGTTAAATTATCTCTCATTTTGATGCTGAAAAGAGCTTCATCTATTGGCCCGTAAAAATAACTTGGAGTGATTCCAGCTCCTTTTAGATGAAATTCAGCTTTACCTCCTGCCATTGAACAGATTAGGTATGAGCAATCGCTTATCATCATTATGATACGATTGAGGGCATCTCCTTCTTCAACGCAGGTTTTGCGGCCGCTGCAGAATTTTTTCACATTCCTTTTTTCTATGAAAATAAAGCCGCTCTCATTTAACTCATAGATGTAGAAGGTTTCTGCCCTCCCGAAATGTTCATCTACCAATTTTCCTGTCCTGCTTGCAACAGCCACTCTGTCGTTTTCCGGGATTGCTTCCGGTGAATATCTTTTGCCCGGTCTTTTATTATAGTTAGTATCATCTAAAAATCCTATCTCGTCTGCCCTGCAAAGGCGGCAGTGCTTCATCAGCGGGACTTCATTTTGAAGTGATGCGATAAAGGCTTTATAAAATTCCTGCGACGGGATGGGATGGTTTTCAAAGGCAGAGCCTTTAACATTTATCATGGGAATTATATTTATTAAACTTACCCCCTTGTTTTTCATTTCATTTGCCAATTCTTTTAGATGACTGTCGTTTATGCCGGGAATAAGTACGGAATTTATTTTTACATTTATTTTTCTTTCCAGAAGAAGCCTTATCCCTTCAATCTGGTTTTTTAGGAGAATGCGGGAGGCTTCTTCTCCTTCATATACGGCTCCGTTAAAAGTCACTTGTTGATAAATCTTTGATGCTGTAGCTGTGTCAGTGGCATTTACGGTGACGGTAATAAAGTTCACCCCGCATTTAACTATATCATTTATATATAAGGGAATGTTGAGGCCATTTGTGGCCATGCAATAGTTCAGATGCGGATAATGATTTCTTATTAATGATAGAGTCTTAAAAGTTAAATCAGGATTTGCAAGAGCGTCTCCGGGGCCCGCGATACCTACGGTAGTCAATTTGGGGATTTTTTTTACGACTTCTTTTACTTTTTCCAAAGCCTCAACCGGAGATAATACGTTGCTAGTCACGCCGGGCCTGCTTTCATTGGCGCAGTCGAAGAGACGGTTACAGTAGTTGCACTGTATGTTGCATAGAGGCGCTACCGGAAGGTGCATCCTTGCGGAACTGCCTGCTGCATCAACATTGAAGCAAGGATGAAAAATAGGGACAGCGCCCATTATTTTTCTTTCTTCCGAGGTCTTCCATGAGGCAAGGCATTTAACTGCCGGGCAAATTTCTCCTCCAGCTTTCCAATAAATGACTCATCTCCGCATGGGCGCCCGGTCATGGAACACTTTTTGATGCGCTCTATCATAGTTATGTTTTCTTTCTCCAGCAAATAGCTTTTCCAGTTGCTTATCTCTGTCAGCAGGTAACATTTCCCTGAGACAATACCTTCCTGTAGGCCGTCTATATGCTCCTTTGCGCTTGACCATTTGTAGTCTTCCGCAGTTTTAACTATCCCTGCGCGGAGGGGATTGTTTTCTACGTATCGAACAGCCGTATACACGTGCGCTTCATCAAGGATTGCGGAATAAAATCTTCCCTGCCAGAGATGACCGTTCGACTTTCTGCGTTTGTTTATATGCTGTGCATATCTCATATGAAGTGTATTGAAGGTGCGGGCAAGGGAATCTTCTTTCCCTGGAACGCAGACAAAATGAACATGATTATTCATAAGACAATATGCCCAGATCTCAATGTCATACTGCTTACTGTATTCCCTGAGCCATTTCAAATAAAGCAGGTAGTCATCCTCAGTTTCGAATACTGTTTGACGGTAATTACCGCGCTGAGTGACATGGTGCGGATATCCACTGGCTACGACTCTTGCTATTCTTGGCATATTAATGACAGTTAACAAGAGATGATGTTTTTGTCAATAAAAACGGGCGCTGTCCCTATTTTTCGGGAAGTGTGAAGAAGAATGTGGATCCCTCGCCGAGCTTCGATTCGACCCAGATAGTGCCGCCGTGCCAATCCACGATTTTTTTACAGATTGCCAGACCCATGCCTGTGCCCGGGTATTCCTGGCGTGTGTGCAGCCGTTGGAAGATCAGGAAGATACGCTCAAGATGTTTGGCGTCGATTCCTATTCCATTGTCGCGGACCCAAAAGAGCCAGTGATGGTCTCTTTTTTCGCTGCCGATTTGTACTTTGTTTGGTCGGTCAGGACTGCGGAACTTAATCGCATTACCGACGAGATTCTGGAAGATCTGGGTCAGCAAAGTACCGTCAGCAAGGACTAAGGGCAGTTTGTTGCAGGTCACGGTAGCGGAGTCCCTTTGGATGGTAATATGCAGATTGGCCAGTGCAGCAGCCAGCGCAGCCCCGGAATCAGTGGGCCGGAGGTTTTTGGCGTTGAGGTCCATCCGGCTCAAATCCAGCATTCCAGAGATAAGTTGCGACATCCGCACTGCGCCATCTACGGCATAGCCGATGTATTCACGGGCATTATCGTCCAGACTGTCCTTATACCGCGACTCCAGTAATTTGAGAAAGCTGCTGATCGAACGCAAAGGCTCCTGCAAGTCGTGCGAGGCGACATAGGCGAACTGTTTTAATTCTTCATTCGAGCGTGCCAGATCTGCGGTCGCTTTCCGTAGCGCATCCTCCGTTTTTTTGCGCTCCGTGATGTCCTGAGTAATGCCGAATCCGCCCAGCAACACACCATTCTTGTCGAACTCGAGATACGCTTTTTCGCGAACCCACTTGATACTACCATCCACAACGAGCCGGTGTTCGATGTCGTAAGGCTCGCCGCGAAGCCCTGCCTTCCATTGTGTATCGACATACTCACGGTCATCCGGGTGCACAGTGGAAAGAAACGTCTCGTAGGTCAGAGGTGTTCCCCTGGGAATTCCGAAGATGTGATAGTTCTCGTCAGTCCATGTAAGCACATTTCTCCTGACATCGAGCCTCCAGCTTCCCATGCTTCCCACTTCCTGAGCGCGGCTCAGGTCCTCCTGCCTGTGCAACAGCTCCTCCTCCATCCGCTTGCTCTCGGTGATGTCTCGGAGCGCGATGTGCTGTCTTGTACTCCCCAGAGAGATGAGACTGCCTTGCGCTTCGACGACAACCCGCGTGCCATCCTTTCGGAGCATGACATGTTCGATCGCTGATTTCCTGTACTGTTGGGTATTCTCTATCACCCGGTCCTGGTCTTCGGGGACAATCAGATTGGCCATCTCCATACCTTTTAACTCGGTGATCGAGTAGCCCATCATCCGGGCGAACTGCACGTTGCAGTCTACAATACGTCCCTTTTCGCTTTCGACGATCCCTTCGAAGGTAGCCTCAGCAAACGCAGCCAACCGTTCACGGTTTGCGCGCACGACTGCCTCACGATCATACTCCGTGGCCTTGTTTCGGTAGCGCTGGTAGATTACGGAGACTACGCCCATGAACAAACCCATACTGGAAAAAACTACCAGCCCCAGGCGGTCAACGGGCGACGTGATGGCGAATTGCCCTACCGGCGACAGGATCCAATACGCTACGATCACATCTGAAAATACAGTGGCCAGCAATACAGGCCCAAGACCGCCCAGCAATGCTATCACCATGATTATTGGATAGAACGTGATATAGGCGGGCAATCCATGGCCTACCCAAACCTCCAGGACCTGCCTCAGAATCATTGCCGCTGCCGTCGCTCCGACTGCCAGGCCATAGCGCAACATCAATCCCAGATGGGGATGAGTCGTAGTGTTCATAACTACTCCTACTCCTTGCTGAATTTCAGGGGAGAATAGTGTGAAATTTTTTTTTGTGAAAGCCTACTTATAGGTGTTATCTTTTTTCGTAACACAACAGCCTGACGTGTTATGCAACTGGCTATTTTATATTTTTTTCTGAGATATTATTCTCCATATTTCTTTTGTCAAGCAGACTTAAAGACCTCAGGGATATAGAATCCGGGTTATGGTTTTAATTAAAATGGGCGCTGTCCCTATTTTTATATTTTCTTAATGGTCTATTTTATTTATTTGTCGTATAAAATAATTATGATTGCTGAAACAAATAAAAAAAAGATAAATGAACCCCTGATCGGCGCGCATATGTCGATTAGCGGGGGGCTGCATCTTGCCATCGAACGTGGAAAAAATATCAACTGCAGGGCAATTCAGATATTTACACGAAACAGCAACAGGTGGAATTCCAAAGAAATAACAGACGAAGAATCGCAGAAATTTATAACAGCCAGAAAAGAGTCTGGTATTAATCCAGTTTTTGCCCATGATATCTATCTTATTAATCTTGCCAGCCCTGATGATAAAATATTTGAGATGTCTATGAAGTCGTTCCTTGAAGAGGTAAGAAGAGCAGAACAACTGAAGCTTGATTTTCTTGTTTTTCATCCCGGTGCACACAAAGGGAGTGGCGGTAAAGAGGGGGTGAAAAAGATATCAGGGGCCTTAAAAGAAATTTTGGGGAAAACAGAAGGTTTTGCTGTTAAGTTACTTTTTGAAACAACAGCCGGGCAGGGGACATCCATTGGAGCTAGCTTTGAAGAACTTGCTGATTTAATGGAACAGACCGGCAACAAAGAACGACTTGGAGTCTGCATTGATACATGCCATATTTTTGCTGCCGGTTATGATATAAGAACCGCGGGGAGCTATAAGGAAACATTGTCAAAATTTAATGAAATTGTTGGGATTGATTATATAAAGGCGATACACATTAATGATTCAAAGGGTGATTTGGGATCCCATCTTGACAGACATGAACATATTGGGAAAGGCCACTTGGGCAAAGATACATTTAAATATATTCTTAACGATGAACGTTTCTATGCTATCCCCAAGGTACTTGAAACACCTAAGGGCGCAGACATGAAAGAAGATATTGAAAATATGTATTTTTTAAGACAACTTATGTCGGCTACGTGAAAAAAAATCCCCCCTGTGTCGGATTTGTGAACACTTTTTCTGTTTCTCCTAAAAGAGATTAGAATGTTGATTTATAAATGAATTATAGGTTTTATGATTTTGTTTCTAAAAAAGTGTTTTCTAATCTGTCGGATTTTTAGACAAATAGGTATGGTAACAGTACCTCTCAGAGATAGTGATGATGTTATATAAAACTTTTATAATACAAAGAGTTATGCATATGAAAGGCTGGTCTGATTTTCTTGGCACAAAATTTGCAAAAACTAAATCAACAAAGTATAAATATTAAACGGAGGATGATTCATGAAGAGTCTAATTATAACGTTAGCAATAGTAATAACTGTACTATTTAGTAGCTATCAGGTAGAAGCTGCAATTCAGCTTGCGCCAACCGCGGAAGGTACATCGGGAAAGATTTTTTATCCCAATAGCGCATCGTCAGCTACAGGAGTGACAACCAACTTTGGAACTAATATTAATGGACTTCCCAACTTTTATACAACCACCACCGGTGGTTCGACTGTGAATATCGGGCCATTTATAAATGCGGGAAGATACATTGATACTACAGCTTCAGGTGGGTCAGCGCATGTTTATCTTAAGGGAATATTAGAATTTGATATTTCTTCATTATCAGGTTCTGTGACCTCTGCGTTGTTAACACTCGACTTTACAGGATTAAATGGATTTCTCGGCAATCCGGGGACTCTTAAATTATATGATATGGCTGAATCAACAGAAGATGGAGCTATTACAGGTAATGAAATAAAAGGCTCATATATAGCAGATATATTCAGCTATACTCCATCAAGTGTTCCCGCAGCCGGAATCTATACAATCGACGTAACTTCCGTGGTTGCAGCTGATCTTGCAAATATAGGCTCAAATGGTTTCAGCGGCTTTGTACTTGACTACACAACCCCAGATGCAACATTGCCATTTAATTCATTCTTTGATGTTTTTGCAGTAGCCCAGTTTAACAATTACCAGACAGGTCCTAACGAAGGTTCAACACTTACAATTGAAACAGGACCTCAGCCTGTTCCTGAACCGGCAACCATTCTTCTTATTGGCGGCGGTTTGGTAGGTCTGTTCTTTGCAAGACGCAAAAGAAGCTAATTTCAACATCAGGCAAAAGAATATAAAATTCAGATGCCCGCTCAAATTGAGCGGGCATTTTTTATTATTAGCAGTTGACACCATCAACAACCTTAACTAAAATCCTCACCTATGAATTATAATCAGATTATAAGATGTCTTCTGTCACTCATCATTATGTCTTCTGTGTTGAGTTTTACCGCACAATCAAAAGCCCTTGTTGAACCTGAAGCCGTTGGTGGTGTGAGGAACGGTCAGAATACTTCTACCGGCGGCACAGCAGGTGAAAACGTAGATATTAATACGCTTATCAGGGAATCAGAAAAAAATCCTTCAGATATTTCCTTAAAAGAGAAGCTTGCTATCGCTTATATAAAAGAGAAAAAATATGATAATGCGATTCAGATTTTTCAGAAGATTCTTTCTATTAATTCAGGGTCTGCCATTCATCATAATGCCCTTGGAAGCGTTTACGGATTGAAAGGGGATATCAATAAAGCCGTAGAAGAGTATAAACTGGCAGTGAAATTTGATCCCGGTTTTGCCGAGGCTCATAAAAACTTAGGAAATGCATATATAGGAGAAAAGAAATTGGACGAGGCTTTGAAGGAATTTAATACTGCACTTAAACTTAAACCTGATTATTTCAGCGTTATGAACAATATTGCCTCGCTTTATCTCTTACAGCAAAAATATGATGAGGCCCTAAAAAAAGTCGACGAAGTGCTTACTCGCTCTCCTTCATATATTCCAGCCTTGAGAATGAAAGGGATAATTTATTTAAGATCCGGCAAATATAAGGAAGCTACCAAGGAATTTCTGGATGTACAGGAGAAAAATCCCAAAGATCCGCTCAATACGAAATACCTTGCCGGCGCTTATGTTAGAATGGGAGATTTCATAAAAGCTGTAGAGTATTGTAAAAAGTATATTGAGCTTATGCCTTCTACATCTGATATACAGGATTATAAAGATTTCATTAAAATTTATGGCAATTAGAAAACAAGTGAAAATCAAACCAATATTTTTTCCTGTAAGCATTGTAATATTTTTACTATTTTTCATTTCCTGCTCGGAAAAGAAGCTGCAAAAAATCAAACCGAAGAATGTTCTCATTATAACCATGGATACAACCCGGGCTGACAGGCTCAGGTGTTATGGGAATAAAAATATCGTGACATCGAATATAGATACTCTTTTCAAGAGAGGTTATATGTTTGCTAATGCGGTAAGTCCTGCGCCTGTCACGCTTCCGAGCCATTCATCGATAATGACAGGATTGTTTCCCATAAACCACGGGGCAAGAGACAACAGCATATACAGGCTTTCCCCTGACAATGTCACACTTGCAGAGGTATTGAAGGAAAAAGGATATAACACGGCTGCTTTTGTAAGCAGCTTCATACTTGACTCACAGTACGGAGTTAATCAGGGATTTGCAACTTACAATGACCGGTTTTTACACCCCCAGCAGAAGGGAAGACTTCCTGTAGAAAGGAGGGGTATTGAAACCGCGACCCTTGCTGCTGAGTGGCTGAAAAATAATGCAGGCAAAGAGCCCTTTTTCATGTGGACCCATTTTTATGACCCTCATGCTGAATATGATCCTCCAGAGCCTTTTAAGACAGCCTATGAGAGCGACCCTTATAACGGTGAAATCGCTTACACTGATATGTGCATAGGGCTCCTGATTGACGAACTTAAAAAAGATAATCTTTTTGATTCCACATTGATAGTAATCACGGCAGACCATGGCGAAAGTCTTAATGAACACAATGAGCAGACACATGGCATGTTTGTTTATGACAGCACCCTTCATGTCCCTCTTATAATAAGTTACAGAGGCTTTACTGAGGGTGGAGAAAAAATAAATGATCAGGTAAGGTCTGTTGATATTTTCCCCACAGTACTTGAGCTTTTGGGGATAACTAACAATTCCAAAACAGACGGCAAAAGCATCGTCCCGCTCATGAATGGGGAAAAAATGGAAGAGCTTCCATCATACTGCGAAGCGGAGATACCAAAATCGTTTTACTGGAATGCCCTTAAAGGCGTCCGCTATAAAGGGTGGGAATATATTTATGGAAGAAAGCCGGAACTTTATAACCTTGAAAAAGATCCGGCTGAAAAAGAGAACCTGATTTCCAAGGAGGGCGCTAAAGCAGCCGAACTTCAGGGTATTTTAAAGAAGATTGTGGAAGATAGAAACAAAAGAATCTCAACTAGCATTGCCCCCGTTGATGAAGAAACAGTCGAAAGGCTGAAAAGTCTCGGTTATTTCCAGGCAGGGGGCACGAGCGGCAAGGAAGGGAAGGATGAAGAGTTCCTGACCAGTTTCACGCGTCCCGACCCATCAGAACAGATCTCACTTTACAGGAAATACCAGAGGCTCACCAATCTGGCTGATTCAAAAGAATATGAACCGGCTGAAAAGGGATTGCTTGAAATAATAAGACAGGACCCTCAGAACCCGAGATTCATTGCCACTCTTGGCAAGATGTACGAGGATATGGGGAAAATAGAAGATGCTATTTTCAGATATGAGGAGGCATCAAAGATAGACAAGGATAACAGCAGGTACTATTTCCTCATCGGAAACCTTTACGGCAAGGAAGGCAAAGAAGAAAAGGCAGTCGATTTCTACAGGAAAACCCTGATATCAGACCCGTCCCATTTCATGGCGCATTATAACCTTGGCAGGCATTACACTGTAAAGGGGAAATTTGAAGATGCAATAAAAGAGTACGAGACTACACTGAAATTAAAGCCCGATCATTCCTATTCCTTAAATAATCTGGCCTATATTTATATAGAAAAATTCAAGGATGTTAAAAAAGGAGTGGAATATTTAAAGGAAGCTGCAAAGTCAGCGCCCGGCACACCTTTTATAAGGGATAATCTTGGATGGGCCCTGATGGAAGCAGGCGACTATAACGGTGCGATAGAAGAGTGTTCAGCTGCTGTTAAGATTGATCCCAATAATCCGCAATATCTTCTCCATCTCGGTGATGCCTATAAGAAGAAAGGGAACAGGGAGATGGCATTAGAAAACTGGAAAAAAGCGCTTGAGATTAAGCCTGATTTTAAGGAAGCAAAGGACAGGCTTAAGGCAGGCTGATCTGAATATAATAATGATAAAAACTTTTTATATGGTAAGACCCCCAGCTTCTGCCTGGGGTGCGTCGATTTAATCTTGTCTTCTCAGAACATATCCCCTGCAAGGCTCTCAGCATTCCGCATAATAAAGTCCTTTGAGTCAAAAGGTGCATTGCATTTAAAGGACCTCATTGGAAAAGAGTTCTCTCAAAATACACATTCACAATCAGACAAAGGGCTTGCCACTGAAATAGCTTATGGAGTTACACGGTGGAGACTTTATCTTGATTCTAAGATTGACAGCAAATACAAGGCAAAAAGGGATATAATGATAATCCTCCGCATGTCTCTTTATCAGCTTATCTTCCTGTCAAAGATTCCTGCACATGCCATTGTTGATGAGGCGGTGAAAATGGTGCGGTTTTTCGATGAAGAAAAAACATGCGGTTTTGTTAACTGGTTTTTAAGGGATTTTATAAGAAAAAATAAAAAGATCGCTAAGGACATAAAAGCAGATACAGCAAAAGAAATATCTGTGAATTTTTCCTTTCCTCTGTGGCTTGTAACAAGATGGATCAAAGCGTTTGGCATTGAAAAGACCGCTGCCATATGTGAAGCACAAAACAGGATTGCCGGGATTTCGCTGAAAGTAAACACTCTTAAAATAACTCCGGACGGCTTTGAATTTCTCCTCAAATTAGAAGGATTAACGTTCAGCAGGTCGAAATATTTTGATGAAGTATTCAATGTAAAAAGTGCCGGCAATAAAATTCTAAGACTCATCAATGACGGGTATTGCTATGTTCAGGATGAAGCATCTGCCGCAGTCGGGGAGATTCTTTCACCGCGAAGGGAAGAAATGATTTTGGACATGTGTGCCTCTCCCGGGGGAAAATCCCTCCACATAGCAAATCTAACCGGGAACGGGGCATTTCTGGTGAGCATGGATAAGAATTATGAACGCACAGCGATTGTAAAAGAAAATGCAGAGCTTTATGGTGCATCCTGCGTAAACCCTGTTGCCGCAGATGCTTTAGAATATTCAGGTCTTTTTAAAGCGAAATTCGACAGGATCCTTGTTGACGCTCCCTGCTCCGGTACGGGTATCATACGCCGCCACCCTGATATCAAATGGAGAAGACGCGAAAGCGATATTTCGATGTTCTCAGATTTGCAGTTAAAGCTTCTTAAGGCAGGCACAAGAGCCGCAAAACCCGGCGGAATAATTGTTTACAGCACCTGCACACTTGAAAAAGAAGAGTGCGAGGACATTGTATATAAGCTCATGGAAGATGATAAAGGGGTTTCTTTATTGAATATAAAAGAAACACTTCGAGAACCTCTTCAAAAGTTTGTTAACAAAAAAGGCTTTTTCCGAACATTACCCACAGATGGTATGGATGGCTTTTTCTGCGCTTTGATTAAAAAAATATAGCTTCATTCCTGATAGTTTATCTTATAGACAAGATAAGGACCTGTTTCATATAAAAAGGTAAATCTGTAATCCAAGTTTTTAAGGCTGATAGAATTTCCTTCCCTATTGAAATATTCTTTCAATACTCCGTCAGGGTAATATAAAAAAATGGAAGGTTTTTCCTGTTCAAGATATCTTAACAGCCCATTATCATTCAGTGAATAAAAACCATTGCAGCTCTTTATTCCCACATAGGGGGCAGACATAAAAACTCTTCCAAGGTTTTTGGGAGATATTCCGGAACGTACGGCAATATTACTGATAAACCAATCATAGTTATCTATCAGAAGCTTCTCGGTTTTTGGAACAGATGCAAATTTTTCTGACAAAGTTATCTCCCATTGCGGAGCTTTATAGGCTTTTAATTCTCCGCCGGAGAAGAAAATCCCCCAGAAAGAAATTAATATAGAAGAAATAAATCCAACAAAAATTAATATTTTTTTTGTCTGTTCTTTTTTAATAAAATTAACTTCCTCAATGAAAAAGAAAAAATATGGAATTGAAATAATGGCAATTATCATGAGAAACCTGTATTGCGGATTAGCATTTACCTTTATTGATTCGTAAATAAAAAAAGACAGATATCCAACAAATAGGACTCCAAGCTCATAACGTTTTCTCTGCAGAAAAGAGAGGAAAATGCCAAAGAACGAACCAACTGCAATAATCGGCCCTACTAATTTTATAAATTTAACAGGATAAATAAAAAACTTTTCCCAGAATCCTCCTATTTTATATCTTTCAGAGGCTACATTAAGCGAATAGTAAGGAAGGATGTCCCCCATTTGCACGAAGGTGCTGATCATCCATAAGGACGGAAGCAAAAGTGTTGAAAAACTGTAAACAAGAGATTTTTTGATGCCAGTTTCCAGCACGCGCAGCACGATAAGCAGCGGGACAAAAACCCAAAATTCTATTCTTATCATTGAAGAAAGGCCAATAAAAAGACCTGCGGATATGGACGTTAAAGTATTCAATCTTTTTTCACATAGCGAAAGGGAAAATCCTGTTATGAGAAAAAATAATGCCGGAGCTTCAGACCATGACTGTGCAGAATAAGAAATATGCACGCCTAATAATGAAAAAAGAATACAGGAGAATAAAGCGTTGGTTCTGCCAAAAATATGTTTTAATAAAAGATATAGCGGGATTACGGTTAATGATCCAAACAATAAGCTTAAAACCCTTGGAGCTATTAGAGGATTATTCCATAACAGGAGCATTCCGGAAATTAGATATGTATGAAGCGGAAGCCAGTAACTGCTTAAAATAAAATGAGGATTTTCAAGCCATTCAAGAGAATTAATAATGCGTTCCCAGGGGTCCCCCGGCCTGTTATCTGTGAATATTAAAAAAATACATCTTGTCAGAAAACAGATTAAAAAAAGGAAAAATAAATCTATGGTTTTTTTGTTTTTAAAAAAAGGTAATTGTTTTGTCACATTAACAGAAAGTACGGGTTGATTATCATAATAAGTTTATTGGGTTAATCAGTGTTAACATTTTTCAACAGGCTTTTCTTTCTCAAAATCAGATTTATATAACGGAGTATTGTATATATGAATTTCATTTTTGAGCTGCCTTTCTTCATATCATATCTTAATACAAGAGGGACCTCATCAATTGATGCACCCAAAGATGATAATTTTATAAGGATCTCGCTCATGCAAACAAAACTTGACTCACTTACCAGATTGTCTCCGTAAATATCAAAAGCTTTTCTTAAAAATGATGGTTTGTAAGCTCTAAACCCGCATGTACAATCTTTTGCAGCGCCTACATTGAATCCTGACTTAATTATTATACTTGCTGTCCTGCTTAAGACTTTGCGAATAGGTGAGAGTCCGACTTCTCTGCCGCCTTTGGCATATCTCGATGCAATAACTATATCAAAGCCTTCATTAATCTTATTAATCATTGGTATGAACAGAGACGGAGGATGAGTATTGTCGGCGTCGAGGGTTATTATTATGTCTCCATTTTCCTTTTTCTTTAAAGCGTGCTTAAGGCCATTGAGAATGGCTTTACCAAGGCCCATATTTTTGCCATGGTCGAATATCTCAAGCGGCATATTATTTTCATATTTATGTGCAACATCGAGTGTTTTGTCAGTACTGCCGTCATTAACAACTAATACTTTGTAGTGGTAATCTTTATCCTGAAATGTTTCTTTTATTGTATTTAAAAGAAGCGGCAAAGACTCTTCTTCATTATAAGCAGGTAATATTATCCAGATCATAATCAGACGGTTAAGGTAACTTACTAATATGTTTAATTGAATATGCCATAGTCATTATGGCTCTGCAATGTTTTTTATAAATAAAATATGACTGACATTATATACATTTCTTAATTCTTTCTATCTCCTTGACATAATAAAAAAAATCATTTTTTATAGGCGGAGTTTCTTTATAAAAAAACTACTGACGAGGAGGTTGTCCGGTGGAGCCGAAGATAAAAGAAAAGATTCCGCTTAAAGGCATACGCGCCCGTATTGCAACCAAGATGACGCAGAGCTGGACAAATGCCCCGAGGGTCGCAGAGATTGTCCTTATCAACATGGAAAATGCCAAAAAAGCAGCCGATGCGCAAAAGCAGGATGGTGTTACGATAAATGACCTTATAATAAAATCCTGTGCCTTAGCACTTAAAAAACAGCCCCTTATGAACTCCGCTATAATCGGCGAGGAAATCCTTGTGTTCGAAAGTATAAATGTTGCCTTTGCGGTAGCACTTGATGAAGGGCTTATAACACCGGTAATACCTGACGCAGATGCACTTGACCTTAAAAGCCTTGCGGCAAAGCGTGAAGATGTTGCAAACCGAGTACGTGCAGGGCAAAGGTCTGCTGACATATTAACAGGCGGCACCTTTACCATTACAAATCTCGGTGGATTTGGTATTGAAATATTTACTCCAATCATAAATTACCCGCAGTGCGGGATATTAGGTGTCGGCAAGGCATTACAGCGCCCTGTTGTGGAAGACGGCAAAGTAGTTCCACAGCTTAACATGTATGCCTCCCTTGTTTTCGACCACAGAATAATAGACGGAGCACCGGCAGCAAAGTTTTTAAATGAAATAAAGACAGGGCTTGAGAAGCCTGAGACACTAATTTAATTGGGGATAATTGAGTCATAAAAATAGAACCACAGAACAGAGATTATAGAACAGGAGTGATTCCTTCTGTGTACTCTGTGGTTAATTCTTTTAAAGGGTGTTTCTATGAGCAAAGAGATTTTTGATCTTGAAGGTAAGGTTGCAATAGTAACAGGCGCAGGGAAGGGTATCGGCAGGGCGCTGTCAATAGGCCTGGCAGAGTTTGGCTGCGATCTTGTCCTTGTTGCGCGCACTCTCTCTGACCTTGAGAGCGTTGCGGCAGAGATTGAAAAGAAAGGTAAGAGGGCACTTGCCTGTCCCACTGATGTCACAAATGAAGACCAGGTAAATGACATGGTAAAAAAAGCCGTGGAAAAATTCGGCAAGATAGACATCCTCGTAAATAACTCAGGTATAAGCGGAGACAAGCCGGTTCTCAAGATGGAAGCAAGCTACTGGGACTGGATAATGTCTGTGAACCTTCGCGGCCCGTTTTTGTGCGCAAAGGCGGCAGGTGCACAGATGGCAAAACAGAAAAGCGGTAAGGTCGTAAATGTTTCTTCGATAACTTTCCAGATGGCAATACCCAACATGACATCATACAGCGCCTCAAAAGCAGGACTCGTTCAGTTTACCAAAGTGCTCGCCCTTGAATGGGTAAAATATAATATACAGGTAAACGCTGTGTGTCCCGGCTATTTCAGGACACCCATGAATGAAGCGTTCTTTTCAAGCGAGGCAGGGAAAAAAGTCATTGAGCAGACGCTTCCTATGAAAAGACTTGGCGAGCCTGAAGAGATTCTTGGCGCTGTCGTGTTCTTTGCATCAAAGGCTTCTGATTTTACGACAGGGGCAGTCCTTGTCGTTGACGGCGGTCAGATCTTAGGTAAATAGTTTTTTTGATGAGGTTATTGAAAAAAGTTTTTACCACAGAGTTCACAGAGAAAAAATACTCTGAGTCCTCTGTGGTTGAAATCATTTTGTAAAATGTTCTAATTGTAAAAAATAACAAATAGCGGAGGCAGGAGATGAGCATCATTATCGGGAGAAATAAGAACCTCAGAAGGCTTCTCGAATTTCAGGCAGAGGTGCGTCCAAACCAGATTTTCATCATATTCATAGATAAAGATGAAAATGTAGAAACCTTGACTTACAGGGAATTCAACCTAAAGGTAAACCAGTTTGCCAATTATCTTCTGGGCATCGGGATAAAGAAGGGGGATTTCGTTACATGCAACCTTCCTAATTCCACGGGTTTCTGCCTTACATGGTTTGCCACATCCAAGATAGGCGCCATAATGATCCCGACCAATACAATGTCGCGCGCTGATGAGATGCAGTATATGCTCGAACATTCCGGTTCAACTACGCTGGTCACAGACCCTGAATTTATGGAGATGATTAACAGCATAAAGCCGCAATGTCCAAAGCTTAGGAATATCATCCTTTACCGCGCAGAAGAAGCGGCACCGGGAACAGTCCTTTTAAACGATATACTGAAGGACCAGCCTGCGGAGCTGAAAAAAATAGTTGATGTCGGTCCCATGGATGTTTCCAACATGCTCTATACATCAGGGACAACAGCAAGACCGAAGGGAGTTCTTTTAACTCACGGCAACTCACTCTGGATAGGGGAGAGCATGGCATGCGAGCAGAAGCTTACGCACGAAGACAGGCACATCTGCGTGCTTCCTCTCTTTCATGTCAATGCCCAGTACATCTCGTTTATGCCGACCATAACAGCCGGGGCAAGCATAATAGTATGCGAACGTTTCAGCGCATCAAGGTATTACAGGCATGTCCGCGAATACGGGGCCACAATCACAAGCTTAGTCGCTACCAACGTAAGGCAGCTCTTAGCCCAGCCGCGCCATCCCCACGATGCAGAAAACAAAATGAGAAGGATATGTTTTGCCATTGCCATCACAGATGAACAGTGGGATGAGTTTGAGGCAAGATTTAACTGCACGCTTCATGACCTTTACGGGCTCACTGAAACGCTCGCTCCCTGCACGTTCACTGCAATGCATGCAAAGAGGAAAAGAGGCTCTGTCGGGCTTCCTGCCTTTGGCATTGAGATAAAGATAGTTGATGATGAAAGAAAAGAAATTCCCATCGGCGAGGTTGGCGAGATTGCGGTTTGCGGAACCCCGGGGATTCAGCTCATGAAGGGCTATTATAAGAACCCGGAAGCCACGGCCGCAGTTCTGGATGAGAACAACTGGTTTTATACCGGCGATTTTGGGAAGATGGACGACGAAGGGTATGTCTATTTCGTTGACAGGAAGAAAGATGTAATAAAACGGGCAGGCGAGAACATTGCCGCATGCGAGGTCGAAAGGGTGCTGAACGAACACCCTGCAATATCTGAAACAGCCGTTATTGGTGTCCCTGATGAAATGAGGGATGAAGCGGTAAAGGCATTTATAATTTTAAAAGAAGGGCACAACCCTACTGAAGAGGAGCTCAAGGCGTACTGCGGAGAAAAACTTGCGAAATTCAAGATACCGCAGTACATAGAAGTTGTTGCTTCCTTCCCAAAGACTTCTATTGGGAAGATCCAGAAAAATATTCTTAAAAAAGCAGAGCTTGAAAAGTTAAACAGAAAGGGTTAATTAGTCATCCGTATGGATTATAAATTTGACCTTCGCGTCCACCGCGTAGAAAAGAAAAATCTTGGCAACAGGGAAGAGCTTGCAAGACTGCTCTCTTCATTGAAGTCAAAAAAAGGAGACTCAACCTGGCCGGAGAAGTTTATAAAGGCAGGGGAAAATCTTTATTTTGGCGGTAAAGTTGAGATTGACACTGACAAGTGTATCGCCTGCGGAGCTTGCGCCGAGATATGTCCCACAGGAGCCATTGAGGTTGTTGACAGGGATGGGAAGCGTTTCATCTCTCACAACCTTCAAATCTGCGTTGGCTGCCGCAAATGTGAGGGAAGCTGCGATGACAAGGCGATAAAAGCTGTTCCCGGATTAGAGCTTAAAGCTTTTTTTGAAGGAAGGTCCGAACCCAAAAAAGAAGCAGACCTCATAGCATGCAAGCAGTGCGGAAGACCAGTAGGTCCTGCCCAGGCAATAGAGAAAATAAAGAAAACCCTTGAAAAAGAATCACACCTCCACAGCGAGCTTGACTTTTGCCAGAAGTGCCGCAAATGGCGTGCCGCGTACGAGGCTGTGCCGCGTCTTTCCATGCTTCTTGGCAGGACGCATTCTGATATAACCGGAAATGAAAGCAGTGACCCGAAATGAAATCAGTAAAAAGACAAGAGAAACAGGAAACGGAAAATAAAGCCGGAGCAGCTCTGCCTCAGAATGCTGTTTTTCTGTGCAGTTGCGCCGGAGAAATAGATAAAGTCATAAACCCGGAACGGGTTCTTAAAGCGCTCGAATCTTCCGGCAAATTCGCGAATATATACCGCCATGATTCCCTTTGCCAGCCCAACGGGATCCGCGCCATAGCAGACAGTGTAAAAGATAGTGGCACGGAAAAATTCCTCATTGCCGCATGTTCACCGCAGAGCATCGGAAAAATATTCAAAGAAGGGCTTGAGCGCGCAGGCATAGATACAAGCCGTTATTCCATAGTTAACATAAGGGAAGGCTGTGCCTGGCCTCATGCGAATGAGCCTGAGCTTGCAACTGAAAAATCGATTTCAATGATAAAGACAGCATGGATGGGGCTTAAATCATCCGTAGAAAAAGACACCGAAGTAAGAGGGATAAATGAGAGCGCCATTGTAATAGGCGGCGGTCCTGCCGGAATATCAGCAGCCTTTGAACTTGCAGAGTCGGGAATAAAGACTACGATAATCGAGAAAAAGCATGTACTTGGCGGATTTGCAAACAAGCTCGGCATTGTGGCGCCTACGAATGACTGTGCCCTTTGTACCGCATTTCTGGATACCGGCAACCTCGAGGTTTGTAGAAAATGTATTTACAGGAGCCGCATAGATTCACAGTCTAATCTGAAAATAGTCACAAAGGGAAAAGTCACAGGGATAAGCGGAGAGCCGGGGAATTTCACCGTAAAAGTTGCAAAAGAGCCGCGTTATGTTGATGTGGATAAATGTATTCTCTGCGGAAAGTGCGAAGATGTCTGCCCTGTGACAGGAATAAAAAGCAAACCCTATTCAACGGTCACAAGGAAAGCTGCATTTCTTCCTTATCCGCAGGCAATCCCCAGAGCCTATGTGATAGACCGCGAAGCCTGCAAAGAAGGATGTACTGAATGTGAAAAAATATGTCCCACCAGGGCGATAGACCTTAATGAACAAAAAACAGAGCAAACCCTGAACGCAGGGGCTGTTGTCATTGCAACGGGAATAAAAGAATATAAGCCAAATGAGATAACGGAACTCGGCTACGGCAGGTACCCTAATGTCATAACACAGCATCAGCTCGGCAATATGTTAAATCCCGAAGGACACACGGCTGGTGAGGTAATAAGACCCTCGGACGGCAGGAAGCCAAAAAACATCGTCATGATGCAGTGCGTCGGTTCAAGGGATAAATATCATCCCTATTGTTCAGAAGTGTGCTGTCTATTTGCCACAAAACATGCGATCCTTTTGAGGGAGCGGGCAGGCGCTGAAGTCACCATTTGTTATATAGATATCAGGACACCCGGATTTTTTGAGAAATATTATGTCGAGGCGCGTGACAAATGGGTAAACTTCATAAAGGGAAGGCCTTCCAGCATTGAAGAAGACCCGGATACGAAAAATCTTTATGTCACGGTTGAAGACATGGCCATTAATTCTGATGTTGTGCTGAATGCAGACCTCATGGTGCTTTCAAGCGCACTTATACCTTCTGAAGATACCGAAGAGCTGTCAAAAGTTTCAGGGATAGAGCTTAATGAATACGGGTTCATAAAAGAGTATTACGGAAAGAACAGGGCTAACGAGACATCCTTAAAAGGAATATATGTTGCCGGTTCTGCAACAGGTCCAAAGAATATTCCTCTTTCAGTATCACAGGGAAGCGCTGCCGCGGCAAAGGCAATATCCCAGATAAAGAGGTTAAAGGCTAAGAAAGAGATCCTTTGTGCTTCCATAGACGAAGAGCTTTGCATCAAATGCGGGATATGCGTGAAGATCTGTCCGGTAAAAGCAATCGAAACCGAGGAATCTCTGACCGCTCTTGATATACTCGAGACCCCCGAAGTAAACAGGATAAAATGCCTTAACTGCGGGCAATGCTCTGCATATTGTCCGACAGGCGCGATCTGGGCGGGAAATTACAGCGGCGAAAATTTCTTCCCGCAGATCGAAGAGATACTTGCCGGCAATACGATAAAACCAAAGATTCTCACTTTCCTCTGCCTTGAATGTGCCTATGCTGCTGTTGACCTTGCAGGGTTGAAAAAAATATCTTATCCAGCTAATATCATTCCTCTCGGAGTGCCCTGTGCAGGGAAGGTTTCACTTGTTGATATACTTAAAGCCTTTGAGTGCGGGGCAGAAGGGGTGTTGCTTGGAGGGTGCGTTACATGCCATTTTAAAAACGGCAAGGATTTCATGGTCTCTCAGGCGGTTTTTGGAAAAGAACTTTTAGCGAGCATAGGAATAGAGCCTGAGCGGTTGGATTACTTTACGGCTGCAATCTCCGACCATGCAAAATTTCTTGACATAGCAAGAGGAATGACTCAAAAGTTGAAAAAATTATGACACAATGTTCCATGTTTATTTTAAGGTTTATTTTAAAGCTCGAAATATGGAAGGGGGTGGGAGTAATTTAAGAAGTTTTGACAATGCAATTTAAGACTAAAATACGTGGACAGTTTTTAGTATCAGGATAGTTAAAATCGAAGGGGGAGACATATGGAACATCAACGTTTTATAATGATTAACCCGGATAAGTGTACCGGTTGCAGGACCTGCGAAATGGCATGTTCTCTTTACAATGAGAAAGAGTGCAGCCCCTCGCTTTCGAGGATTCGCGTGGTTAGAAACGAAGCAATCGGCGACAGTTTCCCGGTAGGTTGTGCCCTTTGCTCAAAGCCGGTCTGTGTTGAAGTTTGCCCTACAGGCGCAAACTCAATAGACCCGGTAATGGGCACCGGTATCATCAACGAAGAGATATGCGTAGGATGCAAGGCATGCGTAAGAGCCTGCCCGTTTGGAGCTGCCGGTATAAGCTATAGGACCGGCAAGGCTTTCAAGTGCAATCTCTGTAACGGCGACCCGCAGTGCGTAAAACACTGTCCGTCAAACTGCCTTGAATATGCACCTGTTGAGCTTACAGTAAGGCACCGCCGCAGGGCGCTTGCTGATGATGTAATCTCTAAGTTGAAAGGGGAGGGCTGATACATGTCAATAAATGGATGGAGAGGTAAAAGGATTCGTTTCAACCTTACAAAAGGGACCTGGGATGTAGAAGAGACTCCTTATGAATACAGGAGAAAATGGCTGGGCGGCAGGGGATATAACTCTGAAGTGCTTTACAATAATGTCCCTGTTGATGTTGACCCGCTTTCACCTGAAAACGTAGTATGTCTTGGCGTTGGTCCGCTTTCAGGAACATTCGGACCTTCAACAGGCCGAGTGACAGTAACCGCAAAGTCACCTTTGACCGGCGGGTTTGGTGATTCCAATATGGGCGGTCACTGGGGCGCAGAGTTAAAATATGCAGGCTACGAGCAGATAATATTGACCGGCAAGGCTCCAAAGCCGTCATACATCTGGATAGACGATGACAAGATAGAAATAAGGGATGGCTCTCACATCTGGGGGAAATTCCCTCGTGATGCTGATGCCATAATTAAAGAAGAGCTTGGCGACAAAGATATCCATATCGTTACAATAGGACCAGCCGGAGAAAATCTTGTACGTTTTGCATGCACCTTCAATGACTGTTACAGGGCGGCAGGAAGAACAGGACACGGCGCGGTAATAGGCTCAAAGAACATAAAGGCAATCGCTGTGCGCGGAACAAGCGGAGTAAAGATTGCAAAGCCTGAAGAATATTACAAGATATGCAGTGACTGGCGCGAGACAATGCGTACAGATCCGATGGCACAGGGGTTGTTCAACTTCGGCAGTCTCATCCTCATCATGCCCTGCAACTATGAGATGGGCTGGTTCCCGTGGAAGAACCTTAAATACGGATATCATCCGGATGCAAGGAACATATCCGGAGAGGTATGGGCAAAGAAACACTTAAGGCACAAGGAAGGTTGTTTCTCCTGCGCAATCTGCTGCGGAATAGTTTCCGAAGTAAGAGAAGGAAAATATGCCGGCGACTACACAGGCGGACCGGAATACGAGGCAGCGGTTCCGACAGGACCGAGGGTCGGTATCATTGATTCTGAAACAACATTGCACAATGCCATGCTTACAAACAACTACGGCATGGATGCAATCGAAGCCGGAGCTTCAATAAGCTGGGCTATGGAATGCTGGGAACACGGGTTGCTCACATCAAAAGACACCGGCGGCATAGATCTTACATGGGGTAATCAGGAAGCCGTTGAACAGCTCCTCCATGACATGACATACAGGAAAGGCTTCGGCGACATACTTGCCGACGGTCCATGGAGAGCTTCAATGAAGCTGGGTCTTGGCGAGGAATACCTCACCGTGACAAGAGGAATGAGTCTTCCCGGCGATGACCCAAGGGGACTTGGTTTCGGTTACGGATTGAGCTTTGCAGTTGGAACAAGGGGCGGCTGCGACCACCTTCGTTCACTCTGCTGCCTTGAGCTCTCAGGCTACCTCTATCCGGGACTCAACATGAAGATAGTAGGGACAGAGGAATGTTCGAAGCCTCTTACCACAATAGGCAAACCCAAGATGGTTTACTGGGAAGAAAACCAGAAGGCCTTTGTTGACTGCCTGCAGGTATGCTGCTTCAACACCCACTGGTCATATGGGTGCAGAAATGAGCACCTTATCCCAATGATAAATGCAGTTACGGGTCTTGATTTTACAGAAGAAGAGCTGATGACCATAGGCGAAAGGATATACAACCTTGAGCGCGCATACTGGTCAAAGATGCTTAGCGGAAAACATGAGGACACTGTTCCGAAGCGCTTTACCCATGAGCCGATGCCTGAAAACCCGGCAGCAAGCTCTGGCAAAGTTCTTCCTTTAGACGAGATGCTTCCGGAATATTACAGGCTGCGCCAGTATGAGCCTGAGACAGGATTCCCGGGAGACAAGAGGTTGAGAGAACTCGGCCTCGAGGATATCGCAGAAGAACTGAAACCTTACAGGAAGAAATACATAGATCTTCATGAAGGGAAAAAGGGAGCGAAACCTCAGCAGCAGCCAAAAAAAGGTAAATAAGATATTTACAAATTTCCCCTTTCCCCCCTTTGTCATTTATCAAAGGGGGGGTGGGGATTTTTAATCAGCTCAAAGAACCAATGATAAAAATCAAATGCCGTTATTATAATCTTACCCTTGATGTTACGAAGAAGATTGATGAGGAAATAGTGCTTCCTGACGGTTCAACTGTTAAACAGGCAGTTGATTTTCTCATTAAAAAATATGGCTACAAATTCCAGCAAAGGGCAATTCTCACAATGGATTCCATGCAGGGTACCGTACAAAGGGCCAATGTATATCTAAACAACCACCCTGCTGACTATGAGTACGATTATCCAGACAAACTTGAAACAAAACTAAAAAACGGCGACACCATCTCATTCGGCTCCCTCATTGGCGGTGGACAGAAAAGGGGGACGCAACCCTTTTAATCTTCATCATTTTGCACCTTTTTGGGGCGGCCCGGTGGACGGAAGGTTAGAGTACGTTTTAATACTTTTTCCAACCCAGAAATAAAAGTTAAATCCCCACAGGGTAAACCTTTTTGGGTGTTCAGTTTCAAAATATCTGTATCTTCCTGTTTATCAGATTCGCGTAACCATTCAGACCAGTTTTCTATTATTCCAGATGGAGGGAAATCAGATGACATAACATTGTCTTTCTTTATTCCGCAATGACTCGCAGCGCTTGACCATTTATAATCCTCCGCAAGTTTTGTAATATGGGAACGAACTGGATTGCGCTCTACATAACGTACTGCTGCCCATAGATAACTTTCATCAAGAGCAGACGAAAAAAATCTACCTTGCCATAAATGACCTGACCATCCTTTTCTCTTGTTAATGTATTGTGCATAGCGCATATGCAAAGGGTGCAATACATTCTCCAATGAATTTCTGTTCATGGGAACGACTACCAGATGGACATGGTTAGTCATCAGGCAGTATGCCCATATCTTTAATCCGTATTTTTCTGAGTATTCCCGGAGCCACTCCAAATATCTCTTGCGGCATTCATCAGTAAAAAAAACATCTTCCCTTCTATTCCCTCGTTGCGTTACATGATAGGGAACTCCTTCAAATACAGCTCGTGAAATCCTTGGCATATGAATTATTTATATTCCCACTAAGCAAGAATTGTCAATAAAAAGCAAATATTATCAACAAAAAGGGTTGCGTCCCCTTTTTGTCGATGCTGCCTTCTTTTTATTGTCTTACGGAAATACTTAGTATTGTTTTCATATAAGGAAAAAGTTATATGAATAATTAATATTGATACAAAAGAAGGGAGTGTTATAAGCGCTTTATGTCTGTTAATGACGGGGGAAAAGGCGTCATTTTTAAACTTGGAACAGCTTCGAAGGCGAGAAATTATCTTATCATAATTTCATCTCTGCTTTTTCTGGTTACCTGTGTTTCTCTTTACACCAATTTGAGGAAAGCCGGAGCAGAGTACGAAGCGCTGGCAACTATGACAGGACGCACATTTTTCAAGTCTATTGTGGCAATGAGGCAATGGAATTCTGACCATGGAGGGGTCTATGTCGTGATTGATGAGAAGGCACAGCCTAACCCCTACCTTGAAGACCCGCTTAGAGATATTACGACTGTGGATGGAATGAAACTCACCAAGGTAAATCCGGCATATATGACAAGGTTCATTTCCCAATATCTTGAAAAAAACGAGGGGATAGAGCTTCATATTACCAGCTTGAAGCCACTCAACCCTTCAAACAAAGCAGATTTCTGGGAAGAAGAAGCTTTGAGAAAATTTGAAAAGGGAAATAGCGAAGAATCAGGAAAAGTGCTTTATGAGGGGACAGAGTTTTTCCGCTACATGGCACCGCTTGTAACAAAAGAATCATGTTTACAATGCCATGCAAAGCAAGGGTATAAAATTGGGGAAGTCAGGGGAGGGATAAGCGTTTCCTTTCCATATTCTCCCTATAAAAATGCGATTACCCTTCGTGATAAAAAAATTGTTATTAACCACACTTTGTTCTTTTTTATAGCTTTGATAATAATCTGGATTTTAGGCAGAAGGCTGGTAAATAACATCTCTCAACTTCAGGAAAGCCTTGTGCGTATAAACAAGCTTGAGGGGATTCTGCCAATATGTTCTTCCTGCAAGAAAATCCGCGATAATAAAGGCGAATGGAACCAGCTTGAAATATACATAAAAGATCATTCAGAAGCTGAATTCAGCCACGGGATTTGTCCTCAATGCGCAGAAAAACTCTATCCTGATTACTACAAACCTAAAAAAAATCAGTAATTGTTCTAAAATTTTATTTCTGTAAAATCATTTGTAGGTTTATAATCTTATTTATAGTTTTTTATTGGTTAACCGGGAACAAGACATGAAGACTTACGATACAATGACAAGAGAAGAACTTGAGGATTTACTGAAATTCTATAAGGATCTCTACGATTTTTCACCATTAAGCTATGCCAGCCTTGATGAGAATGGATATATTAAAGAGATTAACTGGGTTGGTTCTGCGATGCTCGGAATTGACAGGGAACATCTTAACGAACATCCTTTTTCCCAGCATATATGTGAAAGTGACAACGAGAAATTTAATGATGCGCTGGAAGAATGCTTCAGAAAAGGAGAAAAAATTACGGTTGAAATCGAACTCCCCATAAAAGGAGGGGAATCAATCAATGCCCAGATTCTCATGGTGCCGGTTCAGGATATTGATGGAAAGACTCTCTGCAGGACAGCAATTACAGATATCACCGAGCGCAAAATAGCAGAAGCTCACAACGCCAAGAGGTTAAAACTTGCCCATTTGGGTGCTGAGATCGGGGTTGCGCTGAATCATGGGTCTTCTCTTCAGAAAATGCTGCAAAAGTGTACGGAAACGATAGTCTATTACCTTGAAGCAGCGTTCGCGCGTATCTGGACATTTAATGAAGACGAAAACATGCTCGAATTGCAGGCAAGCGCCGGAATGTACACGCATATAGATGGAGAGCACAGCAGAATACCTGTAAACAGCAGATATAAACTCGGATTTATAGCGCTTTCCCGCGAACCGCATCTAACTAACAATGTGATCGGGGATCCGCAGATCAAAGATCAGGAATGGGCAAAAATAGAAGGTATGGTCGCATTTGCAGGTTATCCTCTAATAGTTGATAATTCCCTTGTAGGCGTTATGGCGATGTTTTCCCGCAGACCTTTTGAGGATTTTGCCCTTAAGGCACTTGGCTCTATTGCGAACAACGTAGCCCTCGGGATTAAGAGAAAGCAGGCTGATGAAGAGTTGAAAAAAGTCTTTATTGAACTAAGTGATTCACTCCAGCATTTAAACACATTGAGCGGTATGCTTCCTGTATGTCAGTCCTGTAAAAAAATACGCGATCAAAATGGAAAATGGAATGAACTTGAAACATACGTGAAAGAAAAAATGAAATCAGATCTTGCTCCTGTTCTTTGTCCTGAATGTGAAAAAAACTGGCAATCTGATTAATTTTAAGAGCTGATTAAAAGTGTTATAATTTTAATGTACTCCTTATCCAGAGTGCTATAGTTAAACTCGGTTTCTCGTATTTGATGAAATGATTGGATAAAATGGAAAAAGAGAAAGACGCGGCGGAATATCGAAGAAGTGAAAATAATATACCTCTCCGTATCATTATCATTTTCTTGATTTTTGCTCTATGTGTCATTTCAGGCGGCTATATTTATTACAGCGCACAGAAAGCGAATGTCGTAAGAGAAAAACATAATGAGCTTACCGCGATTGCTGATTTAAAAACAAAACAAATAGTGAACTGGCGGAATGAAAGGATTGCTGATGCCAAAGTTACCTTAAGAAGTCCTCTGATTTACAACCAAATTATAGAGTTTTTGCGAAATCAAAAAGAAGGTGAAACAAAAGAAAATATCCTCTCATGGATAGCTTCTTTTAAAGAAGCCTACAATTACAAGAATATATATTTGCTTGATTTAAAAGGGAACATAGTTCTTCCGGAGAATAGTAAAAAAACAATTGGGAAAGACGACCGTGAAAAGGCTGAAAAAGCTCTAAAAACAAGAGAGATATTTTTTTCTGACATTCAAAGGGACAATGTTTCAAATGCCATCCATTTGGATTTGATTATACCGGTAATAAACCATCCTGAAAAGAATGGAGCAGTCGAAGGTTTTATTCTGCTTGAGATTGCCCCTTATGATTTCTTATATCCTTTGATCCAGCAATGGCCAACGCCAAGCAAAACCGCTGAGACTCTCCTGGTTCGGCGTGAAGGGGATGAAGTCCTTTATCTCAATGAACTGCGTCACAGGAAGAATACGGCAATGACTCTGAGGTTTTCTCTTTCATTGAAAAATTTACCTGCAGCAAGAGCAGTGCTCGGTAAAGAAGGAGTTTATGAAGGGGTTGATTACCGCGGAAAACCGGTAGTTGCTGCAACACACTCCGTACCGGGCACGCCATGGTTTATTGTTTCTAAGGAGGATAGTTCTGAAGTATATGCATCAATGCAAAGGCTTTTCTGGTTTGCTGCAATTGTTGTCATAGTTTTAATTATCGCTGCTGGTTCGGGAGTTGGTTTAATGTGGCGTGGGCAGAGACTACAGTATTTCAGGAAACAGTATGAAACTGAGATGGAAAAGTTGAAAATTGAGGAGCGATATTCAGAAGAATTAAAGAAGAGCAATGAACAACTAAAAAGGTTTGCCTATATCGCTTCCCATGATCTTCAGGAACCTCTGCGGATGATATCAAGCTATTTGCAATTAATAGAAAGACGTTACAAGGGAAAGCTTGATAAGGATGCGGATGAGTTTATTGCGTTTGCCGTAAACGGCGCTGATTCATTGCAGAAAATGATTGAAGGACTTCTTGTTTATTCACGCCTTGATGCACCGGTTTCTTTAAACACTGTTGACTGCGAAGAGGTGCTTCAAAGAGTTATTGCGAATCTCAAACTTGCGATTGAGCAGAGCGGTGCGGAGATTACACATAGCCCTCTTCCAGTTATCATGTCAGACCAGTCGCAGCTTGTCCAGTTATTCCAGAACCTTATCAACAATTCCATTAAGTTTAAAAGGGAAGAACCTTTAAAGATTCACATCTCAGCCAAAAAAAGCGGAGACGAATGGTTTTTTTCAGTAAAAGATAATGCAGAAGGAATTGACCCGCAGTATAAAGACAAAATCTTTCTTCTTTTTCAGCGCCTTCACGGCAGAGAGTATACAGGTGTTGGAATCGGGCTTTCAATATGTAAAAAAATAGTAGAACGGTTCGGAGGAAGGATTTGGGTTGAATCGGAAATTGGGGAAGGCTCTATTTTTTATTTTACAATTTTAGACAAAAGGAGTTAGTATAATGGAAAATGGTAACAATATGATAAAACCGATTGAAATACTTTTAGTCGAAGACAGTCCGGGTGATGTGCGTCTAACACAGGAATGTCTAAGGGAGGCAAAGGTCAACAATCGCCTCAGTATTGTAGGTGATGGTGTTGAGGCTATGGCATTCCTTCGAAATGAGGGAAAGTATGTTAATTCCCCGAGACCTGAACTCATACTGCTTGATTTGAACCTGCCAAAAAAGGATGGCAGGGAAGTTCTCTCTGAAATAAAGGGTGATGCTAATCTAAAACGCATCCCTGTAGTTGTTCTTACTGTTTCAAAGTCAGAAGAGGATATTCTTAAAACCTATGATCTCCATGCAAATTGTTACATAACAAAACCTATAGATTTTGCGCAATTTTTAAATGTTGTAAAATGTATAGAGGAATTCTGGCTTACAGTTGTTAAACTTCCAAAAAATGGGAAACATGAATAATAGCGTAATAAAGATTTTGCTCATTGAAGATAATCCCGGAGATGTAAGGCTTATAGAGGAAATGTTGACGGAGTCAAAGAGTTCTGGTTTTGCTCTTGAATCAACAGATAGGCTTTCGGCGGGTCTTAATCTTCTCGAGAAAAAAAGATTCGATATCGTACTTTTAGACCTCGGTCTTCCTGACAGCCAGGGGATATATGCTGTATTAAGGATAATCGAAAGCTTCCCGGCGATGCCTGTGATTGTCCTTACAGGTCTCTCTGACGAGGTTGTCGGTTTAGAGGCAATTTCAAAAGGCGCACAGGACTATCTTGTAAAAGGTCATATTGAAAGCAATCTGCTTGTTCGTTCTCTCCGCTATTCGCTGGAACGCAAACGTATAGAAGAAGAAAAGGAAAAACTCATTAAAGACCTAAGGGATGCCCTTGGAAAGATCAAGACCTTAAGCGGCATGCTCCCAATTTGTGCCTCCTGCAAGAAAATCAGGGATGACAAAGGCTACTGGAATCAGATTGAATCTTATCTCAGGGACCATTCTGAAGCAGAGTTCAGTCATGGTATTTGTCCTGAATGCGCAGAAAAGTTTTACCCCGACTATTATAAAGGTGAGAAAAAATAAATTTTTCCGCCATTGTAATCAATATTGAAATAAATCAGGAAAAGTTAACAACAAAGAGAATCTTAAATATTCCAATCAGGATCTTTATGTAAAAGAAGAAAGCATGAATAAAATTGATGAGAATGTAATAAAGATTCTGATAATAGAAGATAATCCGGGAGATATCAGGCTTATAGTAGAGATGTTAAAGGAAGCAAATACTTTTCTCTTTGAGATAGAGTCAGCGGACAAGCTTTCGGCAGGGTTTCAACTTCTTGGGGAAAAAGAATTTGATATCGTGCTTCTCGACCTCGGTCTTCCAGACAGCCAGGGGATGAATACTGTCACAAAAACTGTAGAACAATTTCCCGCCATTCCTTTAATAGTCCTGACAGGACTTTTCAACGAGGCTTTGGGTTTAGAAGCAATCTCAAAAGGAGCACAGGACTACCTTGTAAAAGGCCATATTGAAAGCAAACTGCTTGCGCGTTGTATCCGTTATGCCATAGAGCGGAAACGTATAGAAGAATCACAGAAGAAAACAGAAGCATTTGTAAAGAACATATTTGAAAGCATGGGAGAAGGGCTTGCTGTCATAAATCATGATTTAAATATCCTTACTGCCAATAAGGCTTACGGCGAACAGCTTTATATTCCTGTAAAAGAGATTATAGGCAGACATTGTTATGAAGCAACGCATGGCAGGCATTCCCCCTGCTATGAAACCGGAGAAAAATGTGCGGCTATCTCTACCTTCAAAACCGGCATGGCTCATTCATCTATACACAAACATTTAAGAAGCGATGGGAGCAGCTTTGATGTTGAGACAAATACATATCCTGTAAAAGACGCATCGGGGAAAGTAATCTCAATCATTGAAAATGTAAAAGATATTTCAGAAAAAATTAAACTTGAAGATGAGCTAAGGCATTCACAGAAAATGGAAGCCATAGGACAGCTTTCCGGGGGAGTAGCTCATGACTTTAACAATATCCTTACTGCCATTATAGGATATGCGACCATATTGAACGCCAATATTAAAGATAATGATAAAATGAATTATTGCATCGAGCAGATATTGGCGTCATCCGAAAGAGCAACAAATTTGACCCAGAGCCTTCTTGCATTGAGCAGGAAACAGATTATGACCCCAAAAGTTATTAACCTTAATGATATAATCCAGAGAGTTCAAAAATTACTGTTAAGACTGATTGGCGAGAATATAGAGAATAAGTCATTTTTTAAAGATGAAGAGTTATTCATAATCGCTGATGAAGGACAATTAGAGCAGATATTGATCAACCTTGCAGTGAATGCAAAAGATGCCATGCCCAGAGGTGGATTGCTTACCATAAACACAGAAATGGTGAAGCTTGACAGAAAATTTATAAATATTCATGGATACGGCAGGATTGGAAGCTATGCCCTTCTATCGGTTTCTGATACAGGCATTGGAATGGATGAAGAAACAAAAAAGCGGATTTTTGAACCTTTTTTTACAACCAAAGAGGTTGGCAAAGGAACAGGCCTGGGGCTCTCAATAGTTTACGGAATAGTTAAACAGCATGACGGATATATAAATGTTTACAGCGAGCCCGGCAAAGGCACTACTTTCAAAATATACCTTCCATTGATCGAGGCAGAAAAAAAGGAAGAGCAGGAGATTCCTGT
Source organism: Candidatus Schekmanbacteria bacterium (assembly GCA_016219965.1). Lineage (NCBI taxonomy): Bacteria > Candidatus Schekmaniibacteriota > Candidatus Schekmanbacteria bacterium. The sequence continues at coordinate 537,101 of JACRJM010000003.1, forward strand.
ATCTGTTCCGCTTGAAGGAGGGAGCGAAGTAATACTTGTTGGTGAAGATGATCAAAGTGTAAGGAACATTGTCGTAAAGTTACTTGAAGAATTCGGATATAAGGTTATTGAAGCTCAAAATGGCAAAGATGCAGTAGAAAAATTTCTTGAGAATAAGGAAAGCATAAAACTTGTTCTTCTGGACGTAATAATGCCGCAGAAAAATGGTGTGGAGGCATGCGAAGAAATAAGAGAAGCAGGCTATTATCCTGAATGTATTTTTATGAGCGGGTATAGTTCAGACATAGTTAGGAAGGCAGGTCTCTTTGATGAAAACATGAGTTTTATTTCAAAGCCTATAAGACCGGATAATCTGTTGAGAACTGTGAGAAGAGCCCTTAACTGTGTTAAGCCCCAACAGACCTGATAGTAAAATAAAAAATAGAGCCTTTCCCCATCTCTGCTTCAACCCAGATCCTGCCGCCATGACGTTCTGCAATCTTTTTGCATATTGCAAGCCCTATCCCTGTGCCCGGATATTTGGATGTGCTGTGGAGGCGCTGAAATATCTCGAATATCCGGTCAACATCATCCGGTGCTATTCCTATGCCATTGTCGCTTACTGAGAATATCCACTCGTTCTCTTTCTGTTCAGCAGAGATGTGAATATGCGGGGAATTATCATTACAAAATTTAATGGCATTGCCAATGAGGTTCTGGAACAATTGAACAAGCTGGGCCTGGTCTGCTGTAATTGTCGGCAGGCAATCGTATGTTATCAAAGCTCCGCTTTTTTCAATTGTGACCTGAAGATTTGATATTGCCTGTTTGATAATGGATCCTGAATCCACGATTCTTAAATCTGACTCCTTTGAACCTATGCGTGCATAAGCGAGAAGATCGCTTATAAGTGTCTGCATTCTTGTTGTTCCGTCTATGACATATTTTATAAGTTCGTTTGCTTTATCATCGAGTTTTTCACCATGAGTGCGCTGTAAACGGCGTATGAAGCTTTCAATTACTATTACCGGTTCTTTCAGGTCATGGGCTGCGGCAAAAGCAAATCTTTCCAGTTCAGTATTTGAACGTGCAAGCTCGTTTGCCTTTTGTTCCAGTTCGTGTTTGGCAGAGTTTAATTCTTTAATAAGGTTTTCCTTTTCTTCTTCTATCTGTTTACGCCCTATGGCATGGCGTATACAGCGCGCAAGAATGCTGCAATTCAAATTCCCTTTTACAAGGTAGTCCTGCGCTCCCTTTGAGATGGATTCAACCCCTGCAGCTTCGTCAGATAATCCGGTAAGAACCACAACAGGAATCCTGGGGAATCTTTCTACAGCTCTTATAATAGTATTCGTCCCCTGGCTGTCGGGAAGGCCGAGGTCTAAAAGCACAATGTCGAATCTTTTTTTTTCAAGAAGTTTAAGACCTGCTGAAAGCCTGTCTGCTGTTTCCAGTTCAAATTGAAAAGCATTAGACTCCCGTAACATTTCCTGAATAAGCCTCACATCTCCGGCGTTGTCTTCTATAATAAGAATCTTTAGAGATGACATAATTTTAAGAGGGTAGTCATATTATATAGTGATTTTATTCTTTTTTATCAGGAATAGTAAAATAAAAAGTAGAACCTTTTCCCATCTCTGCTTCAACCCATATCCTGCCGCCGTGGCGGTCTACAATCTTTTTGCATATTGCAAGCCCTATCCCTGTGCCGGGGTATTTGGATGTGCTGTGGAGGCGCTGAAATATCTCAAATATCCGTTCAGTATCATCCGGTGCTATTCCTATCCCGTTATCGCTTACTGAGAATAACCACTCGTTCTCTTTCTGTTCGGATGAGATGTGAATATGCGGCGAGCTATCAGTGCAAAATTTAATGGCATTGCCAATGAGGTTCTGGAACAATTGAACAAACTGAACCTGGTCTACTGTAATTGTTGGTTGGCTATCGTGTGTTATTACAGCCCCGCTATTTTCAATGGAAATCTGAAGATTTGATATTGCATGTTTGATAATGGCTTCTGAGTCAACAGGTTTTAAGTCGGCTTCTTTTGAGCCTATCCGTGCATAAGCGAGAAGATCGCTTATAAGTGACTGCATCCTTGTTGTTCCATCGATGGCATAAATTAAGAGATCGTTGGCCTTGTCATCGAGTTTTCCGCCATAGATGCGCTGTAAACGGCGTATGAAGCTTTCAATTACGATTACCGGTTCTTTCAGGTCATGGGCTGCCGCAAAAGCAAATCTTTCAAGTTCTGTATTTGAACGGACAAGCTCATTTGCCTTCTGCTCCAGTTCCTCTTTTGTCTTGTTGAGCTTGTCAAGTGTATCCCTTAGCTGGAGGATGACTTTTTCACGTTCATCTTCTGCTTTTTTTCTTTCAATTGTTGCGCGGTCAATCTCTCCTCCTATGGACTGGGCAAGTCTTGTTACGATTATTCCTACTATAATAATTGACAATATTGCCAGTACAGACATTATAAGTGTAGGATTTGACATCTCCCTGGTGATAAAAAGATCAAGCATATCATGAAGCAAAATAACAATGACAGTGATTGGAAGAAATGTGCGCATCAGCCGGGCCCTTACACTTGAGCCGATGAGTAATTTTATGGGCCATAAATCAGGTCCCGCAGAGGTAATAAGTGCAATGCCAAGCAAGATAAAAGCAACAGAAGATGGAAAAGCTATGGGCTTTATTTTCCCGCCATATAAAAATGGTGTTTTGTAAAGATAACCAAGCATAGATACTGTTCCAACGGAAAAAATAAAAGTGGCAATACCGGAAGAAAGAGTTTTCCGGATAGATTTCTCAGCCGGCCATGTAATCATCAGCAGAAGTGAAATACTGGCAAGAAGAAAATTGACAGCAGAAATATAAGACATGTGCTTTAGAGGAACGGGACCTGGCTCTTCCGGAATACCGAGCATAATATGTTCAATATCAGATTTCCTGCCGGTTAAATATTCCATGAGAATTATTGTTACAAAAATTAAAACCACAAATGTAAAAGCTTTAGAAAATCTCCGCACTAAAAGGCTTTGAGGTTGGAGAGTATAAACAAACAATGCTGTGTTTATGATAAGAAAACATAAAGCTGAAGCATTAGACATGAGGATATGACCGCTGCTTATGTTATCAATGATGTTGATTTTAAGCAGTCTGGCAAATAATGAGAACACACTTAAGCATGAAGAAAATGCAATACTCCAGAATGTTATAGCTTTTAACTTTGCTTCTGTGCGGTTTATAATTTCCATGGTTTCAGTAATTTTATACATTTTTAATCAACTTCTGGCAAACGTGGTTATATTTCAATCATTATTTTGCGGCTCAGAACAACTGGTTAATCAAAATTCCATTAATTCATTAAGAAGTTAATGCTTGCATTTTTCCACTGATTTTATAGAAAAGCTGTAGTATTTAATTTTTCTAATACCATAAGCGGAGAGCCTCTATGGATATAAAGTTTGATGAGCTTGATCCGGGTTTTAAATATGAAGTGGCAAAAAGGCCCGGGGGTGACAAGATAAAATACTGTTATTCCTGCGGCACATGCACCGCAAGCTGTCCGGTTCGTAAAATAGACGAGAGATTCAATCCGAGACAGATAATAAGGATGGCGCTTCTCGGGATGAAAGAGAAGGTTTACAAAAGCGAATTCATATGGCTTTGCACTGCCTGCTACAGCTGTCAGGAGAAATGTCCGCAGGATGTTAAGATCACTGATTTAATGACGGTGTTTAAAAACCTTGCCACTGAGGCAGGTTATGTTCATCCGTCTTATCTTCAGATCGGGGATTTCATAAAATCAAGCGGAAGGGTATATGTGCTTGAAGATTTTGACAATAAAAAAAGGGAAAAGGCAGGATTGCCCGCACTTCCCCTAAAGATTGACGAGGTTGAGAAAGTTTTTGAGATTACCGGGTTCAGCAAGTTGATACCGGCAAAACAGGAAGCCGCGCCGGAAGAGGTTAAAACAGGAGATACACAGTGAAGGCAGCGCTATTTCTTGGATGTACGATCCCTGCAAGGGTAAGGCAGTATGAAATCTCAACGCGCCGCGTTGCACGCGAGCTGGGCATTGAATTTGTAGATATACCGGAATTCTCATGCTGCGGATTTCCGCTCAAGGCTGCAAGCTTTGATACGGCAATGCTCCTTGCAGCAAGGAATCTAAGCCTTGTCGAAGAAAAAGGGCTTACCAATATTTGTTCAATATGCAGCGCCTGTACTGAGAACCTCACCGAATTTTCAAAGGAGCTAAACCACGACGAGGAGCTTAGAAACCGGGTCAATGAAAAGTTAAAACCGATAGGCAGGTCATATAAAGGAACAGTTACAGTAAAGCATATAGGCAGGATTTTGAAGGAAGACATTGGCGTAGAGAAGATAAAGGGAACAGTTGTTAAGAGTTTAAACAACCTCAAGGTTACGGCGCATTTCGGGTGCCATTATGTGAGGCCTTCTGCGATATACGGGAAATTTGATGACCCTGAGCTTCCAACATCTTTAAAGGATTTGATCAGGGCAACAGGAGCGGAGTATGTCGAGCACAGCAATGAGATGCAGTGCTGCGGCGGAGGTATTCTTGCCGTGGCAGAGAAGGTCTCCATCGCTATGTCGAAAGACAAGCTTGACCGCATGAAAAAGGCAGGGGCAGAGGTAATATGCCTTATATGTCCATTCTGCGGTGTCATGTATGACGCCAATCAGCGCTCCATCGAAGAGCAGTACCAGACGGAGTACAAAATCCCTGTGCTCTTCTATCCTCAGCTTCTCGGTCTTGCCATGGGTATTCCTTCAAAAGAGCTTGGGCTTAACCTCAATGTTGTTAAGACCAAGGATCTTCTCGAGAGATTAGGCGCAGACGCTTAAAGGCAGGAAGGGGAAAATCCATTCGTGAAATCTTTTGTAGCCATAATAGGCGGAGGGATTGCAGGCATTTCTGCAGCAAATGAGTTGTCGCGTGAAAAGGTCCCTTTTGCACTTATTGAAAAGGAATTCTATGCAGGAGGGAAAAGCTCGCTCCTTTGCTGCAAAGCCTCCGAGAAATGCAACCGCTGCTCTGCCTGTGTCGCAGACCACAGGATAAAGGATTTTTTTTCAGGGAGAGAATCTCCTCTTCATGTAGGTTCATATTTAACCGGCATTGAAAAGGATGAAAAAGGTTTCAATATAAATTTTAAAAAATCTGCTCGAAGCGTAATAGAAGAAAAATGCACTTCCTGCGGGAAATGCGAAGAGGCTTGTCCGGTTGCCGGGAAAGCCATCAAATTGCCGCCTCCTGGAACATTTCCAAAGACAGCTTACATAGATAAATCTCTCTGCCTTCGCTCCAAAGGGGAAAATTGTGAGATTTGCGCAAAGGTCTGTCCTGAGAATGCTGTTGATTACAGTCAAAACCCTGTTAATGAGAAAATTTACGCCTCATCTGTTATTCTTGCCGTAGGATTTGAGCATTTTAATCCGCGCGATAAATCATCATTCCACTATGGCATTTTTAAAAATGTAATAAGCGGGCAGGAGCTTGAAGAGGCTTTAAGGATAAAGGGGAAAGTGGTCAGACCCTCTGACGGCAAAGTCCCTTCTTCGATTGCCTATATACAGTGTGCCGGAAGCCGGGACCCTAAGAATACAAATCCTTACTGCTCTCAGGTCTGCTGCCTTTATGCTATGCGGACTGCATTACATATAAAAGAAGAATCTCCGGACACGAAGATAAAGATTTTCTATATGGATATCCAGAGCGACTGCAAGAAAGAAATGGAGTTTTACAATGATTGCCTCGCAAGGATAGAAATGGAAAGGTCAATGCCGGGAAACATCGAAGAGCTGGATAGCGGAGGCATACTCGTTACATACGAGTCAATAGAAAAGGGCAAAAACATCGCCGAAGAATTTGACATGGTGGTTCTTTCAACAGGAATTGCGGCGACACCGGCGAATAAAATGGTAACTCAAATGTTCGGACTTAAAACTGACAGCTCTGGCTTTATCGAGTCCGGCGATGAGAGCGAGAGAACCAAAACCAAAGACCGCAGGATATTTATTGCAGGATGCTGCCAGTCGCCAAAAAACATAAGCTCAAGCATGGCGCAGGGGGTAGCTGCTGCAAGGAATGCAATAGAGATAGGGTATGGGGAATAATTAAGGTCTGGCAGTCCTGCTCTGGCACTAAACAGCAGGTGCCTTCCGCAGGAACTACCAGACCTTAAAAAAAATGTTAAACAGGTGCAATGCTTCTCTTTCCCCTTTTCATAAAGGGGGATAGAGGGGGATTATTTAATTGAAAAATATGAAAACTGAGAAGACAGATGTTTTGATTGTGGGAGGGGGGCTTGCGGGGATGTCATGCGCAATCAAGCTTTCACGCGCAGGGCTTAGCGTCACTATTATCGAAAAACAGGACAGGCTTGGCGGCAAGCTGAATGAGATAACCTCTTTTTATAATTCAGAGATTAAACCTCAAGAACTATTAAAGGGAAAAATATTACCCCTCCAATCTTCAGATAAGACAGAGGTTCTTTTAAATACAACCTTGTCACAGTTAAGCGGAGAGCCTGGGAATTTTATGGTTCTTTTAAATTCTTCTGATGAAAGCAAGGAAGTGAATTGCGGCGCAGTAATCATTTCAACGGGTGCAGAGCTTGGAATATCTGATAGAGAAAAAGCGAATCTTCCGGCAGATGAAAGAATAGTGAGTCTTTCAGGCTTTGAAAAAGAACGTAAAAAATATTTGGAGTCTGTTAAGAATGGTAATAAAGCCATACTCTTTTTAGGAAGCTACTCAGGCTCATATCTTCCTGTGCTTTCAGCCTCCATGTTTTACAATGCTTCAATCGCCTTAGAGGCTCTTAATGTTCCTGTTATACTTGCAATTCCCAATGCAGAGGTTGCAAGAGAAGGGGTTGAAGAACTTTATAGAGATGCCCGCGAAAAAGGAGTAGTCCTCTTTAAAACCACATCTAAGATGCCGCAGATTACAAAAGAGGCGGGCAATATTATTGCTTATATAGATGACCCCTATCTTAAAGAGGGTGATGCTGATTCTCCAAGAGTGATTGTTGAATGCGGACTTATAGTTTTAGAGGATTCAGTCCTTCCTTCAGCAGAGATTTGTGAATTATCTCAAACGCTCAGAATAAAAACGCACAGCCACGGAAGCTTACAACCTGACAATCCGAATCTTTCAACCGTTGACACAAACAGGTGCGGTATTTTTATTTGCGGCTCCTGCAGGCAGGTCTCTGAAATACAGGAAGTGGAAAGGGATGCAGGAAACGCAGTCGCCGAAGTACTCCGTCTTTTAAAGGGAGAATTGAGGTATTCTGAAGAAAAGATAAAAGTTGATAAAGGGAAGTGTACGCTTTGTCTTACATGCTACAGGGTTTGTCCCCACAGCGCCATAACATGGTCGCGGGCAGCGGAGATATCGCAGTCAACATGTATGGCATGCGGGACTTGCACGAGCGAATGTCCCAACAGGGCTATAACGCTTTCCGGTTACAGCGACGAGGATTTGTACGATGCGATTGAGAGGGTTTTATGAGCAGCACAGGAGCTGAAAAACAGGCAGATGTCCGCAGCATTGTGGCTTTCTGCTGCAATCACTCAGGCTTTGAGGCTTATGAGTCTGCATGCAGGGAATTGAAATTCAGCGATGATTTTTTAAAGATTGTAAAAGTTCCTTGTTCAGGCAAAGTTGATATCCAGCACATTCTGCGTGTATTTGAAAAGGGAGCAGCGGCTGTCATGGTTTTTGCCTGTTACAGGGACAATTGCAAATACATACATGGCAATGTGCGTGCTGAAAAAAGAATGGAAGATGTGAAACTGCTGCTTGGCGAGATTGGGATAGACGCTGAGAGGGTTGCTTTTTGCAATGTGGCATCTAATACACCTCACAGGGTAACCCAGGCTGTAATAAAAATGAGGGAAACCATCAACAGACTTGGTCCATTAACGGTGTAAATATTTAACATGCTGTTAATATGTGTAGGTCAGGCTTGGCTGTTCCTGCTCTGGCACTAAACAGCAGGTGCCTGCCGCAGGAACAGCCAAGCCTTGCAATGACTACACTTTGTCTTTGCGAGCGAAGCGAAGCAATCTCATAATTATATAGATAAAAAGTTATGGAAAAGAAAAATAGTGACAACAAAATCGGCTCAGTGCTCGTAGTCGGAGGAGGAGTCGGAGGTATGCAAGCTGCGATAGACCTTGCTGATTCAGGCTATAAGGTCTATCTTGCCGAGCAGACGCCTTTTATTGGCGGCAAGATGGCTCAGCTTGACAAGACCTTCCCCACCAATGACTGCGCCCTGTGCACCATTTCTCCAAGGCTTGTGGGAGTGAGCCGTCATCTTAATATTGATATTGTTGCCGGCGCAGACATTGTCCGCGTTGATGGCAAAGCGGGAAATTTCAAGGCAATTGTCCGGCAGCAGGAGCGGCTGGTAGACCTTGCGAAATGCACTGCCTGCGGAGACTGTAAAAAAGTCTGTCCGGTAGAGATTGACAGCGAATTCGATTTAGGGCTTTCCAAAAGGACGGCTGTTTATAAAAGCTATTCGCAGGCTGTCCCCAATGCATGGGCAATAGATAAGCGCGGGCTTTCAGCATGCAAGATAACATGCCCGGCAGGAATAAGCGTGCAGGGTTACATTGCCTTGATCGCCAAAGGGAAGTACCGCGAAGCTTATGACCTTATAATGAAGAACAATCCCCTTCCCGGAGTTTGCGGGAGGATGTGCCACCACCCATGCGAGACAGAGTGCAGAAGGCGCGACGTTGACGATCCAATTTCAATCAGGAACCTGCGCCGCTTCCTTGCTGATAAAATATACGGCGATCCTGAGTCTCATGCGCCGGAAAAAATTGAACCCCAGAATCCGGAAAAAATCGCCATAGTCGGAGCAGGGCCCTCCGGGCTCTCATGCGCCTATTACCTTGCAAGGGCAGGCTACACGGTGGAGATATTCGAGCAGCTTCCTGTGAAAGGCGGTATGCTCGCAGTCGGCATACCTGAGTACAGAGTTCCAGCGGACTCGCTTTCAAAGGAGATCTCAAACATCGAAGCCCTTGGTGTAAAAATCCATCTTAATACAAAGATAGGCAAAGACATAAAACTTGCTGATATAAAAAAGCAGTTCAATGCTGTTTATGTGGCAACAGGAGCCCATCTTGCGAACCGCCTTAACATACCTGGCATAGATACGCAGGGCGTGCTCGATGGCGTGGAATTTTTAAGAAACGTGAGCCTTAAGGAAAAAGTTACACTCGGTAAAAAAGGGATTGTGATCGGAGGCGGAAATGTCGCCATGGACGTAGCCCGTACAGCTCTCAGGATGGGACTTGAAGTAGAGGTTATGTGTCTTGAATCCGACACAGAGATGCCATGCCATCCATGGGAAAGGGATGAGGCGATTGAAGAAGGTGTTAAAGTAAACTGCTCGGTTGGTCCCAAAGAAGTAATCGTAAAGAATGGGAGAGTGGCAGGTATAAAGACAATAAAAGTCAAATCGGTTTTTGATGAGAGCGGGGAATTTAATCCTAAATTTATTGACGGCGCTGAAGGCGCTATCGAGGGCGACACTGTCTTCGTTGCCATAGGACAAAGACCGGATATAAGTATATTTGAAGGAGACGGACTTAATGTAAGCATAGGAGAAGGAAACAGGATAACTGTTAGCTCGTCCCTTCTTTTAACAACAGCAGAAGGAATCTATGCAGGAGGCGATGCAGTGCGTGGCCCTGCATCTGCGATCGAAGCCATTGCCGACGGCAGGCGCGCCGCTTTTGTAATAGATGCAAAGCTAAGAGGAAAGCCTGTTCCGGAAGATGTAAGGCCAGAGCCGATAGAGCCTGAGATAAAAGGGAAAAAAATAAAAAAAGAATGGCGCGAGATGCCGCAAATTGTGGAAGCAAGCGAGAGAAAGAAAGATTTCAGGGAAGTAGAAAAGGCATTCACAGAGGAGCAGGCAGTACGGGAGGCGTTAAGATGCCTTAACTGTTCAATATGCTCTGACTGCCGTCTATGCGAAGAAGCCTGCCTTCCTAAAGCCATAAGCCATGACAGACCATTTGAGACAGTACGGGAACTTGACGTGGGTTCAATAATACTGGCACCGGGCTTTGATTATTTTGATGTTAATTTAAAAGAAGAATTCGGGCACAGGCGTTATAAGAATGTGCTTTCAAGCCTGGAGTTTGAGAGGATTTTAAGCGCAAGCGGCCCATTCATGGGAGAGATAAAAAGACTTTCCGACGGGAAGCATCCAAAGCGCATCGCATGGATACAGTGCGTTGGCTCAAGAGAAGAGGAGCGCGATTACTGCTCATCGGTCTGCTGTATGTATGCCACCAAGCAGGCAAGATTAGTAAAGGAACATCTCCCCGAGTCTGAATGCACGATATTTTACATAGACCTTCGCGCCTTCGGAAAGGGATTTGACGATTACTGCACACGCGCAGAAGCGCTTGGCGTAAAGTATGTAAGATGCAGACCATCGGCAGTAAAAGAAGACCCTTCCACAAATGACCTTATGGTAAAATATTTTTCTGAAAGCGGTGAAATGTTAAGCGAAGAGTTTGACATGGTAATCCTCTCAAGCGGTCTTGCCGCAGACGATTATCATAAAGAGCTTTCAGAATCGCTTGGCGTAAAACTTAACAGGTTCGGTTTCTGTGAAACTGAAAAATGGACGCCTCTTAATACTAATGTTGACGGCATATTTGCATGCGGAGCTTTCACAGAGCCGCGCGATATCCCGGAGGCAGTGACACAGGCGAGCGGCGCCGCATCCCTTGCCATAGAGATGCTTTCCGGTGTGCGAAACACCTGTACAAAAAAGAAAGAATATCCTCCTGAAAAAGATGTAATGAAAGAGCCTGTGCGCGTCGGAGTTTTTGTCTGCCGGTGCGGAACAAACATCGGAGGCGTAATAGACGTTCCCTCTGTTGTAGATTATGTGAAAGATATGCCAGATGTTGCCTACGTTGAAGAGAACATGTATACCTGCGCCGCCGACAGCCTTGAGAAAATAAAAAGTAAGATTGCCGAGCACAACCTAAACAGAGTAGTTGTAACATCATGCACCCCGCGCACTCATGAGCCGCTTTTCCAGGAGGCATTGCGAGAGGCAGGGTTAAATCCATATCTATTTGAAATGGCAAATATCAGAGACCAATGCGCATGGGTACACGGAAACACTCCGGACAGTGCGCTTAAAAAAGCCGAGGCTCTTGCCCAGATGGCTGTAATGCGGGCAAGGAAATTAAAACCCCTCTTCAAGCAGGATCTTGACATAAGCCGCGACGTTCTTGTCATTGGAGGAGGCTTGTCGGGATTAACTTCAAGCCTTAATCTTGCAAGGCAGGGATTTAAGGTATTCCTTGTTGAAAAGGAAAAGGAGCTTGGCGGGAATTTAAAGAATGTAAAATTTTCAATTGAAGGGAATGACCCGCAAGCTCTTTTAACAGGACTTCTAGATGAGATTAAAAAAGAGCCAAAGATCGAAGTTTTCACGGAGAGCATGGTTGAGGAAGTAAAAGGCTTCATGGGAAACTTTGATGTGAAAGTGAGCCAGAGAGGAAACGGCGGGATACAGCCTTTTAAATGCGGCACAGTAATAGTTGCAACAGGGGGAGTTGAGTATAAAGGCGATGAGTTCCTTTATGGCAAATGCGATAATGTGAAAACACAGCTTGAGCTTGAGGAGATACTTAAAGACAAACCCCATATTATAAAAAGCATGAAAAGCATTGCCATGATTCAATGCGTCGGATCCCGCAATGAGAAACGACCTTATTGTTCGCGGGTTTGCTGTACAGAGGCTGTAAAAAATGCCTTAAAGATAAAAGAGATTTCACCTCAAACTGATGTAACTGTTTATTACAGGGACATACGAACTTTCGGTTTCAAGGAAAGTTTTTATACAGAGGCGAGAAAGAAGGGGATAAGATTCATAAGATTTGACAAAGATGAACCCCCTGTTGTGGAAGAAAAAAATGGCAAAATCAGAATTTCCTCAACTGACAAAGTGTTAAACCAGACTGTTGAAGGGAATTTAGACATGCTGGTCTTAAGCATGGCAGTAATAGCACGGGAAGAAAATCAGCTTGTTGCGCAGGCATTGAAGCTTCCGCTCACATCGGACGGATTTTTCCTTGAAGCGCATATGAAATTGCGCCCTGTTGATTTTGCATCGGAAGGGATATTCCTTTGCGGCATAGCTCATTATCCAAAATTCATGGAGGAAAGTATTGCGCAGGCACTTGCCGCGGCTGGGCGGGCCAACACTATTATCTCGCAGGACAAGCTCCATGTCGGAGGAGCCATTGCTGTGGTTGATGAGAAACTTTGCGCATCATGCCTTACATGCGTGAGGACATGCCCTTACAATGTGCCGCGCATCTTAGACAGGGTTGCCCATATAGAGGTGGCACAATGCCAGGGATGCGGGACATGCGCGTCCGAGTGCCCCAACAAGGCGATACAGCTTTTACATTACACAGATGAACAGGTACTTGCAAAATGTGAGGCGTTTGAACTAAAAGATAAAGAGAAAGAAGTAAAAATTGGAACACTGGGAAACATTAAATCTTAAAGGCTTGGCAGCCCCGCTTAGGCTTAAAACTTCATGCGCCTGCCGCGGAGCAGCCAAGCCATCAGATATAAAGTGCAATGCTTAATCTTGATTAAGAGATAAAAGAGACAGAAAAAAAATTAACCTCCGGTCATTACGAGGCTTGTCCGTAGTGAAGCGAAGGAACAAGCAGAAGTAATCTCTGGAATAATTATTTAAATAAAGCGAAGATGGAAGAGAAAAAGGAAACAGAAAAAATTAGTACTGAAGGGTATGAGCCGGAGGTGATTGCCTTTTGCTGTTATTATTGTGCTTTTGCGGCGGCAGATATGGCAGGCTCACTGAGGTTAAACTATCCGGCCAATGTCAAAATAATAAGAATACCCTGTACAGGGAAACTTGATGTGATATATATTTTGAAGGCCTTCGAGAACGGCGCAGATGCCGTGTTCGTTGCAGGCTGCCTTGAGGGGAACTGCCATTATCTTGAAGGCAATATCCGGGCAAAAAAACGGGTTATGAGCCTAAAAAAAATGCTTGAGGAGATTGGCATCGAGCCTGAACGTCTTGAAATGTTCAACATGTCATCTTCCATGGGTTTTGCTTTTGCCGAGGCTGCAAAGGAGATGACCGAGCGTGCAAGAAAGCTTGGAAGAAATCCTGTATTTGTCAAAAAAGATGGAGATAGCAGTGAAAAAAATATCGCTTGATGAAAGCTCAAAGGGATTTACCGGGCTAATAGAGAAAATAAGCGATCAGAATGTGAACGTCTGTTATCAGTGTCTTAAATGCACGGCAGGCTGCCCGATGGTAGAGGAGATGGATTACACTCCGGCGCAGATAGTCCATGCCATAAGGCTTGGAGTTGAAGACATGGTGATAAAGAGCAATACTATCTGGATATGCGTTTCCTGCGAGACCTGCTCCACAAGGTGCCCGCAGGGGCTTGATATAGCACACCTTATGGATGCGGCAAGGAACATTGCTTTCAGACGAGGCATAAAACCTCCTGAAAGCTCTGGTGCCATAAAGGATTTCTACAAAGTTGCTCTCGGGAACATAAGGACTTATGGCAGGATGTATGAGCTAGGAATGATAATGTCTTACAAGATGAAAACCGGGGATTATTTAAAGGACATGAAGCTTGGAATGAAGATGGGAATGAAGGGTAAACTCAAGATACTTCCTGTTAAAACAAAGGGTGCAAAGGAGATTGACCGTATATTTGCCAGCGTTGAAAAACTCGAAAAACTTGAGAACGAGGGGAAGCCATGAGTTACGCCTATTATCCCGGCTGCTCGCTCCATTCAACGGGTTCTGAGTATGACATCTCCATAAAATATATCTTTAACTCCCTTGGCATCTCTTTTGAAGAGATAAAAGACTGGAACTGCTGCGGCACAACGCCTGCGCACTGCACATCGAAATATCTGTCTATCGCACTCCCTGTAAGGAATTTAAAGCTTGTCGAGGACTCAGGCAAAAGCAAGGTTGCTGTCCCCTGCGCTTCATGCTTTTCAAGGTTAAAGCGGGCAAAGTTCGAGATATCAAAAGATGAAGATTTAAAGAAAAAAGTTGATGGCATACTTCAAACTACATATGGGAATACAGTTACCATTATCCATCCCCTTGATATAATAAAAAACGAGATTGGACTTAAAAGCGTGCGTGAAAAAATGAAAAGGTCCCTCTCAGGGTTAAAAGTTGCCTGCTATTATGGCTGCCTTATGACAAGGCCGCCTGATGTCACTGAGTTCGACGAATGCGAGTATCCTGTTATCATGGATGAGATACTTACAGAACTTGGGGCAGATGTGAAAGACTGGTCATATAAGACCGATTGCTGCGGAGCAAGCTTTTCCATATCAAGGACTGAGTCATCTATTAAATTAATGGAAAAAGTCATCCGCAATGCCGTTGAATGCGGAGCCGAGTGTATTGCCGTTGCCTGCCCGCTCTGCCATGCAAACCTTGACACAAGGCAGGAAGATATAAACGCAAAATACAGCAAGAATTTCAATGTGCCTGTTTTCTATTTCTCAGAGCTTATGGCTCTCGCCTTCGGCGCTAAGGGAGGCGAGCTGGGTTTGAAGAAACATATCACAGATCCATCAGTATTACTTTCCAGATATAAACTCGCCTGAAACCTTATTAGATTTTGAATTACTAAATAAATTTTCTACAAATTTTTTGTATCATCTTTGCTTTTTACTCTGTTAGTCTTTTTTCATTTTGCCATCCCCTCGAAAAAGGGAAACCAGAAATCATTTTTATTCTCATTATAGAGGATATACAAAATACAGAAGGAATTTAAATGTTTCTGTTTTCTATTTCTCAAAACTTAGGGTATTTTCTTTCATGCGCAAGGCAATGAACTTGGATTGAAGAAATGTTTAAAAAGTTTTGTCTAAATAGATGAGTCAGTTTTAAACTTGGAGAAGCATCATTACAGATTGATGAGCCATTCACATATTGTAGCCAACTGATCGTCATTGGTTAGATTTGCGGCGTTATTTATTGTCCCATTTTGAAGTTGTTTATATATTTCTGATGCCATGCTATTTTCAATCGCAGCACCAATAAAGAACAGTTGAGGTTCTAACTTCATTTTTTTAAAACTATTTCTTATTCTTTCGATGGCTGAATTTGCAGTTTTCCAATGTTCGTCTGCTCCTGCCGGATCGATACCACCTTTCAATTCACCCAAAGCAATGTATTTTTCGTTGTTATGTATTATGGATTGTTTGCCGCGTTTCAAATCATCGATGGTTCCATGTAGAATTGAAAGATCAACATTCTTTTTGACGACTGGGATGGTGATATTCATTATTAAGAGGCGTTGTTTATTGCCTTTTGACCAAGATAGACCCTTGATTCGTTTTTCAATACCAGTATCATCCTTAGGTTTTGTAAGCCAAGACTTTGTATCCGAATCATTCCATTGGTAGTCTATGCCTGATAGGTTAAAAACCGACAGCAATGTCCGTAAAAATTTTCTTTCTCCTAACACGCCTGCCAGATTTCTTGCTTTTCCACCTAAGGCGTCGCCCTTTGTTAGAAGATAACGATAAACAAGTTCATCAATAAAATTCTCTCCGGCAGGTTCAAGAAATTTTTCAATAAGTCCTTTTATTGCGAGGAGCTTATCTTTTTCCGTTAAGTAATTTAGAGATTTTTCGGAGAGCCCTGATGCAGTAAGCAAGCCAACTCTCAAGTCTTCAACTAGTAGCAGCTCTTTTGGTTTCTTAATCCTATTTGCTATTGCCTTAAGAGCCTTGGCTTCTTCGACATAAGGAACAGCAAGATAGTTTTTTTCCAACGCAAGCGCAATGAACCCAGCTCTAGTTTTTTCTCTTGGAGTTACCAAGTCTGCTACATTTTTAATGTGTGTAAGATTTATTTTTTTTGCCATAGATACACACATTTACGGATTTCAGTTCGACCATAGTTCCCCATCTGTTGGCTGCTGTTTCCCTTACCTTTAGGCAAAACAAAGATTTTGTTGATTTTGAAGCCGAAATCTTCCGCAAATTCAGAAAGAATTAAATCAACTGGTATCTCTTCACCTCCGTAACGAACATTATCATTAATCATAACACAATAACCGTTTCTTTTTATGACCCTTGCCATTTCATAAATAACAAAACATAATTCCAAGAAATAGTTTTTTATCATTCTAGGAATGTTGTTATTGTTGAGTTTTTTTAATTTATTCAATATATCCAGAACTGAATTTACCTCACGCATTGCGGCTGATCTGCAGTAAACGTCAAGTACCTTTTCAAAGGTTCTTGTTTTACCTATAGATGCATAAAACTGATTTAAGTGATCAATCTTTTCCTTGTTTTCTACGGTGCAGGAAAGCATTGATTGGCGCAAATCACGTACCTGATCATTGTCAAAGCCAAGATAAACCAGTTCTAAAGCATAGGTTCTTGTGTAATCATACCTATTGCAGTAAGGAGGAGAAGTAATAACAAAATCGAAAAAATTATCTTCAAGCGCTGGTAACTTTTCAAGACAAGAGCCTTCGGTAATAGTCACCGGATATTTTTCTGCTATGTTGTTTTCAAACTGCTCAAATAATTGGCCAGGTTTGTGAGACGAAAGATCATGAACAATATCGCGGAGTTTATGTTTAACAGCTTCTTGAAAAGTTAGGATTCTTCCTTTGTCAAATGGCTTTCCTGCAAGTTGTCTTTTAGAACGATAATCCCAGCGCAAATACTGTCCGTCTTTTCTTGTATAACTGATTTCTTCCAATACGGCAAAAGCTGCAAAACGTAATATAATTTGCACTTGATCATTCTTAAACTTTGAACAATAGCTTAAATACTTATTTAAATAAGTTTCTGTTTCTTCTGGGAAAGCGTTTTTCGTAATTGAAATATGGTTTATCCGGTAGTCAAAATCATGGATTCTTTCAAGATCTGTCCAAATATCTTTTACAGTAGATTTCAACATGTTTGTGTCAATCTCATTAAGTGCTTGACGTGTCTTTATAGCGAAAGTACCAACCGGTAAAAGTTCTATTCCATATGATTGCCATCCAAGTTCTTGCCCTGCAAAAAGAGTTGTTCCAGCTCCTGCAAAGGGATCTAAAACTCTTCCAGTCTTTGGTGCGTATTTGGTCAAGAAATATTTTACAAGACTGGAAGAAAACCCTTCTTTGTATTTAAACCAGCGGTATATTGATTCTTCTTTATTTGCCTGAAAACTTACGACTCTACGACTTAAATTGTAGGCAATCTCCAATTTCTCTTCAAATTGGTGATAAAGTTTTTGTCGTTCGGTAGGGAAAAGTTCTGACGCTTGTTCCATGTTAATAGTTTAGCATTTTGTTATTATATGTCTCATGAATTATAGGCGGTTTTAATTTCTTGTAATTCATGTTTTGCATTTACCATTTATTATTACATTACAAATTAACAATATAGTGGATTTTCTCTATGGTCAATTAATAAAAAAGTAGCTTCTGATAGTAAAGAAATTTTTCGAAGCACACGCTTTCATATAATCATCCCCTATTTTTATTCTGTTACTCCTTCGAACAGGGAGATCCAGAAATAATTACTAAAACTGGATTTCACATCTTGTGCGGAATGACAGCCATTCTATGGTTGGATTGTTACCTTCTTTAAGTCAATTGGCTTGACCAACTATCTTCCGGAAGTGTATAACTCGCACAAGCAATATAAAAAAGAACATTGGGTGGATGCTTCGCTCAATGGCAACATATCAGATAATATCGTATACATATTTAATCAGTCTCAGCAAATTTAGCAGGGAGAGAGGGTTAGTATTAACCGTAACCCTCTGGTATAATGATTGACTATGTAATCATTGCCAGCTCACCTTCCACACAGAAAACACTCTGTCCCGGTTTGGACATGGCAGAGACGGTCACCACGGCACCCGCCCCTTTGCGTTAATTAGCCAGGAGGCAACGAAAAAAGAAGATGGGTTAAACGCAAGAGAGGTCGGTCGGAGATTGTCCTTGTTTGTCAACCCAGGGAGAACTCAAAATTGAAATTTAACAGCTCGGCCATTCTCGGAAATGTGCTCCAGTTGTGGACGAACTTCCGCGGAAAAAGTTTGGCACAAAAATACGCCAGCGACGAGCCACCACTGCGTGCGGAACTATTCACAAGCGACCAGATGAAGCAGCATGGCAAAGCCCTGGCAGACTCACACAAGCTGGCTCCGGGACTCGCTCCTGACCAGCTTCTGGTGAGACTGTCTGAGAATGAAGGTGTCCTGCTGGGAGCCTGTAATCTGCTGACAGCAGCGGTCATGGCAGACCGTCAGATTGCGCCGGCCGGTGAATGGCTGCTCGACAATTTATATCTGATAGAAGAACAGATTCGCACAGCCAGGCGACACCTGCCAAAGGGTTATAGCCGTGGGCTTCCGCGCTTGCTGCATGGTCCATCGGCCGGACTTCCGCGCGTTTATGACATTGCCCTGGAGACGATATCGCACGGCGATGGACGGGTGGATCTGGAAAGTCTCAGCAGTTTCGTTGCAGCCTACCAGACGGGCACTGTCCTGAAGTTAGGCGAGTTGTGGGCAATCCCTATCATGCTGCGTCTGGCACTGATTGAGAACCTCCGGCGCGTCGGAGCGCGGATTGTCGCTGAAAGAATCAATCGAAACCTTGCCGACTATTGGGCAGACCAGATGACGGAGACCGCCGAGCAGGACCCGAAGAATATGATTCTGGTGATTGCAGACATGGCACGAGCAAAACCTCCCATGGTAAGTTCCTTTGTAGCAGAATTTGCGCGCCGGTTGCAGGGACAAAGTCCCGCTCTGGCATTACCGCTCACTTGGATTGAGCAGCACCTCTCCGATTCCAGCCAGACGATTGCGCAGTTGGTGCAGTCGGAGAACCGGCAACAAGCTGCCGACCAGGTTTCTATAAGCAACAGCATCGGCAGCCTACGCTTTCTGGGGGCTACGGACTGGCGCAAGTTTGTTGAGACGATGAGCGATGTCGAGCATGTACTGCGCGATGATCCGATGGGAGCCTACTCAAAGATGGATTTTTCCACCCGTGATCGCTACCGTCATGTTGTCGAGAAGATTGCCAAAAGCAGCCTGCAGTCCGAAAACACAGTGGCGCGCAAGGCTATCCACCTAGCCCGAGAGGCCGCCGCCAGTAAAGGTATAGATGATCGAACTGCACATGTCGGGTTCTACCTGATTGACAAGGGATTGCCGCAGCTCGAACAAACAGTGGGGGCGCGCCTATCTACATTTCAAACGTTCCAGCGAATGTGTTGCCGGGTTCCTTTGTTCATCTATCTCGGTACGATAACGCTGATTACGGCGATTTTAACCGGGGGCTTATTGGTAGAGGCACATGTCATTGACATAAATGATTGGCTCCTCGCACTGATCGGTATCCTCTCGCTCGTGTGCGCAAGTCAGCTGGCGGTGGCGCTGATTAACTGGCTGACTACAATGCTGGTGATGCCGCACACCCTGCCTCGCATGGACTTCTCTGAGGGGATTCCGCCTGAATTGTGCACGCTGGTGGTGGTTCCGACTATGCTCACAGGCGCTCAAAACATCGAGGAACTGATCGAAGCGCTTGAAGTCCGGTTCCTTGCGAATCGGGATGAGAACCTGCACTTCGGACTGCTGACTGATTTCCGGGATGCACCCGAAAAAACGATTCCGGAGGATGAGGAGCTTTTGCGGCTTGCCCGGAAGAGTATCGAAGAGCTTAATAAAAAATACAGTGGAGCAAAGAACGATATATTCTTTCTCTTTCATCGCCCGCGCCTATGGAATCCCCGGGAGCAGATTTGGATGGGATATGAGCGTAAGCGTGGGAAGATTGCGGACTTAAATGTGTTTCTGCGGGGCGGCTCAGGAGCGGGCTTCTCTCTCATTGTCGGGGGAAAGGCAGCCTTATCGAACGTGAAGTATGTGATCACCCTTGACACAGACACTCAATTACCACGCGATTCAGCATGGCAGTTGGTGGGAGCAATGGCGCATCCGCTGAATCGTGCTCAATACGACGCAGATAAGCAGCGTGTTACCGAGGGTTACGGCATCCTTCAGCCACGAGTGGCTGTGAGCCTGCCGGGACTTAACCGGTCGCGGTATTCGCGCCTGTGGGGTGGGGAGCCGGGCATTGACCCGTACACACGCGCTGTCTCTGATGTTTACCAGGACATATTCGGTGAAGGCTCCTTCATTGGCAAGGGGATATATGATGTTGATATTTTCGAACGAACGCTTAAGGGGCGATTTCCCGAAAACCTGATACTCAGCCACGACCTTCTGGAAGGTTGCCACGTGCGAACCGGGCTGTTAAGTGATGTAATGGTGTATGAGGAATATCCATCACGCTACAGCGCTGAGGTGAGCCGCAGGCACCGCTGGATTCGCGGGGATTGGCAGATTGCACACTGGCTGCTGTCAGGCGTTCCAGGCTCCGGAACAACACGAAAGAAAAATCCGCTCTCTTTGCTATCCCAATGGAAGATATTTGACAACCTTAGGCGCAGTATCGTGCCTTCGGCGTTAACATTGCTGTTGCTGCTGGGCTGGCTGGTTTTATCACAGCCCTGGGTATGGACTCTGGCTATGATTGGAACTATCCTGCTCCCTCCATTGATTGCCTCAACACGGGAAACGTTTCAGAAGGCAGATGATGTGCTGCTCCGTCAGCATCTCGCTGCCTCGGTACGCTCGTCCGGGCGGCACTTTGCTCAGGCGGTATTTACGCTCGTGTGTCTTCCCTACGAAGCGTTCTTCAGTCTGGATGCGATTGTGCGCTCGTGCTGGCGAATGCTGTTCACACACAAACGGCTTCTTGAATGGAGCCCCTCGGGCGACCCGGACCGCACTAGCCACACTGACCTTTCCGCTTTCTGCCGGACCATGTGGGTTGCCCCAATTATTGCGGCATCTACCGGACTTTATCTTGCAATATCAAAGCCGGACACACTGTTCATGGCATTACCCATACTTATTCTCTGGTTTGCTTCACCCGCTATAGCATGGTGGATCAGCCAGCCACTCACTCACCACAAAGCCCGGCTGACAGAGGACCAGATCATCTTCCTACGGAAGATCTCCCGAAAGACGTGGGCGTTCTTCGAAAAATTCGTCGGCCCGGAGGACAATTGGCTGCCTCCTGATAACTATCAGGAACATCCGGTCCCTGTAGTTGGGCATCGCACATCTCCGACCAACATGGGTCTTGCGCTGCTGGCGAATGTGACCGCATACGACTTTGGCTACATTTCGGCAGGGCAGTTAATCGAGCGTACGGCCAGTGCACTCAACACAATGCACGGTTTGGAGCGACACCGGGGACATTTCTACAACTGGTATGACACTCAGTCTCTAAAACCACTGCCGCCTCTTTATGTTTCGACGGTGGACAGCGGAAACCTCACTGCACATTTGCTGACATTGAGGCCAGCTCTGCTCGCGCTTCCAGAGCACAAGATTCTTGGAGAACGATTGTTTGAGAGTTTGAGCGACACACTAATAATTCTCATGGACTCTACGGAAGGGGCCGTTCCGGCCCAGCTTGCTCAACTGCAGAAAGATCTGGAGTCTGCCTGTGGTTCCCGGCCACCGACGCTCACAGCGATGCGGGTGTGCCTCGAGCGGTTGGCTGCATCTGCCGCTGAAGTGTCTCTTTGTATAGATGCAGACAAAGAAAGTCAGGCAACATGGTGGGCAGATACCCTTGCCCGGCAATGCCAGGCTGCTCTCGATGAATTGATGTTTCTTGCTCCGTGGACAGTGCTGTCTGCCTCTCCAGATATCTTTAACGAATTTCGCGACATTGATGATATACCGACGCTGCGCAGGCTGTCAAACCTCGAGAAGGAGCTGATCCCTGCAGTCAGTGATCGGCTCGGCTCGGTCGGGACTCCCGCAGAGAAAGAATGGGTTGGTGAGTTTAGCCGGCTAGTTAAGGAGGCAAGCAAGCGGGCCAAAGCGAGGATCGTGACCAGCGAACAGCTTGCCCGACAGGTGGGAGAACTCACCCGGATAGAGTATGACTTCCTCTATGACAAGTCGCGTCATCTGCTGGCTATCGGGTACAATGCTTCCGAGCGGCGGTTGGATGCGAGTTACTATGATTTGCTGGCTTCGGAAGCGAGGTTGACATTCTTCGTGGGCATTGCGCAGGGGAAACTGCCGCAGGAAAGCTGGTTTGCCCTGGGACGCCTGCTGACTAAAACCGGCGGAGAGCCGATTCTCCTTTCCTGGAGCGGTTCGATGTTTGAGTACCTCATGCCGCTTCTGGTGATGCCAACCTATGAAAACACGCTGCTCGACCAGACCTGCAAGGAAGCTGTGGAGAGACAGATTGATTATGGAAAGAAACGAGGAGTGCCATGGGGCATTTCTGAATGCGGCTATAACACAATCGATGTTCAACTCAACTACCAGTACCGCGCGTTTGGCGTGCCGGGGCTGGGACTCAAACGTGGACTTGCTGAGGACCTTGTTATTGCGCCCTATGCATCGGCGCTTGCGCTGATGGTTGATCCAGAAGCGGCATGCCTGAATCTACAGAGACTCTCCGCCGATGGGTTTGAGGGACAATATGGTTTTTATGAAGCAATAGACTACACAGCGTCGCGTCTTCCGCGCGGACAATCAAGCGCCGTGGTCAAATCCTTCATGGCACATCACGAGGGCATGAGTTTGCTGTCGCTGGCCTATCTGCTTTTGGACTGTCCTATGCAGAAGCTCTTCGAGTCTGACCCGTTGTTCCAGGCGACTATACTGTTGCTTCAGGAGCGGATTCCAAAAGCCACGGCTTTCTATACGCACATCGCCACCGAGCTTTCAGACTCTCGTGCGGCTTCCAGTGTCGCCGAGATACCGGTTCGTGTCTTCGACAGTCCGAACACCCCGATACCTGAAGTACAGTTGTTGTCAAACGGCAGATACCATGTGATGGTCACGAATGCGGGGGGTGGTTACAGCCGCTGGAAAGACATAGCAGTCACGCGCTGGCGCGAAGACAGCACCTGCGACAACTGGGGAACGTTCTGCTATATCCGCGACCTTGCGAGCGGCGAGTTCTGGTCAACCTCCTATCAGCCGGCACTCAAACGGTCAGATTACTACGAAGCGATTTTTTCGGAGGCACGCGCGGAGTTTCGCTGCCGCATAAACGGTTTTGACACGCACACGGAAATTGCTGTTTCACCGGAGGATGATATTGAGCTGCGCCGCATCCGTATCACCAACCGGTCACGGACACGCAGAACATTCGATATGACGAGTTACGCAGAAGTGGTTCTCAACTCGGCCGCGGCTGACGCACTGCATCCGGCATTCAGCAATCTCTTTGTTCAGACAGAGATCATTCATAAGCGCCAGGCGATCCTTTGCACGCGCAGGCCCCGCTCCGTTGATGAGCAAGCTCCCTGGATGTTTCATCTCATGGCCGTACACGGTGCGGATGCCGGAGAAATATCCTATGAGACAGACCGGCTGCAGTTCATCGGTCGCGGCAATACACTTGCCAATCCGCACGCGATGAATGATTCCGCTGCGCTGTCGGGAAGTCAGGGGTCGGTACTCGATCCTATTGTCTCAATCCGGCATAAGATGACGCTCGATCCGAACGAGTCGGCGACAATCAATATTGTTTCCGGCATAGGCGAGACCCGCGATGCAGCTTTAAGTCTTGTCGAGAAATATCAGGATCGGCGTCTCGCGGACCGCGTCTTTGAACTGGCATGGTCGCACAGCCTGGTGCTCCTGCGACAGATCAATGCAACAGAGGCTGATGCACAACTCTATGGTCATCTGGCCAGCTCGGTACTCTACGCAAATTCCTCGCTGCGCGCTGATTCAAGCATCATAACCAGGAATCGCCGCGGGCAATCCGGTCTGTGGGGCTATTCCATTTCCGGCGATTTACCAATCGTGCTGCTGCAGATCGCAGACCCGGCTAATATCGAACTGGTACGCCAACTTGTGCAGGCTCACGCGTACTGGCGCTTAAAAGGACTGGCAGTTGACCTGGTAATCTGGAACGAAGATCACGCCGGTTATCGGCAACTTCTGTACGACCAGATCATGGGGCTCATTTCCGCAGGCGTCGAAGTCAGCGTTACCGACCGACCAGTCGGCATCTTTGTGAGACATGGCGACCAGATATCAAACGAAGACCGGATCCTGTTCCAATCAGTTGCTCGTGCCATCATTTCCGACAATCAGGGCTCTTTGGCGAACCAGATCAATCGGCGAGGCATTATGGAAGGAAAAGTTCCGCGCCTTGCAGCGCCCCGTACCTTCCGTGCCGAATCCACGGAAGATGTCAGTTTGCCTCACCGCGATCTGATTTATTTCAACGGGCTTGGTGGATTTACCCCTGACGGGCGCGAGTATGTGATCACGACTGCACATGGTCATGTGACGCCGGCACCGTGGGTGAATGTGCTGGCGAACCCGCACTTTGGAACGGTCATATCAGAGAGCGGCCCTGCCTACACCTGGGCCGAGAATGCCCATGAGTTTCGCCTCACTCCCTGGTGCAATGACCCGGTGAGCGATCCGAGCGGAGAAGCTTTTTACCTCCGTGATGAAGAAAGCGGCCGTTTCTGGTCCCCAACGCCACTGCCCAGCCGCGGTCAGCAGCCCTATGTCAGCCGGCATGGATTCGGTTACAGCGTTTTTGAGCATACTGAGGACGGCATCTATTCTGAGATGTGGGTTTACGTAGCTCTGGACTCATCGATCAAGTTCTCTGTATTGAAGGTGCGAAACGATTCTGGCCGGGCGCGCCGGCTTTCAGCCACTGGATACATGGAATGGGTGCTTGGAGACCTGCGGCCAAAATCAATGATGCACGTGGTTACCGAATTTGACCCTATTAGCGGTGCGCTCTTTGCGCGTGATCCATTCAATACAGAGTTTGCTGACCGGGTTGCCTTTTTCGACGTGGACGATGCAACGCGGACTGTAACCTGCGACCGGACTGAATTTATTGGACGCAACGGTACGCTTCGGAGTCCGGCTGCTATGAGACGGATGCGACTCTCGGGCAGGATAGGGGCTGCTCTGGATCCCTGTTCAGCGATTCAGGTTGCATTCGAACTTGCAGACGGGCAGGAGCGTGAGATCATATTCACACTCGGTGCCGGGCGAGGCGCCGGGCAAGCCAGCAACCTGGTGCAGCGCTTCCATGGTTCAGCAGCAGCACGCGGCGCGCTTGAAGCGGTGTGGCAGTACTGGAACCACACGCTCGGGGCAGTGCAGGTGGAAACCCCGGACCAGTCCCTCAATGTGCTGACCAATGGCTGGCTTATGTACCAGACTATCACATGTCGTCTCTGGGCGCGGAGCGGATACTATCAGTCGGGAGGTGCTTTCGGGTTCCGCGATCAGTTGCAGGACTCTATGGCCCTTATATATGCCGAGCCGCACCTTATGCGTGAGCACTTGCTCCGCTGTGCAGCTCATCAGTTCCCTGAGGGAGATGTCCAGCATTGGTGGCATCCTCCTCAGGGGAGGGGTGTGCGTACTCACTGTTCGGATGATTACCTCTGGCTGCCGCTTGCGGCATGCCGCTACGTTCTGAGCACAGGGGATACAGGTGTGTTGGATGAACCTGTCCACTTCATCGAAGGACACCCGGTAGGTGCGGAAGAAGACTCTTATTACGATCTGCCCGGCAGGTCTGAAAAAGCGGCTAGTTTATACGAACACTGTGTGCGGGCGATTCTGAAAGGCCTCAGCCGTGGAGTGCACGGACTTCCGCTCATCGGCTCCGGTGACTGGAATGACGGCATGAACCTGGTGGGCAAAGAAGGAAAAGGTGAAAGCGTCTGGCTGGGCTTTTTCCTTTTTGAAGTGCTCATGCGCTTCAGCGAGGTTGCCCGCACATATGGTGACATAACCTTCGCTGAACAATGCATCAGGGAGGCGGAGGAACTGCGCCTGAATATCGAAGAACAGGGCTGGGACGGTGCCTGGTACCGCCGCGCGTACTTCGACGACGGCTCGCCGCTAGGGTCGGCAAATAACCCCGAATGCCAGATTGACTCGATTTCTCAAAGCTGGTCTGTTCTGTCCGGGGCTGGCGATACCGGGCGCGCGCAGATAGCAATGGAATCGGTGGATAAGCGCCTCGTGCGCCGGGAGCATGCGCTGATTCAGCTCATGGACCCGCCGTTCGACACATCGGATTTGAATCCTGGCTATATAAAAGGCTACATCCCCGGGGTTAGAGAGAATGGCGGACAGTACACGCATGGGGCAATCTGGTCAGCGATGGCATTTGCTGAATTAGGCGACAGCAAACGCGCATGGGAACTGCTGGCAATGATCA
Source organism: Candidatus Schekmanbacteria bacterium (assembly GCA_016219965.1). Lineage (NCBI taxonomy): Bacteria > Candidatus Schekmaniibacteriota > Candidatus Schekmanbacteria bacterium. The sequence goes on from JACRJM010000003.1 coordinate 563,499, forward strand.
ACCCGGTGAACCATACGAAATCCTCGGATGGGGTTGCGACATACAAAGTAGAACCGTACGTTGTCGCAGCCGACGTATATGCTCTCTCGCCGCACACTGGCCGTGGCGGATGGACATGGTACACTGGGTCGGCTGGCTGGATGTACCAGCTTATCGTGGAATCCCTCCTGGGGCTGAGACTGGAAAAGGACAAAATGCATTTTGCGCCGTGTCTCCCTGCGGATTGGAAAACATTCAAGATACACTACCGGTATCGCGAGACTGTCTACCACATTGCTGTCTTGCATCTGCATGATGGTACTGTCGGTATCAGAGTGATCGTTGATGGGGTTGAGCAACATAACAAGGCTATTAACCTTGTTGACGACGGCCAGGAACACACAGTCGAGGTGATGATTATAGCTCCTCTAAAATTTTAGACAGATTAATTAAGCTTTATGATAGAATATCATAACGAGTGCTGAGGGCGGAAGTATAGGAAAGTTCGCGAACCACTCCGCTACCAGCCATTTGTGGTTGACTGGTAAAATTAGGAGACAGAGTCTATGGACAAACCCATAGAAAACCTAACGAGACAAACCAAATCCCGCTCTCTGTGGTTTACCCCAGCCATTTTACTGGCTGCATTCATTCTCATTTCCATAACAGTTCTCTGGATCATTCAGACAAAAACCTATGTGACAAAGCGGAATCAGCTTGTTGAAATGGCAGAATCATCGGCAGAGAGCATACGTCTGCGGCTGAACGGGAACCGGGATTATTTACTTTTGCTGGCAAAAGAGCGCAGCGAAGGGACTATGAATGAAGAATTGTTTCAGGAACGGGCTTCGCGTTATGTGGCGGATCATTCGGAATTTATCAACATTACATGGGTAGATGCAAATTTTGTTGTTCATGATGTGGCACCCATCGCCTCAAATAAACAGATATTGGGGCTACGGCTCGAACTGCCCGAACCCAAGCGCGCTTCGCACCTGGCTGCCGAGCGGAGACAACCTGTTTATACCCAGCCATTCGAGGCAATTCAAGGCAAACCAGCCTTTGAGATATGGGTGCCTGTATTTCATGGCGACGAATTCCTTGGATTGTTCGCCGGGGTCTATTCATGCGAAAATGTTTTGCAGGAGCTAATTCCGCATCAACGTCTTCAAAACAATCAGGTTAGCCTGGTAGATGTGTCAGGAAATGTTTTTTGTGAGTTGCCTGCAACAAGAACTCTGGATGAAAAGCTGCTCCACCGAGCTTCATTGTCTTTGCCGGAAAATGACATGTTGTTACAGTTCAAAGGATATGGGCCTGGGGTTCTTGAACAGAGCTTGTTATTGCTGGAATTACTCTGTCTGGCATTTGTGATCGGAATAGTTTTCGCAATGTGGAGACTGAAACGTGAAACCGAAACAAGTAAGCGGGCGGAAGAAACACTGGCAGAAAGTGAAGCAAAATACAGGGCGGCTATCGAGAGTTCGTTAGACGGCTTCTGGATTAATGACATGGAAGGACATATCCTAGAGGTTAATGACACTTATTTAAAACAGTCTGGTTACAACCGCGAGGAACTGCTTAACATGTGTATAATGGACATTGATAGTATTGAGTCACCGGAAGAAACAGCTGATCACATTCGGAAGATTAAGAGTGATGGCAACAGCCTTTTCCAGACCAGGCATAGAAAAAAAGATGGAGCTGAATGGGATGTTGAAGTGAATGTTATTTACTGGCCCGCTATTGGCAACCGGTTATTTTGCTTCTTCCGTGACATCACCGACCGCAAGCAGGCAGAAGAAGAAATCCGCAAGCTCAATGCCGAACTCGAACAACGGGTTAAGGACAGAACCGCCGAGCTTGCAGACAAGAATGAGGAGCTGGAAAAAATGAACAGTGTTTTTGTGGGCCGGGAGCTTAGGATGATTGAGCTGAAAAAAAAGATAGAAGAACTGGAGAGAAAGACAAAGGAACTTGAAGGAAGCTGAAAATAGTGGGCACCAAAGTTGAGTATAATATTATAAAAACTAAGGTGAACGTATGAGACTGATAAAACCACCCCTCCGGCACAGCTTTATTGTGACACTCCTGATCGTTGCGGCAGCCACTATCATCCGCGCTGAGTTCTTTGCAGATTTGGGAAGAGTAACCCCTTACATAACGTGTTATCCCGCTGTGGTGTTCGCGGCCTTATACGGCGGAGCGTTTGCAGGCATCCTCGCCACCGTACTTTCGTCGGGTATCAGCTTCTTTTGGACCCAGCAGGGCTTTTTGTCTTCAGTAGAAGTGCTGTCGCTGGGAGTTTTTTTCATCAGTTGTACCATAATCTCCCTGGTCGCCGAGGCAATGCACCGCGCCCGCATCCAGGCAAGGGTGGCCCAGGAGAAAGCCGAGGAGGCCAACCGCGCCAAAAGTATTTTTCTGGCGAACATGAGCCACGAACTGCGCACCCCGATGAACGCCATCATCGGATTTTCCAACTTGCTGCGGAACGACGCCACCGTTTCCGCTGAGTGCAGGCGGAAGCTGGAGATCATCAACCGCAGCGGAGAACACCTGCTGCAGATCATCAACAACGTGCTGGACATGGCCAAGGTCGAGTCCGGGAGGACCACTCTGCTGGAAACCGTCTTTGATCTGCACGCGCTGATGCGGAACATCTCCGACCTGTTGCGTGAGCGTGCCGAATCCCGGGGGCTGACTTTGACGCTGGAGATTGACGGGACGGCGCCCCGCGCCGTGCTGGCAGATGAAAGCAAGCTGCGGCAGGTTGTCATCAACCTGGCCGGCAATGCCATCAAGTTTACCCAAAAAGGAGGAGTGACACTGCGTCTCCGGAGCCAACCATTGGACGAACCCAGGCGTGTCACACTGGTGATTGAAGTCAAAGACACCGGCATTGGCATCGCCGCCGAAGACCAGCAGCGCATTTTCGAGCCGTTCACCCAGCTCGGCAACCGGTCCGACCAGAAAGGAACAGGGCTGGGGCTGACTATCACGCGCCAGTTTGTAGAACTGATGGGTGGCAGGATTAGCGTCGAGAGCGTGCCGGACCATGGCTCGACATTCACGGTTGAGATGCAGCTAGAGACCACAGAAACTGCCGAATCGGCGGCCGGAAATGTGCAGTCGGGCATGGCGCACCTTGCGCCGGGCCAGCCAGAACAACGGATACTGATTGTCGAAGATCAGGAGGAGAATTGGCAGTTGCTGAGTCAAGTGTTGGAGCAGGCAGGCTTTCCGGTGCGCGTGGCAAAAAATGGCGCGGAAGGGGTCGAGATGTTTCAATCGTGGCGGCCGCATTTCATCTGGATGGACTGGCGGATGCCGGTGATGGATGGACTGGAGGCCACCCGCTGCATCCGAGCCCTCGAAGGCGGGATCGAGGTCAAGATCGTCGTTCTCACCGCCTCGGTGCTTAAGGAGGAACGCGAGCAGGTGCTGGCGGCTGGGACAGATGATTTCGAGCTCAAGCCGATCCAGTTAGGGAAAATTTACGATTGCCTGGCGCGTCACCTCGGAGTGCGGTTTGTCCCGGACGAAACGCCGTCACCCCTGGCCGCAGAGCCGGTCCCTGATTCGTCGCGCCCCGAGTCTCCGGCAGTTCGCGACGGGGAGTTGCAAGATGCCGCCGCCAGCGGCAAAGTCACCATCCTGGCTGTGGACGACACTCCCGAATCGCTGGCGTTCCTGGTGGAGATACTGACCCCGGCGGGCTACGCAGTGCAGACCGCCGCCAGCGGCGATACGGCACTGGCCGCTGTGACCGCCAACCCATCGGACTTGATCCTACTGGACATCTGCATGAAGGGCATGGACGGACTGGAGGTTTGTCGGCGAATCAAAGCAAACGATCAGACACGGCACATTCCCATCATCATGCTCAGCGCTTTTCCCAAGGTTGAGGATTGGAAACAATTTCTGGAAGTTGGAGCGGCGGATTACATGGCCAAACCGTTCCAGACCGCGGAACTCCTGGCGCGTATCCAAACTCACCTGGCCTTGAGCCAGGCGAGCGATGAGCTCAAACAACGGGCGGTCATGCTCGGCCAGCTCAACGAGCAATTGCAAGCCGAGCTTGCAAAGCGCCAGTGCGCGGAGGATGAACTGCGCCAAAGTCTTGACCTGGCCGCACAGGCCCGGTGCGAAGTACTCGACATGCTTGAGGACCAGAAACGGGCGGAAGCCGCGTTGCGGAAGAGCGAGGAAAGATTCAAGGCGCTGGCAGACACCTCGCCGCTTGCCATCTATCTGTCGGTGGGCCTCGAACAGAAAGCGGACTACATCAACCCAACTTTTGTCCGTCTGTTCGGCTATACGCTGGATGAAATCCCGACAGCGGAACACTGGTGGCCGCTGGCCTATCCGGACGAAAGATACCGCTGTCAGATAGAAGATGAATGGCAGAAGAGAGTAGCGCAAGCCATCGAACGCCGCTCAGAGATCGAGCTGATGGAGGCCATGGTCACTTGCAAGGACGGCTCCCGAAAGAACATCCTTTGGGGTTTCAAAGCCATCGGTGAAGAAAACTGGGCGTTCGGCCTTGATATCACTGAGCGTAAGCAGGCGGAAGAAGAAATCCGAAAGCTCAATGCCGAACTAGAACAACGAGTAGCGACACGTACCGCTGAGCTTGAAGAGAAGAATGAGGAGCTGGAAAAAATGAACAGTGTTTTTGTGGGCCGGGAGCTTAGGATGATTGAGCTAAAAGAAAGGATCAAGGAGCTTGAAGAAAAAATTGGAAGCTAACGACTTGTCACGGATTGAAACACCACGGTCCAAAACAGATCATGGCGAAAGTACAAAGAGCCAAATCATACACTGGGCATCTTTCTACGATGTAGTGTTCGGGTGGCTCCTCCGGCGTACGCACGACGAAGTTGTCCGCCTTGCTACGTCAAGCCCGGGGGAGCGGGTGCTTGATGTGGGCTGTGGGACCGGGAGCCTTGCGATCGCATTAAAGGCTTCGGTTGGTCAGACAGGTTTGGTGCATGGAATTGACGCTTCACCGGAAATGATCGAAGTGTCGCGCCGCAACGCATCAAGAGCAAGCGCTGATGTGAACTTCACGGTAGGTTTAGGAGAAGCAATACCTTTTCCCAATGAGACATTCGACCTGGTCGTTAGCCAGCTTGCGATTCACCACTTACCAGACGACCTTAAGCAGTCTGCCATCAAAGAGATGCATCGGGTACTGAAGCCGAACGGAAGGTGCATGATTGTTGATTTTGAGCCTCCCAAATCCATCACCGGCCGCTTCGCGACACGGATGTTTCTAAGACCAATGATAAAGATAAACGTAAAAAATTATCTCCCTCTTATGGAAGAAGCCGGCTTTACTAATATCGAAACCGGCGAAACCCGGCATCGCCTGCTGTCCTTTATCCGTGGACAAGTTGCGGGGTGTTAGGTAATATTAAGAAAACCTTACATCTCTTCTTCTTTCTTTGTGTGGTTCTCTAAGACAATTTTATTGACCAGCTATCGGCGGGGCATATATAAAGCAACTAAGAATGTTATTAACTTAAATTTCAAGGAGGGGAGTTATGGCAAAACATGTTTTGTTTTTACTGAAACCAGGCTTTAATGATGAAAAGGGTGGACCTTATTTTTGTCCGGAGTGCGCGATGGTAGAGGGTTTATTAAAGTATGCACCGCAAATCGAGAGTAAGCTTGATATACGGAGAATCGATTTTCCGAGACCCCGTAAGGAAATTATTGGATTAATCGGCGATGCCAATCAGGGATGTCCTGTACTCGTGATTGCCGGAGATTCTGCTCAGCCTGCTGAAGCCAAAAAAAGCTCGGAGACAGGGAAAGCATTCATCTCAGGCGGTACCGAGATATGCGAGTTTTTGGGCAAAATATTCAGTGTCGTAAGACCTCATTAATAATTTTGATATATCGGCGAACAGCGGGCTGGACAAGGATGCGCGGAGAAGATACCCACGCACCTGTCAGCCTACGTTGCTGCTATAAAAAATGTTTAAGCTGTTTATTCCCTGAAAAAAACTTGAAAAAGTGCAATTGGCGTCTTACGATATAAGACATGAAGACAAACACACTTACCATAAGGTTAGATGAAGACTTGGACAAGCTCTTGACCAAGGCAGCGAAGAAATCCGGGAAAAATCGCAGTGAAATTGCTCGTGAGGCACTTCGCCGCCAACTCCGAGTCAGCCAGTTCGAAGCACTTAGAAAGAAGATTTTGCCTTTTGCTGAAGCAAGGGGATATCTGACAGACGAGGATGTGTTCCGCAAAGTTTCTTGAAAGTGTTTCTGTTCACTAATGTCACTGTATAACTACTTTTTTAATATGCTTTCAGAAGTGTTTTGATCAACTGTGCTAATAAGTGAAAAATTTACATTGAATTCCGGGTTGGCAAAATGTATTAATTAAATATAAGCCACAGAAAGGAGGAAGCATGAAATATCAGGTTGTAATTAATAAAACTAAGTATGGATATGATGCTCATTGTCCTGCACTTCCTGGATGCCATAGCCAGGGTGAAACATTAGAAGAAGCCATAGAGAATATCAAAGATGCTATCAAGACATTTATGCAAATGGTATCTGAGGAAACAAAAAATTCCACTGTTTATGAAGTAGAGGTATCCGCTTAATCTTTTTTTCCACTCCATTCCCCCCCGTTTGTATTCTTTTGCTTGATATATTTTAAAGAAAAGATAAAAAAGGCTGGGTTTAATTTTTAGGTTCCAGCGGAATTTTATTTTTTAGGAGGAATACCATGTCCAAGATCGAAAATTTCGAAATGCCCGACGAGCTTTACTACCACTCAGAGCACAGCTGGGCAAAAGTTGAAGGCGGCAAGGTGAGAGTGGGGATGACAGATTTCTTCCAGTCCCAGGCAGGAGCAGTTGTTTATGTGGATCTCCCCGACGAGGACGACGACGTTGAACAGGGTGAAGTATGCGGAAAGATTCAGACAAGGAAATGGATTGGAAAGCTTGTTGCCCCTGTAAGCGGAACTGTTGCAGAGATAAACGAAGAGTTAGACGAGGACAATACACTCATTAACAAAGACCCTTACAACAAAGGATGGGTACTTGTCATTGAGCCTTCAAGCTTAGAGGAAGATCTTGCAAACTTAATTCATGGTGATAAGGTTGTTGACTGGATCAAATCCGAAATTAAGAGAGCAGAAGATCTAAAAGCTAAGGGCGCCAAGGAGTAAGTAGGAATTGCAATATTTGGCGGCATGCTTTGTCAGCGATCGGTTCGAAAATGCTCACATCACATGCATTTAAAAAAATTAAGGATGAGATCGCCACGCTCACGTTGTTCGCTCGCGATGACAACCCCTAGAGTCATTGCGAGCAAAGCGAAGCAATCTCATCTTGGAAAATAAATGAGGAAAGAATAAATTGGAAAAGTGGCGCTACATAAAAGAATATGACCGGCAGGTTTCGCCCGGTGTGGGGCTTTCAGTTGACGACACCCTGCCATTCTCGGTGATTGAAAAAAATTCGCCTCCCATACTTCATCTTTACAGATTTCAGCCTTCAGCAATAGTCGGGAAATATCAGGACATAAAGGCTGCGCTAAAGATTGACCGCTGTGATGAGCTTGGCATCCACTACAACAGACGAAGCACAGGCGGCGGTACGGTTATAATGGCGAAAAAGGCAGTAGCCTTAGGCTTCGGCATATCCTTAAAGCACCCAAAGATGACAGGCGGGATTCGCGGGATTTTTGATGTGATGAGTAGGATACTCATTAAAACGTTGGGCAAGTACGGGATAGAGGCAACATTCCGCCCAAAGAACGACCTTGAGGTAAATGGGAAAAAAGTTGCGGGGCTTTCTGCATCTGCTGATGTGGGCGATGCGATTCTCTTTCATACGAGCCTGCTTATTGATTTTGACATACCCCTCATGCTTGAAATAATGAAAACCCCTGCGGAAAAGATATATGACAAGGGATATAACTGTTTCAGCCAGAGAATGACCACCATGGAAACAGAGCTGGGGCATGAAATAGAGATTGCTGATGTGATGGAGACTATCAGGAAATGCTATGAGGATGAATTTGAAATAGAGTTCAAGGAAAGCTCTCTTTCGCCATGGGAAAAGCAGAAATGTCTCTGGTTTGAAGAAAAAAGATACAAGTCAGATGAATGGATATTCTCCAAACGCCATCCTAAATACAAAATGGGAGAAGGTTTGCTTAAAACTCCGGGGGGACTTCTTCAGGTCTATATCTCCCTTGCGGGCGGTGTGATTGACAATCTTATGATAACAGGCGATTTTTTCTCAACAGGGAAAGACTTAAATCTCATTGAATCGAATCTTAAATATACTGCCGTTCAAAAAGACGACATAGAGAAGGCTTTAAATGAAGTGTGGAAGAAAGACCTTATCTTCGGAGTTGATGTCCCTACGCTGACTGAGGCGATACTTAAGGCAAGTGCGAACTGCGTATAAAAAACTTTGTTGGGGTAATGGATTGGCAGTCCAGCTCTGGCACTAAACAGCAGGTGCCTGCCGCTGGAACTGCCAATCCACTCAATAGTTTATAGTTAATACTTTGTTAAACTACGGCAGTTAGCAAGGGAGAACTTCTTAAACGCAGAGTATAAACTGCCGGAGTTTAGCAACAACTGATAATGAATGAGGGAAAAATGATGATTGAACCTGTTGAACTTGAAAGCCCTGGGACGGTAAAATTAAGCCTTGCCTCCGCCATGGCACTTGACCTTAAGCCCGGGCTTTTCTGGAGGGGTGCCGTAAACTCATGCATAAATATCCTCCTCAATTATAAGACGGGATGTATTGCAAGGTGCGCATACTGCGGCCTTTCAAAGGCGCGTGACGGCGAGTATAACGAAAAATCTTTTATAAAAGTTGAATGGCCTATCTTGAAACTCGAAACCGTGATAAGCGCCATTTCAGGAAAGAAAGGACTCGTAAGAAGAATCTGCATTTCCATGATAACAGAGAGCCGCGCTGTCTCTGACACTAAGGCAATCCTGCGAAAACTCAAAGAGGGTGTTTCCGATATTCCGGTATCAATACTTCTTTCCCCCACCATAGTTAATAAAACTGATATGAAAGAAATGAAAGCTCTCGGTGCTGACAAAGTAGGTATTGCCGTTGATGCTGCGGACGAGCTGATATTTGATAAATTCCGCGGAAGCAAAGTAAATGGGCCCCATAAATGGGAGCGTTACTGGCAGGCGATAGATGAGGCGGTTGATGTGTTCGGCAAAGGGAATGTTGGGATTCACATGATGGTGGGGCTTGGCGAGACTGAAAAGCAGTTCGTTGAAACCATGTTCAAAATAAGAGGCATGGGAGCAAAGACCCATCTTTTCTCTTTCTTTGCAGAAGACAACTCTCCCCTTGATAAAGTGGCACAGCCGCCAATGGGAAAATATAGAAGGTTACAGCTTGCAAGATACCTTATAGATGAAGAGAATGTGGAAGATGACAGTATTACATTTCGAAATGATGAGGTTTTTGGATTTGGGATACATTTAAAAACACTGGAAAACATAATTGAAACCGGCATTCCTTTTATGACGAGCGGATGCACAGGGAAAAATGGCAAAGTTGCATGCAACAGGCCTTATGGCGACAGCCTTCCCGGCGACAATATCAGGAGTTTCCCCTTTAAGCCTGAAGCAGAAGATATTGAGAGGATAAAGAAGGAGATATTTCAATATTAGAGATGTGATTGAGATGGCTGCCGCTGGAACTGCCAAACCAATAAATTGTAAACTAGGTTAGAATGTTAGGAACTATTGAAAGAAATTTAGATGGTCTTCTCGAAGAGGCAAGGCTTCTCTCATGGAAGAGGTTTGGGAAGAAGATAACCCTCTATCTGCCCGGCATGATAAGGTGCGGAAGCGAAACAGGGCTTTATCCTGCTGTCTCTGTGTCAGGGGGGGAGTGCACTCTTTCCTGCGAGCATTGCCGGGGAAAGGTGCTTGAGCCTATGATCGAGGCGACTTCCGGGGAAAACCTCCTTTCTGTATGCAAGCGACTTAAAAAGGGAGGCAATCTTGGAGTCCTCCTTACAGGCGGCAGCGACTCACTGGGCAGGGTCGGCTGGGAAAGATTTGCCGGCACAATAAGAAAAATAAAAGAAGAAACAGGACTTCATGTTTCTATCCATACGGGATTTCTTGATTTAAAGACTGCCATTCTTCTGAAAGAAGCAGGCGTTGATCAGGCGCTGACAGATGTAATTGGAAACTCCGAGACTTTAAAAAACGTATATCATCTGGAAAACGGCACCGGCGTTATAGACAAAACACTGGATGCCCTTTATAAAGCCCAACTCCCGATGGTTCCCCACATCGTTGCAGGTCTTGATTTCGGAAAGATAAAAGGAGAGTTTGAAGCTGTTAACATGCTTAAGAAATATAATCCTCCTACACTTGTGATAGTTACTCTTACGCCCTTTGCCGGCACTCCAATGGAGGAATGCAAAAGCCCTGAGGTCGATGATGTTGCAAGGCTTATGGCTTATGCGAGGTTAAGCCTTCCACAGACTGAGATATCTTTAGGCTGTGAACATCCAAGAAACAGGATGGGAATAGAGTTAGAAAAGTATGCCATTCTTGCAGGTGCAAACCGGATAGCCGTCTATTCTGATGAGGCGATAGAACTTGCGGGAGAACTGGGCATTGAAATCCGCTATGCAAAGACCTGCTGCTCGGTCATGTCTTTAACGTAAACTTGCATAACCGGAAAGTATAATGTAATAAAGATTAAAACAATCTTGGAGGAAAATGGAAATGCCGCGTAATGAAAATATAGAAAAAGGTCCGTTTATTAAAGCCACTGTGGTAGGAATCAAGGGAGAATGCAGGGCAGGGCACAAAATCGGCGATGAATTTATTATGTCGCTTTATACGCCGGAAGGCCTTTGTGTTGATGCCTGTGTGAATATTGTGATTAAACTCCGCAACATGCTTTTCAAAAAAGACCCTTTCTTTTCAGAAAAGAATGCAAAGGTTATGGCCAATTGTCCGGATTTGCAAAACTTTGTAGAATTTGAGCTTGAGAAGATAGAAGAATAAAAAAAACCATGAAGTGAACATTTTTTCAGTATATTCAGAAAACTGTTGACAATCTCCCTCTGTTGAGAGATATCCTCATTTGTTCAGTTTTGCAGTTTGCCTTTCAAATAAAAAAAGTTCAGAACCGTATTTATTCAGGAAGGGGTAGCTATGCTGAAAAAATGGGGGTTGTTTTTTTCTTTAAGTTTTCTTCTTGTTTTTCTCGTCGCCAATATCTCATCAGCGGATACAGGCAAAGTAGTCGGCAAAGTAGTTGATGCAAAATCAAAATCTGCTCTGCCGGGAGTAACTGTCAACGTTGTAGGCAGAAACGAGATGGTATTTACAGATGAGAAAGGCGAATTTGAGATAGACCTTCCTGAAGGCAATTATACTATACGGGCTGAATTCCTCGGATTTAATCCTGTCGAAGCAAAAAATGTAGTAGTAACAAGCGAACAGCCCAATAGCATTACTCTCACACTAAAAGAAGTTGAAGCTGTCCAGGGCGAGGAAACTGTAGTCACCGGTGAGAGGCTGAGCGTGCCAATCTCAAGAGCTACGGCTTCTCTTTCTATGGTCTCATCGAAGAAATTTGAAACTATCGCAGGAGCCGATGATGCTGGCGCCATACTGAAAAACACCCCCGGCGTACAGATGGAGAGCATAGGGGGTCCCGGTTCAAAGAAAATCATAAAACTGCGCGGACAGGGTTCACCGATTAACAGCACCAGGGTCCTTCTTCTGATAGATGGTGTTCCTCAACAAAGCCCGAGGGTTGGAACCGCAGACCTTTCAGACTTTGATGCGGAATCAATAGAAAAAATTGAGGTAATGAAGGGTGCATCATCAGCTATTTATGGTGGAAATGCACAGGCGGGCGTTATCAATGTAATCACCAAAAAAGGAAGAAAAAATGCCGTATTCAGGTTTGACACAGGCATAAGCACTTTTCAGCACAGGACAGGTTCAAATCAGGATTGGACACAAACATACAGCGTGTTCCATAGTTGGGGCGGAGATAAATGGGATTATACGATAAGCGGCTCATATCTCTTCTCAAAAGGGGTAACTTATGCTGAAAAAGCAAAAATTACTACTCAACCGGCAAAACTAAAATACATAAAGGTCAACTATCCTGGTTATCCTGATTATGACCCGAAAGCCAAAGTCAATGCTCCTCCATTCTTTAATCAGAACATTAACAGGCTTTCAGATACGAGTGACCTCGATGATACGGAGAACTATAACTTCCAGTCGTCGTTCGGATTAAGTCCATTCAAAGGGAATTATCTCAGGGTTACGGGAGGTTATTCTTTCAGACATGGTCCTTCCCCGTTCGGCGTTTTTACTGCACCGACAATAATACTCGTAACAAACAACAGGAGAGACTATTCAAACATAATCGATGACTGGGAGATCACTCCTAAACTTAAATACAGCCTTAAGATAGGCCTCGCAAAACAGACTGATATTGCTGACATGTTCTTTGCATCAAGCAACTATACAACAGTGCATACAGGTGGTTATCTGGTGAAACACGGCATAGACCCGCAGGATGACATAGATTTCTATGGAGCTACAGGCGTGCCGCTTAACCCTAACCCTTTCCATTATTATTCCAAAACATGGAGCATGGATAATTCGTTGAGTTACAGCTCGGACATATTAGAGCCCGACGGGAACGGTTTGACAATAGGCCAGCAGTACAGATGGGAAAAGGTTGATCTTCCTCCTTCAAAGAATCTCGGGCTTCAGCAGTTTGACAGAACGCCAATTCACAGAAAATTCACATCCCTCTATTTTCAGGATGTCCAGAAGTTCGGGCCATTAAACCTTAATGTTGGCGGCAGATGGGAACAGATTACATCTTTTTTTGATGATTGGGATGACGAGTTCTCGCCGAGGGTTGCAATCAACTATGAAATTGCCCCGGGTACATCATTCAGGGCTTCAGCCGGAAGGGCTTTCAGGGCGCCTGAATATAGCCACATACATTTTCTTGGCGGCGAAAATAACAAATATTATGGCAACCCTAATCTGAAATATGAAACAACATGGTCATACGAAATGGGGCTTAAGTTCCTTACAAAGTATTTAAGCGGAGATATAGCATATTTCTACTCTGATTATTCAGATGCGGAAATACCGATTCCATTCCTTGCAACCAATCCCAAGTATATAGACCTCAGAGATCCCAGCAATCTGCAGTTCTTCAAGATTTATCAGAAGAACAGGGAAATTATAGGAAATGATATTGCAAGGGAAATAGACCGCATCGTTGAATACTACACTAAGAAGAAATTTGTGCGTGCAGACGGTACTGTAATTGATAAAAAATTCTTAATTGAGAACTCGCAGAGGGGCTTTACATGGGTTAACAGAGGCAGTTCCGCATATCAGGGCTTTGACACTAACTTTGATGTTTCAAACCCGTGGCTTCCTGACCTTATGCTGAGCGTAAGTTATCTTTTTACCAGGGCAGTTGCAGGAAACCCCAATCCATTTGATTTTTCTCAGGGGTCTGCTCCAACGCCGACATTGGGTGCCAATGCGACCGGCGGAAAAAGAAAAGCCGTTCCTCTTGATCTTCTCGAAAGGCCCGGCGAGAAGCTTGTAGATGTTCCTACTCATACGGCAAGAGTCGGTGCTTCCTACAAATTCCCCTTTGGTCTTCTTGCCAATGTGAGCGGCAGATTCAAAAGCACTACATTATACAAGACTCCTTACGGGGTTGGCGGCGCCATAAAACAGCCTGAACACTGGGTTTGGGATTTATCGTTTGTACAGTCATTGTATAATGAAAAAATGAAACTGAAATTTGCAATAGAAAATGTTTTCAGCAAAAGTTACTATGAAGTGGGGCTGATTCCATCAACGGTTGCCCGGTATGAGCTGGGATTATCATGGAATTTCTAATCAATAATATAAAGGTGACAGGGATAGTTTTGGCTGCTAAAAAAAATAATGTGGAGAGCATTATATGAAACTAAAAGATTTTAAAAAACTCATATGGTTAATTCTATTGTCAGTCTTAACAGGGGTTGGGATGCTTATCGCTGCAGCGCCTTCAGATGCGGCAAAGAAGAGCGAAAACCTTTTGTTCAGGGTAGGGGAGAACAGCCTTAGCATTGGTTCGCTTGGCGGTGAAGTTGCAATTTCTGACCCGACTAACCCTCTGTATGGAGCAGGAATAAGTTTTGGTGCAAGCGATTTTCTTGGTAATAAAAATACTGGTTCTCTTGACGACAGGAGCTTTACTCTTTACCAGATAGATAATGCGATAAAAATTAAAAAAGATAAAGATGGCAATCCGAGGATTCTTGAAGTTATGCCGTCAAAGAATACAACAAGTATCCTCATGGGAACTGTGGCGTTTAAACCGAAAAAAAAGAAGGGGACTATTTTTAAAGATATCGTATTCCCTTCTGAGAACACCTATGCCTCAATGATAACAGCCAATGAACAACATGATAATATTATTGTTTTGCATATAGATACAGATGGTGTTCAGGACAAGTATGGAGTACTTCATGGAGAAAAATTTCCAACATATTTCATTAAAGACGTAAAATTTAAAAACTATAAACTGTCAAAAGCCTATGGAGCAAAAGGGGTATATTTTAAGAATATACGGCTTCCTGTTTTTACCACTTCTGCAGACCTTCCTGAGAATCTCCCGAATGGCGCTCAAGTAGTCCTTATTCAGGTTCTTCAGGTTCCGAGGGTTTCTGTAAGCCTTAATGCACCGTCAAATTTTAAAGCAAAAAATAGTCCGGTAGTTGCAGTTGGACCTGCGGTTACATTTTCTGCTACTAACACTTTACTGGGAGTTTCAAATAACCCAACTGCCCCCGGTTCTTTTGCCGGCACGATAGAAGTACCCTATTACACTGGTGTGGTAAGTGCACTTGGAATAAACATCGACGATCTTCTTTTATATAAACAAAATGGCAAGAACTTTGAACCTGTTATCACTGCAACCATTTCTAATAATTTAGATACTGCAACGATTTCTGCCAAAAATCTTGTTGAGGTTGAGGTTATTACCACAGGGGAAGACGTTGTTACCAAGACCAAGACCTATTCACTAGATTTCGGAACCTATCTGGTTGTTGCACCATCTTCTAGCGAGACAAATTCTCTCCCGGCGATTCTGAGTCTAAGCGCTGAAAATAAAAAAAGCGGCAAAGTAGAAATTAAATATATTCTTTCCGATGCGGAAAGTGATCCGTGTGATGTAAAGATCGAATACAGAAAAAGCCCTGTGACTGATAACACAGGATGGACAGAGATCGAAACACTAACTGGCGTAAAACCAAATTCAAAAAAGAGCAAGACATTTACATGGGATTCATCTGCCGACCTTTCGGATTTTACAGGTTTTTTACAGGTAAGAGTAACTCCGAGCCAGCAAATAGATTCAACATCAGTCAACGGAGCATGGAGAGTAAGCAGCACTTTCAGCGTAGATAATGGAGGAATAACAATCAGCGCTCCCACAGGTCTTAAGGGAACTGTTGTAAACTTTGTTGAAGATGTAATTTCAAACGACATAGATACTCCGCCTCAGGTCGTTTTAAACTGGAATGCAGTAGATACTGCATCGGGCTATAATATTTACAGACAGGCGCGTTTTAAGAACGGGATAGAAGATGCTCTTAAGGTAATCAAGACTATTGATAGCTCTGCAACTACCACTTTTACAGACAGCAAAGACAATGGTACTCTTGATGCGGCTTTCTTTGAGGCATTTTATAGTATAACGGCTTTCGATGCTGAAGGAAATGAGAGCAAATATGCTAAGAAGCTGCATGTTGCAAGTATAGTGTTTGGAAGCTATGGATATTACGGTACGGAATAACGAACCGTAGTTTTTTTCTTACAGGGAGGTGAAACGTTAATCCGCTTCACCTCCTTTTTTTATGGCTTTAAAAAATATTTTAGTTGATTATTTTTTCCTACCAAGTACAAACCTGCTTGATATAAGGAAAATATAAATATCTATGAAATCAATTTATTCCAAAATACGGAGCAGATTTATTCTGACGGCATTGATATATGTTTTAATGGCGGCAATGAGTACGGTCCCGCTTTATGGAAAAATATATAAAAAAGGAGAAAACAGTCTCAGAATAGGCGGCCTGGGCGGAGAGGTCCTGATTTCCGACCCTACAAGCCCGCTCTACAAGGCAAGTGTTAGTTTTGGAGAAAATGGGCTTCTAAACAGCGAGAAGGAAAGAAAGTTCATTCTGCTTCAGATCGATAATGCCGGAGAGATTAAGAAAGATCAAAACGGCAACCGCAGGATACTGACAGTCAAACCCACAAGCGACACTACAAAGATCATTAGAGGACGTGTGACTCTTCTGCCTTCAGAAAGTAAAAAGAAAGCCCTGCCATTTGTTTTGACAAGGCCTTCGCTTAGAGCGAACAAGACACATTCCAATATACTTACTCTTTATATCGATAGCGATGAAGATGGTATTGCTGATAAATTCCCAATTTATTTTATAAAGCACCTGAAATACAAAAATTATACACTTCCAAAAAAATTCGGGGCAAAGGGGTTTTACTTCAAAAAAGCAAGATTACCCATAATCACTACATTTACAGATATTGAGATAGATGATAACTGGAAGATAATTAAAGTAAAGGTCGAGGAACCGCCCAATGTGTCCATAGACATGAAAGCGCCTTCCAGAACAAAGCTTGATAAAGTTAACTCGAAAGTAACTGTAATTGCCGTTGGACCTCCTGTGACAGTGGATGCAGTGTCATCGCTGAGTGCGAACGCTCCTAAGAGCTTTACCGGCACATTAACAGTTCCTTATTATGCGGATGCAGTGGACGCTTTGGGTGTTAGCGCTACGGATTTGCAGCTATATAAAATAGAAAAGAACAAGAAAAGTAAAAAGTACGAATTCATTTCCGCAACAGATGATCTTTCTGTCAACGGTGATGATACTATTTCTGCAAATGGAACTTTGCCCTTTACTACCTATCAGGCGGTGGTTGTATCTGACACCAGCATGACAGTTCCGGAAATACTGGACGTGAAAGTTGTTCCTGAGAACAATGGGAAAGTTTCCGTGAAATATAAACTTGCAGATGCTAAAAAGAAAAACCATTCTGATGTCAGGATAGAATACCGGAAAAATCCTACTACTGATCCTGATGCAGGATGGACTGTAATAACAACAACGACCGGAGTTAAACCTAAGGCAGGTACGTTTAGAACAGTTGTATGGGACACTTTATCTGATACTGCGACAGAAAATTTTTCAGGACACGTGCAGGTGAAAGTAGTTCCAGAATATGAGATTACAACCGGGGAAAAGATAGACGGGGCAGGGAGAGTATCCGAGACATTCCGGATAGATAATTCCGGGGTAACCATAAGCGCACCGGAAAATCTTCACGCGACTGTTACTAATTTTTCGGAGAATGAGATTTCAGGAGGAATAGAAACCAATCCTCCTGTGGTAACTCTTACATGGGATGTTTCCTCCGGAGATATAGCAGGCTATAATATTTACAGGAAGGCACGCTACAGAGCCGGAATAGATAATACATTCACCATAATCAAATCCATTGATGATCCTGCCACAACTGCGTTTACTGACAGCAAGGATAATGTGACTCTTAGCTCTTCTTTTTACGAGGCAATCTACAGAATCACAGCCTTTGATTCCGAAGGAAATGAGAGCAAGTTTTCAAATGAAAAGAAAGTCACAAGCATAGTTTTGAACTAATAAGAAACATTCTCTTCTCAAAGATTTTCCCTTTCTTTTTTATCACACAAAATAAACATTTTTTTGTTGATTATTTTTCTAAAATGTTCAAATTAGTTTCTATCCTTGGTAAAGTATTTTTTTCACACATCAATTCATAGAGTTATTAAATAGAGCCATTAAATTTTTTTCAGGGAGGTGCCATGCAGGAGATAAAGCAAGATTTACAGAGAGTAAATGACGCCCTTGTAAACAAGATAAAAGTCAGGGGAAATCCTGTTGCCATTTCATTTATAAAGGACAAGCCCTTTCCCGGTTATGAACCGGTGCAGGACTGCCCCTGCTCCATAGTCCGCTATGCCATGGATGAAGGGAAGATGGTTTACTTTGATGAAACCCACAACGACTGCCTTGTAGGCGTGCACCATGCGGGGATTTTGCCGGGGAAATCTGAGATAACAACCGGGCATTATCTTTCCGGAACAAGCAACTTCTTTACTGAAGAAGCCGCGATGCGGAATAAAGGCGCATCATATTCTTTACCTCAAGGCCTTGTAAAAGGGATTGCTGCTGCGCCTCTTTTAAAAGTTCCGGAAGATGTGAAGATAGAATGGGTGGTAGTTGTCTGCACACCTTTTCAGGCTAATAATGTAGCAGGCTCTGTGACATGCCGCGACGGAGCCTTTCCTTACGGCGAATTAGGCGCATCTCTATGCGCATCCCTTTTTGCAACACCATGGTATGAGCGCAACATAGTTTATACGCCCGGGGATTTTGGCGGGAGAATGCACAACAGGATAAAAAAGGAAGAGATGCTAGTGATAGTTCCCTACAACATGCTCCATTATATTGTTGAGCTTATGGATGACATGCGTATGGATATCAAGCTTTCAAGGGAGATGACAAAGCCTTCCCATTCTGATTTCTGGAAAGGAAAAAAAGGGGAGATTGTTATTGAAAAAGCCCCTCAGGAAAAGGCTGACCTTGAAGGGGTGAAGTTCACGATGGAATGGGATGATGAGGCAAAGGCGATGATGAAAGATGTTCCTGATGGAATATTGGAAATGGCAGTTGGCAATGCAGAAGAATATGCAAGGGAGCAGTCCTACCCAAAAGTCAGCAAAAAATCCATTGATGAACTTATGAAAAAGCTGGGGTTCGAATTTTAATGATTTAAAGGAGCGCATGATGAAATTTTACAAACTTATAATGCCTGTTTTATGTCTGTGTTTGATTTCAGCCTTTCAGGTACCCTGTCATGCAGAGGAAAGACATGCTAAGGAAATCGCGAAAGGGGTATATGTAATACCTGACTTCGGGTTTTCGAACTGCGGTTTTATCGTTACAGACGAAGGTGTTGTCGTGGTGGATACAACTCTTTCCCCATATTTTGGGAGCGAGATACTAAAGGAGATAAAGGCGGTAACTGACAAGCCTGTAAAATATGTAATAAACACCCACTGGCATACTGACCATGTGGGGGGGAATGAAGTATTTGTTCCTCAGGCACACATAATAGCCCATGAATTTACTGCAAAGGTAATAGCCCAGAGGAAAGCAGACCAGGATGCGGGAAAAGTTGATGAACAGCTAAAGGCATTGGGAGAATTCAAGTTCACCCCTCCGGATATAACCTTTGATAATGAAAAGACGCTCCAGATGGGAGATAAGACAATTGAGCTTAAATTCTTCGGCGGCGGCCATACGGCAGGAGACATCATCGTTTATCTTCCAAAAGAGAAAGTGCTTTTCAGCGGAGACCTTTTCATAAAAGGTTCGGGGCTTCCTGATTACAGGGATGACGGCAATATTGACAGGCAGATAGCATCGCTAAAAAAAATGCAGGAACTCGATATAGACAAGATGGTCTGCGGACATCTGGCAGCAATGGGTTCAACGGTTTATACTGCTAGTAAAAAAGACATTCAGGACTCAATAGATAAGCTTGTCGCATTCAGGGCAAAAGTAAAAAGTTACGTTGACCAGAATATCCCGCCTGAAAAAGCAGCAGAAGAAATAAAATTTCCTGCCGGCGAAAATCCATTTTACAAGCAGAAGTTCAGCAAGGTTGTGATCAAAGCCTACAATGACATAAAAAATGCGCAACAATAAGGCACAATAATAAAGCGCAATAAAAGGAGCATATATATGAAAGAAGATATGAATGAAAAAGATAAAAAGGTAAGCCTTGATTCTCCTCTTTCAAGAAGGACATTCCTCAAAACATCAACCGTTGCTGCAGCCGCACTTTCTTTAAATCCTATGGGACTGCTTTCCCGCGCCGGAGATGTTGCGGGTGCTGCCCCTTCAAAGTCCATAGTATCAGTTATAAAAGACACGAAGTCTATTACTGATGGTTTTGTAATAGATGGTGTCCGGGTAAGAGCCATGGTGGATGAGGGGATAAAAGCGATAACCGGTACAGGTTCAATAAAAGAAGCATGGCTTAAGATATTCCCTGATTTAAAAGAAAAAGAGGTTATTGGGTTAAAGGTCAATACCATCAACAAGAGAATACCGGCGCATCCGCAGGTGGCTCTCGCGATTGTCGACAGCATGGTAGATGCGGGTATCAACAAGAAGAACATACTTATCTGGGACAACCTTGAAAAGTGCCTTACCGATGCAGGCTACAAGATTAATACCACTGATGAAGGATACCGCTGTTACGGTACATATCATGGTTTGGTGGGACCCAACAACCGGATAAAAGTCCAGCCGGCCGACCCCATGGATGTGTACAGGCAGTGCCTTGACATGGATGCCAAGGTTTACATCAAATCCGAGAACATCGAGCGACATCACAGCAAGATACTTTCCCAGCAGATAGACTATCTCATAAATGTTCCGGTGCTTAAATCTGCCGAGTTTACAGGGGTGACGCTTTCGCTAAAGAACATGTACGGCACAATCAATCTTTCAGAGCAGGCTACATTTGGCATATTTCAGGCTGACATGCCTTCTGTGGTGGAGAAGATGCATGCGCATCGCGCAGACCCACAGATTGCCGAGGTAAATTTCAGCGAGCAGCTTATGAAGAAGACCAAGCTTGTTGTCCTTGATGCGTTGATGGGAATCTACGAAGGAAGCGCCCATGTGGATCCGCAAGGAGTAAACCACAAAATCATAATGAGCACTGACAGGGTTGCCGCAGATTTTACAGGCTACAATCTCATCAATGACAGGAGAAAAGAAAAAGGACTTCCGGCAATAACGACAGAACATGCAGGTCATATATGGTCTGCGGAGAAAATGGGAATAGGGAATGCTGATCCGGCAAAGATAGATGTCAGGAGTTCAGTTTTACAGGCTTAATGTTAATAAAGGGATAATTGAGACAGGCTTGGCTGTCCCGCTCTGGCACTAAACAGCAGGTGCCTAACGGGGAAGCTACCAGTCATGTGAATATGATTTATAATTAGAGAACGCAGGTTTGGCAGTTCCGCTTAGGCTTAAAACTACATGCGCCTGCCGCGGAACTGCCAAACCTGAAAACTAAAAAAAGAATAAGGGGATTCCATGGGTCCTGAAGAATTCAAGCACA
Organism: Candidatus Schekmanbacteria bacterium; assembly: GCA_016219965.1. NCBI lineage: Bacteria > Candidatus Schekmaniibacteriota > Candidatus Schekmanbacteria bacterium. The sequence continues at coordinate 584,785 of JACRJM010000003.1, forward strand.
AATTTGCAAGCCTATTCGAAGATGTACTGAGAATGATGAAGAGTGAAGAGGTTGTGGTCGCTGAAAAGAATAATGAGAAGCTGAGGCTTAGAATTTACACGAGTAAAAGTTCTTCCATTCCTCTGGAAAAAGTGACTGTCATGTCGCTTGAAAATGGATGGGTAAAAAACATCAAAAACAAGAGTATCGTAGATGAATGCGAATTTATCGTAGCTGCCTTCAGGCCTTCATCGAATATCCCGCTTCCTGTTTTTGCAATGGAGGCTTCATTCCATTGTGGAAAATATGACCACCTGAATGCCGATCTTTTCCTCCTTTCAAAGGATCCCGCTTACAGGGCTGTGTTCTGCGAGCCTGTGATGAAGTTGCGGAAAAAGCATGACGGACTTGAAGGACTGCTTTCGGGTGTGAGAAACCCGATGCTTGGCGATTATACATCAGGGGGAATGATGGCAGGAGATTTTTCTGAGTCATCAAGGAGTATAACATTACCCTGGGTACTTGATTATTGCGCGCTTTACAGGGAGTTTGTGAGAAGCTTTGAAAGCATCCCAGTTTTAAAGGAAAAGGCAATAATCGAAGAGGGGAAACAGGTCGGGGAGATGTTCCGTTCCATGTTTAAGAAGGCAACACCGCGCATACTTTCTGACATACCTAACCTTTGCAGTGAGGAAGCGGGAAACAAACTTGGGAAATTATTGTTTTAAGAAATCACAATAAGGAGAATGGTTATGGATTCTATCTCAAGAAGAGGTTTTACTGAGAAAGCATTGAAAGGCGGGGGAGCGCTCGCAGTTTTGACTGCGCTGGCTTTGCCTGAAAAGGTGATGGCGAACAAGATGAAGTTTTCATTGAAAAATGAGAGATTCTTAAACCGTAATGATCTCAGTGATGCGCTCAAATCCCTTTATACCACCTATGACAGTACAGCCCCCTATCCGCACAAGTTCAATGAAACAATAACCAAGGCAGTGCTTTCAGCCCTTGATTTCTGCATTCCCCTGGGGATAGAGAAGGACTACGTTGACCATTACCTTATGACCATGGCCCCTGTTTTCAAGGGAATTAAGCTGGCGGTTGAGAAGGATGGTCCTGAAAAGGCATTGCGCGGATTGTTTGAAGAAACTACCACCTCCTATCAGCTTTTTGAAAGGATAAACGTAAAGCCGGGAGAGCGTTCGTTCCCATGTCCCTATAAAGGGAAGCTCGATGATTGCAAGGAATGGATTGGCAAATATAACGGAACATTCAAATACGAGTGGAAGGATGTCTGCAACAAGTGGTGCGTTCCCGCATGGAACGGCGCAGCAAAAGATATAGGTGTGAAACTTGAAATCATTCCCGGCGAAGAATGTCGCGTTAAGTTAGCGTAATAAAGGAGAAAAATCATGAATATTGATAATAATAAATCCGTATCGCGCAGGAGTTTCACAAAGAAGGCTTTAGGCATAGGATTTCTTTCTTCGCTCGCAATTATGAATCTTCCCGGCAGTGCTGATGCCTGGCTTGATGAGAAGATAATGGAGAGGGACGACCTTGCAGACGGGATAAAGGAGCTGATCAAGACCTATGACACTACAAGCCCATACCCTGTAAAATTTTATGACGGGCTTGTGAGGGTTCATTTGAGGAACCTAGACTTTGCCGTGAAAAAAGGGCTTGCCAAGGAACACGCAGACCACTACTCTTCGACACTTGCCCCGATGATAGAAAAGTATGTGAAAAATGCAATTCCCATAATGGGGAAAGATATTTTCCTATGGGCTAATTTTGAGAGAACAAGCTGTTCATACCAGCTCTATGAGCATATAGACATAAAGGAAAACGAACGCTCTGTCCCATGTCCATTCAAAAGTATCCTGGAATACCAGAACAGCACCGTGGGGACTTACAGCATTAAATGGGGTGATGTCTGCAATAAATGGTGTATCCCGGTGTGGGAGAATTTTGCCAATATGGTACAATTGAAGATTAAAGTTGAACCGGGTGAAACATGCAGGATAACGCTTGTTTAGACTTTAAATAAGAAAAATTGTTATGGACGCCAGAGAATTATTGTCTGCCAATATCATAGCAGTGGGCAATGAAGTTTTAAGCGGCAGAGTTCTTGACAGAAACTCCCACTGGCTTTCAGGGATGCTTTCAAAGAAAGGCTTTGAGATAACGCACCGTTCTACGGTTAAAGATGATCTTGATGCCATATCTAAAGAGATAAGGCTTTCGCTAAAAGGCTCACCCTCTCTTCTTATAATAACAGGAGGACTTGGCCCGACTTTCGATGATAAGACATCAGAGGCGTTGTCTCTGGCATTAAAAAGAAAGCATGCAATTCACAAAGATGCCCTGGCACAGGTTAGAAAAAGTTACAGGAAATTCTTTGAAGAAGGAGCTGTAAGCTCTCAGGGTTTAACTTCAGAGAGAAAAAAGATGGCATTTATGCCTCTGGGTGGAATACCGCTTCCAAACAATGTAGGAGCAGCTCCTGCAATTTTGGTGCGATTTGGAAAAACAACCATAGTTTCGCTTCCCGGAGTACCAAAAGAGATGAAAGATATAATGGTGAATTCTGTTTTGCCTTTGCTCAAGGAAAAGACTTTAGGAGCTGCAATCGTTGAGAAAACGATATTAACTCCATTCAGGGATGAGTCAAAACTTGCACCGCTTATCGAGCGAGCCATGAAAAAAATCCCGCGAGTTTATATCAAGTCCCGCCCGGATAAATTTTCAAAGGATACGAAAATAAAGGTCACTATCTCTGCAAAGGCATCTGATAAAAAAAGAGCTTCCCTGCTTATTGAAAAAGCTGTAGAAATGTTGAAATTGTGATGGCAATAAATCATATGATTTATTGCGGAGGTGAAAGAAGATAAGTACAAAAGTTTATGGCAACACCACAGGTCTTAAAGCAGCAACAGTAAATGAGCTTGAAAAACTATACAGGCGCAGAACCCCTCCTGATAAAATAGTATCTCCTGAGCTTGCAAGGGCTATCTCCGAAATATCATTTGAATTACGCCGGCAGGTTGGTGTCCTCATTAACCGGAAAGGCGAGATCGAGTATGTGGTTGTGGGAGATTCGGGAAGTGTGATGCTTCCTGGTCTTGGGCGAACACGCGAAGGGGAAAAAAGATTCAGGGGGCTTCGCCTTGTCCACACGCATTTAAAAAATGAACCATTGAGCCACGATGATCTCACAGACCTTGCTCTTCTCCGATTAGATCTTGTTGCCTCAATAGAGGTTGGTGCAGACGGTCTTCCTATTATCTTAAGGGCTGCTCACCTTCTTCCATATAATAAGAACGGTTCCAACTGGAATTTCATAGAGCCTGCGCATCCGGCCAATGTCAATGTCAACTTCAGGGAGCTTATCTCATCACTTGAAGAAGAGTTTGCAAGAAAGACTCCTTCGGGGAGAAAATCGGCAGGACGGGACAGGGCAATACTTATCTCTGTTGCAAGGGACAGGTTCACAGATGCAGAGTATTCTATGGAGGAGCTTAAGGAGCTTGCCAAAACAAGCGGCGTTGAAGTTGTGGATTCAGTGATCCAGAGGGTGCATGATTTCAACCCGAAGTTTCTCCTGGGGAAAGGGAAGCTTGCTGATCTTGTTACACGCTGTATGCAGCTTGAAGCGGATATTCTTATCTTTGATCAGAATTTAAGCCCTGCACAGGCAGGCTCAATAGCTGAGTTTGCCGACATGAAGGTCATTGACCGCACCCAACTTATCCTCGACATATTTGCCCAGCGCGCCCACAGCAGTGAAGGAAAGATTCAGGTTGAGCTTGCACAGTTAAAATATACGCTTCCTCGCCTTGCAGGAAAAGGGGTAGAGATGTCGCAGCTTATGGGAGGGATCGGAGGAAGGGGCCCCGGTGAAACAAAACTCGAAGTTGACAGACGTCGCGCAAGGGAAAGGATAAGCTTTCTTGAAAGGAAGATAAAAGTGCTTGGGAAGGAAAGGGCTGTCCAGAGGTCAAAGAGGAATAAGACCGGAGTGCCTGTAATTTCAATAATAGGCTACACCAATGCTGGGAAATCAACTCTTTTAAACAACCTTACAAAGAGCAGTTTTAGAGCTGAAGAGAAAATGTTTGCAACGCTTGACCCTGCTTCGAGAAGACTGAGATTTCCAAGGGAAAGGGAGGTAATAATAACAGACACAGTAGGATTTATCAGGGACCTGCCCCCAGACCTTATAAATGCCTTCCGCGCAACCCTTGAAGAGCTTGCAGATGCAGACCTCCTCCTCCACATAGTTGACATTTCAAATAGCTCATATGACCGGCACATAATCTCGGTGAACAAAATACTTTCCGACCTTGAGCTTAACACAAAGCCCATCCTTCTTGTTTTTAATAAGATAGACAGGCTTGATGGTCAGATGGTGAAGAACATCTGTTTGGCTCATGAAGACGCAATTCCCGTATCTGCGAAAAATCCTGATACCTTCTACGGTCTACTTGATGCAATCCAGAATATCTTCTGGAATGAAAGCGGCAATCTTCTGCTCCTAAACAGCAGGTAGCCTTTTTACTATTCTGCTGGTTTAAGAATCTTCTCTGTCTTGTAGCCTTTCTCCTTGTAATCTATGATTCCGCCGGTGAGATTATAGACTTTGGTAAACCCCTTTGTGCTTAGAGTTTGTGCAGCAGCAGCGCTACGCCTCCCGCTTCTGCAATATACGACTATTTCTTTGTCCTTAAGGTTTTCAAGTTCACCGATTCGGGTTTCAATCTGATCTAATGGGATAAGCTTTTTTACTCCGGCAATATGTTCGTCGTTATACTCAGCCTCGGTCCGCACATCCAGTATAAAAAGGGATGCATCTTTTGAAAGCTTCTCATTAAGTTCTGATGAAGCTATGCCCTTATATGCCGGCTGTTGTATTTCTTCTGTTTGGGCAAGTCTAGTTTGAAATGCAATTATTGCCGCAACAATTAATATTAGACAAAAAATTCTTTTTTTCATTTATATACTTCAGATTTTTATTTTCTGAAGCTCCATTTTAAACCTGTTGTCCTTTGGATTAACCTGCATGGCCTTTTCAAGATACTCCTTTGCCTTCTGAGAATCTCTTCCCTTTGCCCCGGTATATGAATATGCCCTGCCCAGCCAGTAAAGTATTTCAGAATTATCAGGAGATGATTTTAATGCTTTTTCAAGTTCAGCAACTGAAGGCGCTATTCCTCCTCCTACGAACTCAGGTTTGTAGAGGGCCTGAATCCCCCTGGCTAAAGAAATTAAGGGATTCCCTGGTTCGAGCTTTGCCATTGTTTCAACCTCTTTTGTAGCTTCACTGGTTAAGGGCATTATCTTCATTACATCAAGCATGCCTCCCCCATAATGCCTTACTCTGTAAATCAGTGTCCTCATAAGGTAAAAATGCGTATCAAAAGTGGCTTTCTCAAAACTGCCGGCTTTTCTTAGTGTTTCAAGTGCTAAATTCACGTAGAGTTCCGATTCATCCCAGTCGGCACCCTTATTATCCGGAGATTTAAGCTCATAATATTCTGCAAGCTTGAAATATATTTTCCCAAGCTCAGCAACCCCTTCAGGGTTTGTAACCCCTTTTAATTTTTCCGCTTCTGCCTTTAGTTTTGGAGCATCAAGGGTGAAAATTGCTTCATCTAAATTTGATGAAATAGCGTTTTCCGCAGAGGTTTCAACCGGGCATAATAAAAATAATCCGGTTAAGATGGACAATGACAACATTAGCAACGGCAACAGTCTTAATCTCGTACGCATCAATATCTCCCTTAAAATAATTGTTTCTGAATTTTATTTTTATCTTGATAATCAGAGTTAATCAAGTTGAAAATATCTGAACAATTACCCGGGCAATAGCTACAGACTGTCAATGATTTAATCTACTCTGCATCAACAAATAAAAATATGTTGAAATAAAGTTAGACTTTAGAGTTGGGGTGCTTGAAATTTTAATCTATATAAATTAATTTTAAGTCAGGAATGAACCATCTTTAAAGTCAGTTTTAACTAAAGGAGATGGCTATGAAGATATTAAGCGTATTGTTGGTCATGACACTGATTGTAAGCGGATGTCAGTATTTTGATCGTTTAACTACAAGGGAAAAGGCAGGTGCAGGAATAGGGGCGCTGGGCGGCGGTTTGCTTGGCCTTATTGCGAGCGATGGAAACCCATGGAAAGGCGTATTGTTAGGATCAGTGGGAGGCGCTCTTGTAGGTGGAATTATCGGGAACATCATTGATTATGCTTCTAAAGAATCTTCGCATAGAAGCACACCTGTTAAATACTACCGAACAACAAAAGATGGATTGAATGAAGAAGTATATGCAACTCCATCAGAAAAAAAAGGAAACTATAAAGAGGTCAATGTTAAGTATTATCGAAATGGGAAACTAACAGGGGAAGAAGTTAAAAAAGAATACGAGTAATAGTTGCTGCTATGGCAATATTCCTACTCCCGGTTCCCAGATGTACATGAATTTTGGCGAGAGAAGCTCTGAGAGTTTGCGCCACTCAAAAAGGCTGACACCCTCATAGGACATGGGGGTGTTCTGGGATAGAGAGTAAATATTGTTCCTGTATGAATCCGGCCGCTGGTACATTACAACTTTTGCTTTTTCGAGATTTGCATTCTTTTTAGCTTTTTCTATTACTTCATCAAGATATGAAATCCCGTCAATAAGCCCTGCATTTAGCGCCTGACGGCTTGAATATATCCTGCCGTCTGCAAGCCTTTCTATTTCAGCCCGTGCGAGCTTCGGCCTGCCTGCTGATATGGCATTGAGGAACTCTCCGTAAAGGTCAAGAGTGATGTCCTTCATTATCTTTAGCTCTTCTTCAGATGCGCTCCTTAAGGGCGAGCCCATGTCCTTCTTATCCCCTGACTTTACCGTCCTGTCCTTAATTCCAAGTTTGTCGAGAAGTCCCGTAAGATCTATATTCTCAAATATCACACCAATGCTTCCTGTCACTGTAGTGGGATTGGCATAAATGCCGTCGCATGCCATTGAAATATATAAAGCTCCGGAAGCTGCCACATCCATCATTGAGGCATAGACGGGGATGTGCGTATCCTTTTTGAATTTAAGTATTTCTCTGTAGATGATGTCGCTTGCCGTTACAGTGCCGCCGGGACTATCGATCCTAAGGACTACCGCTTTTATCCTGTCATCTTCTTTTGCCATGCTCAATATTTCTTTTACCAGGCTCACAGTGTTTTCTTTTTTTACGAGGCCTGAAACATAGACTGCTTCTTCTGATACGATCACTCCGGAGATATCGAGAATAAGAATTTTATACTTTCCTTTACCTTCCAGCTTTGTTTCTTCAAGGGGCTTTTCCTCGGAGAATAGAGGAAAATTAAATGTACAGCCGGATGCGCATAAAAGAATAGCGGAGAAAACTATCAATGTAAAAAAATTGGATTTATTCATTTGTTTTAAAGAATAGCAGAATGTTCATCCTGCGGTCAAACCCAAAAAAGTATTGACCTGTTACGTCTTAACGAATAGTATATCCGTATAAACGGATTAAAGGATTAAAGGATTAAATGATATGGAAAGAACATCGTTAATCTTAAAAGCACTTTCTGAGGAAACGCGTCTCCGCATTATGAATCTTGTAATCGATGGAGAGATATGTGTTTGTGACATAATGACAGTGCTCAATATGCCCCAGTCTACAGTTTCAAGACATATAGCTTATTTAAAGAACGCAGGGCTTGTGAGGGGGCGCAGGCAGGGTACATGGATGCATTACTCGATTATAGAAAATGATATCACTAATGATAGAGGAAATGAGGGTTATAGAGGGAGTGAAAATGATTTTGCAAGGGATGAAATACTTAAATGCCTTAGGGTGTTGATGTTAAAAGACCCTGTTGCTATTGAAGACTTAAAGAGACTTAACAAATTCCGCAGAGAAAAGAATAAATGCGAATAAAGGAGAAAATATCATGGATGCACTAACCAAAAAATTATCGTTCCTTGATCGTTTTTTAACTCTCTGGATCTTTCTTGCAATGATAATAGGCGTTGGACTTGGGTTTGCGATGCCGGGGATAGTCCAGCTTATAACAGGTTTTCAGGTAGGAACAACTTCAATCCCTATTGCCGTAGGTCTTATATTGATGATGTATCCTCCCCTTGCCAAGGTAAAGTACGAGGAGCTGGGTGAAGTGTTCGGCAATTTTAAGCTACTTTCACTTTCTCTTGTGCAGAACTGGATAGTCGGACCTGTTTTAATGTTCCTTCTGGCCATTATCTTTCTCAGAGATTATCCTGAGTATATGGTGGGGCTCATAATGATAGGCCTGGCCCGCTGTATTGCCATGGTGATAGTTTGGAATGAGCTTGCAAATGGAGACAGAGAGTATTGTGCAGGGCTTGTCGCATTCAACTCTATTTTCCAGGTCCTGTTTTTTTCAGTTTATGCGTATTTTTTTATCACAGTTCTTCCTCCTCTTGTTGGCCTTAAAGGCGCTATTGTGGAAATAACAATAAAGGAAATAGCAAAAAGCGTGTTTATCTATCTTGGCATTCCATTTATTGCGGGAGTTATAACCCGTTTTACTCTCCTCAAGATAAAAGGGAAGGAATGGTATGAGCATGTTTTTATTCCCCTAATAAGCCCTCTTACACTGATAGCACTTCTTTTCACCATAATTGTCATGTTTTCCCTTAAGGGAGAGTACATTGTAAGGCTTCCCCTTGATGTTTTAAGAATCGCAGTACCTTTACTTTTCTATTTTGTAATCATGTTTATTGTTTCCTTTTATATGGGGAAGAAGGTGGGGGCAGACTATTCAAAGACCGCCTCTCTCTCATTTACTGCTGCAAGCAACAACTTTGAACTGGCTATAGCAGTTGCAGTGTCAGTTTTTGGTATAAATTCTGGTGAAGCTTTTGCCGCTGTGATAGGCCCCCTTGTTGAAGTGCCGGTATTAATCAGCCTTGTAAATGTGGCCTTCTGGTTTCAAAGAAGATATTTTTCCGCGCCACAGGAAGTTTAAGAATAATATCTAAAATACTTGTGAAAAGAGTTTTTATTTTTTAGTAAGAAGGTCATTAATGACTGAGCTAATCAAAAAACTGTACGTTGAGACAACATCTCGCTGTAACATCAGCTGTGCCATGTGCGTCAAAAGCTTTAAGAGGGGTGAGGAAGGAGATATGAGCCTCAATACATTCAAGAGGCTTCTCCCTGTCCTTCGCGAAGTCGAATATGTAAACCTTAACGGCATCGGTGAGCCACTGATGAACCCTGAATTCCTTGAGATTTTGAAGTTTGCCAAGGATAATATGAAAAAAACTTCTAAGACAGGGTTTACTACAAATGGGATGCTTCTTAATGGGGAGATAGCGGAAAAACTTGTCCTGGCAGGACTTGATAAGCTTGTAATTTCATTGGACAGTGTAGATCCTGAGAATTTTTCCGGCATAAGGGTAGGGGCCTGTTTCAAGCAGGTTGAATTGAATATAGATTCTTTAAATATGGCAAAAAAGAAACTTGGCAGGGAGAACCCCGTCCTTGGATTTGAGCTTGTTGCCACAAAGGAAAACTTCCACGAAATACCTCAGGTTGTTGAATTTGCCCATAGGAAAGGGGCAAAGCTTTTAATATTTTCACATATATTTCCATACTCACCTGATATGAATTTAAAGAAGCTTTTCGAACCCCTGTCAAATGACTCCTTTGACATTTACAGGGATATAAAGGAGAAACTTAAGGAGAAGGGATTAGATATAAAAAAATATGCAAATTTCAATTTTCTGCTCCTTAAACATAAAAAGGATGAATTGTCTGGGATTCTTTGGGACATAATGGATAAGGCATTCAATGAAGCCAAGAAAAAAGAGCTGTTCCTCAATATACCGAGGCTGATAGAGATAGACGGGGACAAGATTTATGCTGAGGCTGCTAAGGTTTTTTCTGATGCTTTAAAGCTTGCTTTAGAATATAATATTGAGCTGATTTACCCTCCTATAATTCCGGAATTTACAAGGGAGTGCAAATTTATAAAGGATGGGACCTGTTTTGTCGGATGGGACGGAGATGTTTCGACCTGTCTGCGTGTCCTCCATGAAAACAGGTATTTCGTAAATGGCTGCCAGAGGGAAACTTTCAGAACGAGTTTTGGGAATATCAATGAGCAGGATATAATTGATATCTGGAAAGGGAAAAAATACAGCACATTAAGGGAAAAGGTTGCAAAGTTTGACTTTCCAAACTGCCTTGACTGCTCGGCTTACGATTCCTGTGGATATTTTAAGGATAATTTCAACTATGATTGTTATGGAAATGAAGAACCCTGTGCGGACTGTCTATGGAGCAAGAAACTGCTCCATTGTTTGTAAATTATTAAAATGCCTGTAAATTATGAAAAAGAAAACGCGCATATTGTTTGCATGCACTAACAATTCCTGCCGGAGCCAGATGGCTGAAGGCATTGGGAGGGCTTTAGGCGGAGATACTGTAGAAGTCTTGAGTGCCGGTACGGTTCCAACATCAGTAAATCAGCTTGCCATAAAGGTAATGAAAGAGGTCGGCACTGACATCTCCGGACAGAGGTCGAAATCAATAGAAGAGATCAATCTTCAGGAAATAGACTATGTTGTCACTCTATGCGGGGATGCCCGTGATACATGTGCCATGATCCCGGTAGGTTCCTTTAAAAGACTTCATTGGGATATAATTGACCCTGCCTCTGCCCATGGGGGAGAGGAAGCAGTCCTTCATATCTTCAGGAGTGTAAGGGATGAACTTCGGAAAAGGATAGAGTTATTGATAAAGGAAACAGGGGGCTCCCAGCTTCCCCTTTTCTGATTCCGGGGCACCTTGTTTAATACCATTTTACATCTCTTTGTCTTGACACAATAGACTATAGAAGGTTATATTTATCAGGTAACGCAGGGGGGGTAGTTATATTTAAGGGGAGAGAATGCGCAAATTTTCACTGCTATTGATAATTTTGATCCTCTTGACAGGGGGTTGTGCCTGGGAAAAGCTTTCATCAGATTATTGGGATAATAACAAGGTCTATGTTTTAGAAGGGCCGCCTTTGCCTCCTGCCGATTATGAATCTGACATAGCTGAAGCTGACTCCAATGATTTGCAGGTTGACACAGAGCCTGTTCCTGAAGTTACACTCCCTGAAAATCCGCCCAACAAGGAATTGGAAGAGCTCTTTGTCTCTTCAGATGAGTTCTACAATAAAGGTGTCAAATTTACACAAGAGGGAAAGTGGGAACTTGCAGAGGATGAATTCGAGAACGCACTCGAATTGCTTCAAAACTCTGAACTTAAGGACAACTATCCTGATGAAGTAAATAACTTCTATAACCAGCTATCCCGGAATGTGCTTGATATACTGGAAAAGAAAGAATCAGAAGATGTTAAGACACGTGAAGAGATTCTTCTTGCAAGGATAAGAGCAAAACCCGAGGAAGAGAGGACAATCAGGGAAAAGGTAATGCTTGACTTCAAGGAAATAGACTATGATCTCCCTTTGGAGATAAATGATAAAGTGATCAAGTATATTGAATTTTTTTCAACTGACGTAAAAAGTAAGTTTCAGACATGGCTTTCAAGGTCAAATGCCTATCTTCCCATACTTAGAAAAATCCTTAAAGAAGAAGGCCTCCCCCTTGACCTTGCCTATCTTCCCCTTATAGAAAGTGGTTTTAATACAAGGGCTTATTCTAAGGCAAGGGCTGGTGGAATGTGGCAGTTCATTCCCGGTACAGGGAAAAAATATGGTCTTGATATTAATTGGTGGGTTGATGAACGCCGTGACTTTGAAAAATCAACACACAGCGCTGCGGCATATTTAAAATTTCTTTACGAGTCATTCGGCTCATGGTATCTGGCCCTTGCAAGCTATAATGCAGGAGAGGGGAGGGTTGCAAAATCCATCCAGAGTCAGGATACAGCAGATTTCTGGTCGCTGCGTCTTCCCCGGGAGACCATGAACTATGTACCAGCTTTTATAGCCTCTGTAATTGTGGCAAAAAACCCACAGCGTTACGGACTGGAGGTGGAATATGAAAAGCCCCTTGAGTATGATACTATAACGCTTGACCGTCCTATAGATCTTGATTCTGCCGCAAAATGCGCAGAAACAGAAAAGGAAGAGATCAAACACCTTAACCCTGAAATAACTTACTGGTCAACACCGCCTGTTGCGAGCTATCAGCTCCGCATTCCGGGTGGGAAATCTGAAGTATTCGCTAAAAATTTTGAAGAAATAAAAGACTCCTTCAGTCTTGCCTTTGTAAAATATACAGTTCAGAAGAATGAAACCCTGAAATCTATCTCCCGCAAATTTGGCGTTCCTTCTGAAGCAATAATTGCGGCAAACCATATAAAGAAGCCTTCAACGATACTTGCGGGTACACAAATATTAGTTCCAAACAAATGGGCAGGTCAGGGGAAAAAGACTACAGCCTATGCTTCTTCTTCTCCGGTTAAAGGAAAGAAAGGTGAGCTTTCAGTCCACACTGTAAGAAATGGCGACACTTTATTTGATCTTGCCCGCGCCTACGGAACATCAACGGAAAGTATAATGAAATGGAATAATCTTAAGTCATCAGCCCTTTCATTAAATCAGAAACTCAAGATTTATTCTGGAACAAAAGCGGGAGAGTCGCAAAAAACTGCAACTAAAGTTGCAAGCAGCAAACAGGCAGCAAAGACAAAGCAGGATAATTATATCCTTCACAGTGTCAAAAAAGGAGAAACACTTTCCGTCATAGCAAAGAAATATGGTGTTACAATTCCTAAGATTATGCAGTGGAATAAGATTAAATCTGCAACAAGCATCCAGCCAAGCCAGAAGATAATCATCTATCCTAACTTAGTGAGCTCGCTCGAAAGAGACGGATGAAATATCTTTATTGATTTTCCCTGAAGCTTATCTTTATCAGCGGCGGGGTTACTAGCGTTGTAACCATCACCATTATTACGACAGCACTGAAGATGGAATCGTCTAAGACTCCAATCTGTTTTCCGATTGAGGCAAAAATCAGTCCAACTTCTCCTCTTGGAACCATTGCGAATCCTACGCATAATCGGTTTATCCCCTTGCCGACAGCAAATCCGCAGACCTGTTTTCCTGCAAAGGCTGCGAGAGTTATTCCAGCCGCAACACCAAGGACTTTCATATCAGTGAATGTTTGAAGATTAACCTGTACCCCCATAAGGACAAAAAATATTGGGACAAGGAATCCTGAGATAGGTTTAATGATGTCTGTTAATGGTTCGTCTGTTCTGAAACGAGAAAAATGCACTTCATCGAGGATAAGACCTGCGGCAAAAGCGCCAACAATAGGTGCAAGCCCTATCATGCTCGCAATATAAGAAAAGATAAAAGCTGTGCTCAAAGCAAAGACAAGCTTTGTCCCGTCAACCTTCATCTTTGCAACATATTTTGTAAGTATTGGGGCGGCTTTAATCCCTATCAATATTCCGAGACAAATGAAGATTACTGACTTAGCAGTTATTAGGAGAACGGATGAAACACTTATGGTTCCGGATATTACAATTCCAGTGACTACACTTAAGATGACGAGCCCCATTACATCATCTATTACTGCGGCGCCAAGCACGATCTTTGCCTCTTTTGATGAAATCTTCCGGAGGTCTTTAAATACCCTTGCAGTAATTCCTACACTTGTGGCGCATAAAATTGCGCCAATGAAAATATGCAGATTGGTGCTGCCTGAAGGATAAAAATAGAGGCTGACAAAGTAACCAAGTATAAATGGGGCAATAACACCTACGGTAGCAACCCAGAGCGATGTCCAGCCCACCTTCATCATTTCGCCGAGGTTGGACTCAAGTCCCACTTCAAAAAGCAGAATTACAACTCCTATCCTTGAAAGAATGTCAATATAGGGGTCATGAGCAATTGGTTTGAAAAAATCTATACCTGTAAAGTAAGGGAGATTTCCTATTAGAATGCCGGCTAAAAGTTCGCCCAGAACAGCCGGCTGCTTGATTTTTTCAAATAATTCACCGCCAATTTTGGCTGCCACCAGGATTATAACAAGCCATAACAATATCGGGGTTACAGGGTCAATATGGGTATCCATCAATTTTCTTTTATCTTTCCATCGAGGATGACTATTTTCCGGCTTGCGTGCGTTGCATTTTCAGGGTTGTGCGTCACCATTATAATTGTATGCCCATGTTTATTCAACGTATCAAATACAGCCATAATCTCATTGCTTGTGCCTGTATCGAGGTTTCCAGTGGGTTCATCTGCAAGGATTATTGGCGGATCGTTAACAATAGCTCTTGCGATTGCCACCCGCTCCTGTTCGCCCCCTGAAAGCTGGTTCGGGAGTCTTTCAATCTTTTTTTCCAGCCCGACCTTTGCCAGCACCCGGAGGGCTTTATCAGATTTTTCAGCTTTGCTCCCTTTCTGTATGGCAAGGGGGAGCATTACGTTCTCTATGACATTAAGATAGGGGATAAGATTAAAATCCTGAAATACAAAACCAAGATACTCGCTTCTGTAGGCTGCTATCTGCTCATTGGAAAGAGAATATATGTCCATCTCATCAATGAGAACATTTCCCCCGGAAGGGTGATTCAAGCCTCCCAAAACAGAAAGGAGCGTGCTTTTGCCGGAGCCTGACTGTCCCATTATGGATACAAACTCTCCGTCATCGATTGTTACGTTTACTCCGTTAAGAGCAAACACCTCCTCGTGACTGCCTGTGTATTTTTTCTTAATGTTTTTAATTTCAATAAAATTCATATCATAATGACCTAAGTGCGGCTGATGGGTCAAGCCTTGAAGCCTTTCTCGCCGGATAATAGCTTGCAAGGATTCCTGCGACAATAGAAAGTCCTACTGAGCTTAGGGCGAGATATGGGTTAAAGGAAATACCTCCTCCTGAAAAATCCTTCAACGCAGTCATAACAATGTAGGCTGCTCCTATGCCGGCAGCATAACCAATTATGCCCGCAATGGCTCCCACAGTAACTGCTTCAATAAGGAATATATGCATTATACTTTTCTGCTGGAACCCTATGGCTCTGAATATTCCTATCTCTCGTTTTCTTTCATTTACAGAGCCCATCATTGTAACAAAAACAAGGAGCGTTCCCACAAGTATAACTACACCGGAAATACCGGCAGCAAAATTTCTGAAGTGATCGAGCGTTTCTATTCTCCCCCGCACAACCTCTTTTAAAGCTGTTACCCTTGCCTGCGGGAGGATCCCTGATATCTGTGAAACGATATCCTCTATAGGGCAGTTGTAACAGTAAGCACTTATTTCAATTAAAGAGATTTTTCCGTCTTTCCCGAGGATTTTCTGCGCAAAGGGGAGGCTTGTGAATATCATCATGTCATCCTGTGAACCGGTCTCCTCAAGAACTACAGATGAATAGAGACGAAAGTCTTTTCCCGGTATATCCTCTCCGGGAGATATTCCAAGTTTGCGGGCAGCTTCGTATCCTATAATAGCAGCATTTTCAACGCGCATGTCAGATAGTATGACAGGTTCTCCGTTATTTTGCGGAATGTCGGCGCTGGTGCCCTCCATATCCATATCGTGTTCAGGCATAGGTGCTTTATAATTTGGAGAGGCTTTTCTCCACCATCTCTTAAGTCTCAGTTCCTCTTCAAAGTCAATCCCTGCTATCGGTACATTTATACCGGCAAAATTTACTACTCCTATTATCTTGGGGGCTATAATACTTATGTTCCTGCTGTTTTCAATATTACGGATCTTGTCAAGAACGGCTTCATCCATTTCTTTTTTTTCGAGAGACATCTCGCCTAAAGCAATACCTCCGTAGCTTAAGGTAAGGCCGTCAGACTTTGGGATTACAATGATGTTTGCTCCGTATTCATCAAGTTTCCGTCCCAGGCTTTCTCCCATTTTCTCGGTTACAGTTACAAGTGTTACTACGGTAGATACAGCAACAAGAAGTCCAAGTATTATGAAGAAAGTTTTTCCTTTTCTTCTTTTCAGATTTTCAAATGCTATGTCTCTAAGTCTCATCCTTCTGCACGCTCCTTAACAATCAACACTTCTCCTTTATAACCGCCTGTACCTGCCTTTGCTATTGCAGCTACGAATTGCTGAGGATCAGTCCTCTTGCTGTCAAAATATACAAGTGCGCTGTTGGTTGACAAATCAACGTCAGCTTTTATGACACCGGGTACGCTTTCTATGGCTGCCTTAACTCTTGGAGGGCACGACGGACAGTAGAGTCCGTCTATCTTAAGGGTCGCAAGACTGTATGACTTTAATTCATTTACTTTATAAAGGTAAAATCCTGCTGATGCAAAAAGGATTAAAGCCACTGCAAGGGATATAACTCTTGCAGTAGTGTTTTTTTTGCCTTTGCCGGTGTTTAAAACCTTTGCTCGCTTTTCAGGGTAATGTATCATTTCAAGAATTTAACTTACTGAAAGTAAAAAGCTCCTTCCTCAATGTTCTTCCTCAGGATTACCAGATTTTTTCCATTAATCTTTCTGTCAAGAGGAGCAGGATTACATCCACCCTTAACTTCATTGATTTTGGAAGATGGGAATGTCTGTCCACAGCGCCTGCAAACCATTAAATCGCCATTCTGATAATATCCAAGTTTCCACCTGAAACATACATCGCAGGTGTCAAAGGCGGCCCTTATCGCCCCGTCTGAGCTTTTAACTATGAAGAAGCGTACAGGAGAGGTTCCTTTATTATAAATAAAATAATGGACTTTCCCGTCTGAAACTTTGTCAACTGGGTATGTGAAATCCGCCCCATCTGCAAGTTCAACCTTTTCAAATTGCGTTATGTCGAGGGGCGGGACATTTGGTCCTGCTGTTGTTGCCTTCCATGGGGAAAGAAACATCAGAACTCCCGCAACAAATAAAATAGCAAATAACTTATTTTTTCCCATATTGTATCTCCTTAGCTTTTTGAGCAGCATGAGCCGCCACATCCTTTTGTTGATCCTCCACTATCTTTTGCCTGAAGAATTTCCGGGTTGTATATCTGAATGTCTGCAGCATCCTCTATCTCTGTAAGCCATGCCTGAAAAAGATCTCCTTTTTTGCTGTCCGGCGTATCCTTTGGAAACACTTTGGAGGTTAGAAACTTTTCCAGCATAATGTTCTTTCCGACATCATTGCGAAAATCGTCAAAGCTCCTTCCATCTTCTTTTAGACTTGCATTGAGGCTTTCCATATTCATGTTATATTGCTTGAGAATACTGTCTATCTGCTGATTGATTTCTGCATCAGAAACCTGTATTTTTTCCTTTTCAAGTACATCATTTATCAGCATCTCAGTTATCATTTCATCAGCGAGATCTCCTGTTAAGCTGAGTTTTTGCTCCTCGGTGAGCATTGGAAGCTTATTCTGTTTTTTTATAATGTTTATTGTGTTAAAAAGTTTTTTGTTGAATTCCTCGTTAGTTACCCTCTTTCCGTTTACTGCCATTGTATAATTCGCTGAAAACTCTTTTCTCTTTGCAGCTTCTCCGGCAAGGGTTTTTTCATCTTTAAGTTTTACTAGAGTTGCCTTGTAATTGCCTGCTTTGGCAACTCTATCAATAAGCTCTTTTGTTGATATCTTAGAGGGATTGAATATGATGGAAGCATTCTCTCTTGCAAGGCTGACATAAACCTTCTCAGTTTTTCCTGGGATAGAAAGGGCAGTTTTTATTTTTTCAACACAACTTCCGCACGTCATTCCTTCTATTTTTAATAAGGCTTCATTCTTCCCGATTAGTTCCTCCTGTGCTGAAGCTTCAGACTCAGGAAAGCCCTTTAACGTTATTGCCTGCCTAAGAACCAAGAGCGCAGTAATAAACAGTATTGCTATTATAACGATATTTTTTTTGTTCATTTACTTTTTCTCCGGAACAGAAAACTTTCTTATGTGATTTACCAGATCCCATATCTCGCTTTCCTTCAGTTTATCCTTCCATGAAGGCATGGGTCCTTTGCCTGTTGAGATCTTCCAGAAAATTTCTCCATCTGTCATTTCGTCCATCATTTCTTTGTCAGTGAAGTTTGACGGTTTAACCGTAAGGTTTGCTCCTACCACACCTTTGCCATCGCCCTTCTCGCCATGACATATAACGCACTTTTCCTTATAAGTTTTTGCCCCTCTTTCAATTGAAGTTGTATCCGCCTGTATGGGATTTTTAATCGCCTTTACATTGTCCGGAGCTATCCACCCCATATTATGGGAATATGCGAGGGTTGTAATTGTTAACAGTATTATTGATGAAACCATTAAATGCTTAGATTTCATGGCTATTTTTCTCCCTTTTATTTTAGAAAAATTATTTAAGTTCATGCCAGAATTTTGCAATGTGTTTCTTTTCATCAGCAGTTTTAAATAAAACTATGACCCCGTATTTCCCTTTTTTCTGCATATTAAAGTCACAGCTGTAGTGATTCATTTCTTTTAAAAACTCTGCCCATTGTATCTGGTCTTTCTGATCAGGATCTATTATTTTTACTCGTACAACTGCATTATCAACAACTTTTCCGTCAGTTCCTTTCATTTCAAGCGAAAAAAAGTGTGTTGCCTGTGGGGTCATCTTCATTTTGGCTGGATCAATCTTCATGTCTGTCATCATTTTTTTATGCTCGTCAGCAGTCTGAACACTGTAGTTTAATATGTAACCGTCAACTGTAAGAGTGCTCATAGGTCCCATATTCATCATGTCATGCTGAGTTTCAGCTTTGGCATTTGCCGGAAGAAATAAAACTGTACAGAGAAACGTAATAGCTATTACACCAAGCAACCCTTTCTTCATTTTGCTCCTCCCTTAGATATTTAGTTAACTACTTTCAATTATCTTATCTTTAATAATAAATGCAAGATGAATGCCAAATCTGTTTACTAATAATAGTTGGAGTTAATATGTTGAAAATGTAAACTTATTAGTTGATGTTTGGGATTGAAATCCAACATTTCTATAAAAAAATTTGTATCAAATGCTGCATGAAGGTTTCATTTAATGCTACAGAAAAAAATGGGAAGCCTAAAAAGGTTTCCCATTTTTTATTACTATCTGTTTGTCAGAAAAAATTTTCCCTATTATTTTATTTTCCCTGAGTGTTTGGTCCGTACCATGATCCCGGTCCGGGACAGAACCATCCGCCTCCGCTTTGCGGACTACTCTGTGCATTTGGCTGTCCCTGGAAGTATCTCATTCCTCCTCTGGGGCCATAGCCTTGCCCGCGCGGTCCATAGCCGCCACCTCCGCAGCATCCATAATAATACTGCCCTTCTGCCGGAGCCTGCTGTGCAGAAGTGTCAGGAGCATTCTTTGATGCTGACTCATCAGCAGCAAAGGCCAGCATGAATGTCCCAAGTGCTGCTACGCAAAAGAGAACCATAATAATTAATGTTGTCCTTTTCATCTTGTTCACCTCCTCCGGTTATTTTTGATTTGCTGTTCCGGAATAAGAAGTTTATTTCGGCTTATACTTTTTAAGACAACCCATATGCTTATAAGGTTCCAATGAATTTTAATTACCTTCATTTTTCTCCAGGTTTTTTCTCAGTGTATCGAGGTCTGATTCAGCTATTGTCCCGATTATTATAAACCTTGTGCCGCTGTTGAAGAATGCCCTCAGATTTTCTCCGCTCTGTTCCAAAAGCTCACAGTTTGCAGGCGAACATCCTCTGCCCATGCGCATCCGTCCCCTCATCATTGTCCTCGGTGAAAAACCTTCGTCACATCTCGGGCATTTTTTTGGCCCCTCAAAGATTGATATACTTGTCAGCCCGTCAAAATAACGGATGTGTGCCATTTCAACCCCGCACTGGCATTGATAAGTGTAGATGCCATCGAGAACAAAACCGGGTGGAAGCCAGCCGGGTTGTAAAACTTTAAAGCCGGCATGCTTTGAGAAATCATCAATTGATGTTATTTTTTTAGGGCCTTCGCTAATATCTATTATTCTAACTTCGCGTGGGACATTGAATGCATTTTCAGGGACAGAAGAATTAAAATCCACGCTGGTAAAATATGTCACAAGCTGCAAAGAATTATCAGGATTATAAAGTTTGGAACTCAATATTGCGTAGTTGGATTTATCGATCCAGAGCTTCTTATATGGCCGGCCGGAATATTTTGAACTGACTTCAATAAGATAGGTGTCCCGCCCGGCAACTTTTTCTTCTCCCTCCTGAATGACCTTATAATTTTCAAATAACAGTTTCTTCTTGTCTTCCGTATTTTGAGGAGAAGCTTCCGCTAGAGTTCGAAACACTATCTTTTTTACCCTGTCATAACGTAACAGACTGTTGTCTTTATTTATTACAACAATGTTTGAAGCCCCGGCTCCTTTATATTCCATCCTGCACATACCATGCTGCCTGTAACTTACATTAGCCTCGTTAGAAAAGTCATAGGGCTTCATGTAGGATATGGTTTTTGATGTCCCGGTGAAATCAAGCATCCCCTCAGTGCTGAGGGCTTTTTTGAGGATTTCTTCGCCAGTCTCTGCATATATTTCAAAAAAACAGCCGGTCCAGACAAATATCTGGATAATGATGACGGGAATAAGAAAAGACAACTTTCTGAATATAATATCGTTGTTACAATATATTGGAGGTTTCACTATTTTTGTTCCTCTGCTTTTGCTATTATGAAATTTAAAGCAATCCTGTCAGAAAGCGGGTCATTCATTGATGCTTCCATGTATTCTTCCATATACTCCCCCCCGCCTGAAGTGCTTAGTGACCTGGTTTGGTTCCAGTAAAGAAATCCTCCTGCGAGCAGCAGGATAAATGCCAAAACTCCGAAAGCAGCGGCTACGCGTTTTCTAAATGAAAATGAGGCGAAGTAAATGTCGAGATTACTTAAGGCATCAGACAGGGATAAACGCTTTGAATGTTTTTGTTCGATCATTATCTCATTTCTGATGGCATTCCACATTCCTTCAGGTTCTTCCTCGAAATCTATGTTGCCGATCATATTGTTTATGCTTTTAAGATATTCAAATTCTCCATTGCACCTTCTGCAGGAGGAAAGATGTGATTGAAGTTTTCTGATCTCCTCAGCATTCAGGGCATCTGAAAGATAAGGGTTTATTTTTTTTAGTGTTCTCCTGCAGTTCATTGATTTCCCTCTTTATTCTGATAATACTTAAATTTTTCAGCTATTTGCACTCTCCCCCGTGAAAGGCGTGACTTGATTGTCCCTTCAGGAAGCCCTGTGATTTCAGAGATATCCTCTATTTTTATTTCTTCTATGTAATGAAGTATCAGAATTTCCCTGTAAGTTTGGTTTATTTCTGAGAGACAGGTAAGAAGTATTCTTTTGTTTTCATTGACAATTAATTTTTCTTCCGGGTTATCATCTGGTGACATATGATCATCCGGGCTCGAATTGTAGCCCTCCATCCTCTTATTTGTATATTCCCCTTTATCAATAAATAGTTTTAACTCATGTTTTTTTTTGCTAATTACATCTTTTATAAGGTTAGATGCTATTCTCATAATCCATATACCGAAGAGTTTCTCATCCCTTAATGACTTTAACCCTTTGAATACTCTTATAAAAATATCTTGAGTTGCTTCTTTGGCTATTTCATGGTTTCCAACCATTCTCAGGCAGTAGTTATATATCCTTTTCTTGTGTTTCAGGAAGATTTGCTCAAAAGCTCCTATATCTCCGGAACTTGCCTTCCTGATAAGGTCAACTTCAACATTCCCATCCTGTTCAGCCATTTCTTCCCTTTGTTATTAATAGACGGTCGGGAGCAAAAAAAGTTCCTTAGCTATTCCTAACTATTTGACTAATTTTACATTTTATGTTATCAGGTTCCTAATTAGTTGCAATCCATTTGGGGGTCCTGCTCAAAAGATTTTCGAATTTTTTTTAAGGAGGCGTAGATGACTATAAAAAGGGAGGATTTGGTAGAGAATAATACTATCAACATCTTTTGTGGAAAGTGTAATGGTAAGTCTCCACATAATATCCGTTCAGTTAGTGAAGATAAAGTTAAAATTCATTGTAACGGATGCGGGAAAAACTCAACCAGGCTTGTCCGCCGCTTATTGAATGAGAAAGAACCTGGCATAAGGAAATCTAAGAAAAGAACAAGCAGTGACAGACTTTCCGGCATTTACAGAGAGGAATCATATTACAACAAGCTTCTTAGCAGCAATCCTAAGCCCTATATCTTCAGGGAGAGCTATATTCTTGATGATATCATTTCCCATGACACCTTTGGTCTCGGAAAGGTGGTAGAGCAGAAAGGCGACAATAAGATAATTGTCCTTTTCTACAAACATGGTGAAAAGATGCTTATCTGCGGAACGGACTATAAGTAAGTAAAGAAGGAAATAGATGGAAATTTTTCGTTCATTTATTCGCTTGACAACTTTGAAAGCTCTCATTAATAGAATAATGTGAAACTTTATCTTCGGAGGGGAATGGCATGGCAGAATATTTTGTATATCTCAGCTATCCGGATAGCAGGGCTGTAATTCATCTGGCGACGTGCCCAGATTGCAAACCTCATAACGGAACACCTACAGATTACTGGTCAGGTCCGTATAATAATGTGGAAAAAGCAAAGGGGTATGCCTTCGTAGCATTAAAGAAGAACATAAGCGGTTGCCCGAAATGCACGAACATCGGTAAGGTAATTAATCCGCTACCGATGGATTCTTTTGACTGATTAGAAATTGCCATAAAATAGAATCTGCTGCAAAGATCTTAAATTGAATTTTTTAAACATTACTTTTAAGATTCTTGCAGCAGTTTTTTTTAATTCCCTTTTAATGCGGGTATAACAAGAAATACTGCTGAACAGATCAAAATCCCGGCAACAATCCTGTTGAAGTAAACCTCATTTATTTTGAGATGAAATATCGAACCGCATATAACCGCAGCAATCAAGGATGGTAAGAAATATAAAGCAGATGTTAAAAGTTCCTGTGTAAAAAGCCCCTGTGCTGTATACACGCCGCACCTTAAGATGTCGTTTATAAAAAATATTGCAATAAGCGTTGACCTTAATTTTCCCCTGTCTTCTATCTGGCTTTCAGTATATATGGCAATTGGAGGACCCTGCTGTCCTGTCACTCCTCCAATACTTCCTCCTGCAAAACCACAAAGTAATCCAAAAGGTATATTTGGCGTTTTTTTTATTGAAAATCTTGTTGATGCAGGGAACAATATTTTTATGGCAAATATGAATATCAGCGCTGAAAGAATTATCCTCAGGCTATTCTGACTTGCATATGCAAGTATCCTGGAACCTACCATTACTCCGGCAAAGGAGCTTGATATCATTATGACTAATATGTCTTTTTTTACCTGGCCCCATATTTTGATTATTATTACTGCACCAAAAAAAACCTCGAATATAAGTTCCAGAGGGACTACTGTTTTGATGTCGATAAGTAATGAAAGTAATGGAACACAGACAAGAGCTGCACCAAGACCTGTAACCGCTTTTAAACCGAATGAAATGAAAACTATGAGACTTCCCGCTATTAACTGATATGAATTCATTGTTCAGTCAATATCTTATACAGATTCTAATCTGTGAGAGATATCCAATTATTCTAGGAATCAAGTTTTGACTTTTCATTGACGACATGCCCCGCTATCTCTTATAAAAGTATATACATGAACTCTATTTCTATTATTATACCGGCCTATAATGAAAGTAAACGGATTCTTCCCACGATTGAAGGTCTTGTGGATTTTTTTTCCGGCTTCATGTCGAAGTATGAAATAATAGTAGTTGATGATGGCAGCACAGACGGGACCTCTGAGCTGGTGAAGAAATTTGCATCAGGGGTTTCAGCGAATATCTCTGTTGAGCGTCTTGATTTAAATTGCGGCAAGGGGATGGCTGTGAAAAGAGGGGTTGAGAAGGCAGAAAATGATATTGTCTTTTTTGTTGATGCAGACCAGTCATATGGACCTGAGAATATAGCATACGCGGTAAAGGAGTTTGAAGATCCTGCTATTTCAATGCTAATAGGAGACAGAAATCTAAAGAACTCCCGGATAATAAATCCCCCTCCATTACTGCGGACTATTTCCGGAAAAATATATTCCCTTCTTGTGCAGTCTCTTGTACTTCCCGGAATAACTGATTCGCAATGCGGATTTAAGGCATTCAGGCATGAATGTGCGGTCAACATATTTAAGAGAGTTACCATATTCAGATTCGGGTTCGACGTTGAAGTCCTCTATATCGCAAAGAAGCTTGGTTACAAAATAAAGAAGATGCCCATAACATGCAGGAATACTATTGAATCAAGGGTGCGCCTCATAAACGATTCCCTCAGAATGTTTTCTGACCTTTTTACAATTAGAGCTAATGACAAAAAAGGACTCTACCTCTGACTTTGTTGTTTTAATAATCATACTCACTTTAGCAGGTGCATCATTTTTTCTTAACCTTGGGGATATCCCTTTCTGGCAGGATGAAGGAGAAACAGCGGTAGTTTCATCAAATCTGTTAGAAAATAAAATTCCTGTTGCCTGGGATGGGAAAAACCTTGTTTCATCTTTGAATGGTGCAGATTTTAATTCTGACTTTGTCTGGACCTGGCATCCATGGGTTCAGTTCTATGTTACTGCTGCATCATTTTTGGTTTTTGGGAAGTCAACCTTTGCAGGAAGGATCCCTTTTGCATTATGCGGTTTTCTTACAGTTTGGCTTCTTTATTTTGTTACAGTTAAACTGACGGATAATAAAAAAATAGGCCTTCTTGCAACCTTTTTTCTCGCCACGAATCTTCAGTTCATTCTGTTTTGCAGACAATGCCGGTATTATGCACTTCTTCCATTATTCACTCTTCTCATGGTTTATGCCGTAACTTTTCTCGAAACAAGAAAGGGGTTTTGTATCTTTGCCTGCTCTGCTGTTCTTCTTTTCCATTCAAATTATGCCTCATTCCCATTTATTATGTTAGGGCTTTTTTGTTATCTGGTGATGTACAGGGATAATAGGAAACTCAAGAATTTTTTTTATTCCCTGATCCCCATAGTGCTTCTTACTGTACCCTGGTTTATATATGCAAAAGCATATCTCAGAAAACCTCAATCACCATCATCAGGAAAGCTACATGAGTATATTGTTCAACTTACTGATCTTCTTTATCTGGTGAATCAGGTTGCACTACCTCTTCTTCTGATGTTACCTGCAATTTATTTTCTTTTTAAAAGAAAAGCAGATTACAAAAATGCTGTGATGGTTTCGCTGGCTGTAGTGCTTCCTGTGATTTTTCTTCTCCCATTCGTAAGCTATACACAATACATAGTAGGGATGAGATATGCCACTGGAATTATTCCTCTGCTATGCGTGATTGGTGCATTGTCTGTTGCTAACCTTTACGGTGTACGCAAATGGCTTGGAGTTTCAGTGTTTCTTATTTTTATTCTTACCGACCTCTTGGTGTGGGTTCCTGCCTATGGTTTCAGATTAGCAGCAGGTGAAAGCGGGAAATATAAGATTTTCCCTATTACAGAGGAAATAAAAACGGCACTCACCGGAAAATCTGTGTATTCCGATTTTTTCCATGAAATCATGTATCACTTTAAAAGCCCTATAGAAGGTATCTCAGATTTTTTAAAATCAAAGAGCGAGCCCGGGGATGTAGTTCTTACCAATTATGAAAGAGACCCGTTAATTTTTTATACCGGAAGGAGAATGGCGTATATACTTTCAGATGATGAGATCTTCTGCAATTCCATTCCGGCAGCACCTTATGATCCGTCGCTTAAAAATAAACTACCTGATTATATATTTTCAATTGAAAACATTGACTGGATAGTTGAAAGATCAAATTATCCGATACGTCTTTTTGATTTCAACGCATTAAAGGAGAGGCTTGAGAAGGATGGTCTAATAGAAAAGGTTTATAAACTTGACTACCCCGATCTTCCATGGAGCAACAGAGAAGATATCAGGTACCATAAATTTAAAACTCCGATTGGATATCCACAGGTTACGATTTTTAAATTAAGAAGACATTAAGTTGAATGTGTCCGGCGGGTGAAATACCGTTGGAATTATACCTACTTTTGTATAGACAATCCATTCCCGTCTGATATTTTGTTTAGAGTTTCATTTTGAAGAATGGGATCATTAAAAGTCATAGTAACCGCGTACTTAATTCCGGAAGTAAATGGTTTTAGCATTTCTGGATTAAGTCCCTTTGATGCTAGGATTATCTTAGAAACATTTTTATTAAGCAGGTTATCGAAAGCAGAAACTGCATTGGCAGTTTGGTTCTTAGTAAAAACTGCCTGCTGCAATCCCATAAGCCAGTAGGATGACAATTCGTAACCAAACCCCTCTATTACTTCCCCTTTTTTATCAGGTGGAATATCAGAAATAATGCTTAGGCATTTCGGCATGATTCTCTCGAGAGGTAGACGGTTGGATGTTGACACAAAAAGCTCTACCTCCATAATATAACGTGCAAGTCCTCTGTACGCTGATGACCTGTTTCTTTCGTCAGTAATCTTAATTAATTTTGATACTTTGCTTATTTCCCATATACATTTAAATCCATGATCCAAAGAAATATATTTAGAATATTCTCTGGCTGCTTCGTTAATATATCCTTCATAACAAAAGCCCTGGTAAGCCTCCGGAATGACTGTTATTGCTTTTTGGACCGAGACTATATCATCTTTAAACTCATCAAAGATTCCCTTGCCGATTCCGAAATAGAGCCTCGACTTGAGAAATTCATCTCTTCCTTCTGCAATTCTCTCTATAATAGTAGGTTCTTTTAATGAGTAGGATGCAAGCTGTCTTCCGACCTCCGGGAAGTTAATTAATGCGGCCTCCCTTTCAAGCTTTTGCACAAGGATTTTCAGTTCTTCTTCACTTCTTACTTTCAGAAGGTAGTTGGGAATAAGCTCCCAGTAACTGTAGCCGCGGTTAACAGTTCCTGAAAGAAATTTTGAAGGCTCGATATAAACTGAATTCTCTTTGAATCCGGCTATCATTATGGATGCCAATATTATTATAGGCAGATACTTCTTAGATGTACCGGAAAAACGGTTAATTAAATTTTTAATTCCCCAGGCAGCGAAGAAATATAAGAATGGAATAAGCGGAAGATAATAACGGTATTTTGAAATAAAGAACCATTCCTTTTCAGGGATTGATGGGTTGTAAAATCCACTGAAGAAAAAAATGAATAAAAATGAAGCAAGAAAAGAAACAGGAAATAAACAGAAAAAGTTATTATGCTTTTGAAACAGTTTTTGTATATAGAATATCAGAGAAAATCCTATGACACACAGAAGAATAAATGTTGCAATCTTACCAAAGATGGGGAATCCATTAATATAATGAAGAGAAGAAGGAATATCATTTATAATAATCTGGATTATTTTGTCAGCAATATGGGAAGGGCTGAAATTCAAATCCATCCTGCTTGTAAAAACTTTTGAGAAAAGAAGAGCCTTCCCTCTGACAGGATCAGTATGCTGAAGTCTATAAAAAATCCATGGAGAAAAACCGGCAATAAATGAGATCAGAAGATAACAAATATTCTTTATGGTGAAAATATTTCTTTTTACCACTAATACGGCCAACATGACAGCCATGAGAGTAATGGCATAAATATAGTCAAAATATATTCCAAGACCTGCTATTATTCCAATTGCGACCAAATTTTTAACATAATTTTCCCGGTTTTCATCTTTTTCAAGCAGGGATGCTGTTAACCACACAGTTGAGATCGTAAAGAGATTTGATTCGCAATGGTTTGCCCATGCGATTAATTCGCCTCTGCATAAAAGATCTGATGAAAATATATAGAAACCGGAAAAGATCAGCGCCATTAAAGAGTCAAAATATTTTTCTATTATTTTAAACCAAAGGGCAAGAGTGATTAGTGAGAATATCAGGGGTATCAATTTAAGAGAAATAATAGATTTTCCAAATAAAGCAAAAAACGGGACAGCAATTAATCCATAAATCAGTGTTCCCCCTGAATGAGGATATGCCTGGTAGTTGAACATTCCCATAAGCAGTTTCCCGCTAAGAATATCATTTGCAAGGCATCCATTGGTTGTCTCCTCATATGCAAGGAAAGGTTCGGTTGCTGTTAAAAGCTGAGTAATCTTCAGCAGGCAAAAGACTGCCAGTACTGACCAAAATACTTTCTTTGACTTTTTATTGTTTTCAGTTAGCAATATTTTCAGAAGGTATAAGATTGTTCTGTTTTAAGAAGCTTATTATTTCACTTGTGGCAACACTATTTCCGTCCGGGCTAAGATGCCCCCATCGATATAAATGCATGTCTTTCCTGTTTTTAAATGCCGGTAAAAGATCAAGCACCGGAATATTAGCCTTCGCAATATATTTTGCAAGCTTAGAGTTTAAGCCTTCAATATTATAATCCTTTTCCTGCAATTTGTATTCATAGATAAGTCCTTTGTAAATTTCTTCATAAACCTGAAAGCCGGCTGGGATTATTACAACTGCGAACTTTGCTCCGCTTTTTTCCGACTCCTCTTTGATGTCGGTAATTAGCTTTATTGTTTTACTGAACAACATTTCCTCTTTTTTCGGCATTGGATCTCTGAAGAATTCAAAATTTCCTCTGTCTAAATATCCATAGGGATCTAGTACTTTCCAGTTAAAATATTTCTGCAAAAAAAGTTCTGACCTGTTCTTTATTAAGAAGAACAAAAGACTTCTTTTCTCAAGGAAATTCCCCGCTTTATATAAAGATAACTTAAAGATATTTCTTTTTAATTCCTTGCATGCCATATTCTCAATATATCTGTCATAAAGAAAGCCGTTAGACTCAACCCGCCTCCGTTTTATTCCGCCTATCATGTTGTCAATAAGATCGTTTCCGGTATAGAAAGTTAGAAGGACAAGATTAGGATGTGTCAGTTTTTTTGTTTCTATAAGCATTTCAAGTTCCTGATCAGTTCCAAAACCTGGGACACCGGCATTGATTATGTTTATTTTTGGATTTCTATCTTTGTTTTTGAAATACTCCGCGAGTTCGGCTACGTAATTTTCCTTGTCCTCTGTTCCCTCTCCAAAAGTGAATGAATCACCTATGGCAAGTATGGTATAATTGTATAATTGATCATCACTTGTAACGTTTTTTCTAAATCCAAAAGGGTCAGTTGTTATGATGTGTCCCTGAAACTTGGTGTTGAGATTAGGAGCCATTTTGTATCCGGTATTTGGATTGTTCACATAAATGTTTTTCTGCTCAAAATCAGGAATATTTTCTCTTAACATTTGTCCCGGGCATAACCGTAATATTCCTTCCCCAATTAGCATGAATGCAAAAATGGAAAGTAACATCGTAACTATATTGACTGCAAGTTTCATAAAAGAAGTATATCTAAAATATTTTTTTCTACTCAATCTTTTTGCACCTGAATATGAAAAATGTTAGTATATAACAATTATTATATATTATTAATATAACAGCCTGGAAGGTAAATGGTCATTAAATTATGAATGGGAAATCAATACTTATTGTTGATGACGAACAGGAATTCAGGGAGTTCTTGTCTGAATTTCTTCGCAACAAGGGATTTGTTACTGAACAGGCATCGAGTTTTGAAGAAGCAGAAAAAAATATTCACGAAAAAGACTTCAATCTTGCCCTTATAGATCTAATCATGCCTGGCAAAAGTGGTATTGAAGTGATGAAGATGCTTAAGGGTAATCTTCCCGATATTATTACAGTAATAATGACCGGATACGCATCCATAGAAACTGCCGTTGAAGCAATGCGCAGCGGTGCCTTTGATTATGTTACAAAACCTTTTAATCTTGAAGAAATATTGCTTACTATAAATCGTGCGTTGGAGCTTAAACAATTACGCGGTGAAAATATTCTGCTTAAAAGCCAACTCAAGAAAAAGTATGATTTTGAAAATATTATTGGCGACAGCGAACCAATGCAAAAAATATTTAGACTGATAGAAAAAGTAGCTGACACAGATAGTACGGTACTGATTAAGGGGGAAAGTGGAACCGGTAAGGAACTTGTAGCACGTGCTCTTCATTATAACAGTAAGAGAAGAAACAATCTGCTTGTTCCTGTCAACTGCGGTGCCATACCTGAGGAACTACTTGAAAGTGAACTATTCGGGCATGTCAAAGGAGCTTTTACAGGAGCGATAGCGGATCGACCCGGCAGATTTGAAATAGCCAATGGTGGGACTATTTTTCTCGATGAAATTGGTGATATGAGCCCAAAATTGCAGGTAAAACTATTGAGAATATTGCAATCCAGGGAATGTGACCCTATTGGGAGTACAAAGACCAAGAAGGTTGATGTGAGAGTAATAGCCGCAACAAACCAGAACCTTGAAGCGCTTGTTGAAACAAAGCTTTTCAGGGAGGATCTTTTTTACAGATTAAATGTTATTCCCATCTATCTTCCTCCTCTCAGGGATAGAACCGGTGATATTCCTCTGCTTGTTAATTACTTTCTTACCAAGATGAATGCAGAAAAGAAGTGTTCCATAGATGGAGTTGATGATGATGTAATAGAATACCTTACTAAATATTCCTGGCCTGGAAATGTGAGAGAGCTTGAGAATCTGCTTGAGAGGATTGTCATAATCAATTCCGGTGTTAATTGTCTTAAATTGGAACATTTTCCTGAGAAGATCAGATTGTTGAAACAGAAGGATAATAATTACAATATTTCACTTCCAGAGGATGGGATCAACCTTAATTCTGTTTTAGACAAGGTTGAAAATAACCTGATACTGCAGGCTCTTGAGAAAAGCGGATGGGTTAAAGAAAAAGCAGCCAGGCTTCTTAATATAAATAGAACTACTCTGGTTGAAAAGCTAAAAAGAAAAGATTTTATAAAGAAAGAACAATAAGGGATATTCCGGCTTAATTAAAGATCAGTCAAAATTTTTTTTTTAAAATTCTCGAATTCTTTTTCATCGATTGCGCCATCTGATTTCAATTTTGACAATGTCTTCAGTTCTTCAATTGCCTGCTGAAGGTCTATAAGGTTTTTTTTGTTATATTGATCATAATGACAGGGGAGAATTCTGGTTGTTGCCCATTTCATTATGGAACTCATATCTGGCGGTAAAGCTTCATCGCAACCATCTTCACCAAGAAATTCTCTGCATTGAGCAACAAGTGAGTCATTTAACGGTTGTGATGACTTAAGTCTTTCATAAGCCTTTTTTAACTGTTCTACTAGTATCTTATTAGCTTTTATAAGATTGACCTTAAGAACCGCATTTCTTATTACAACATCTATTTCATCAAATGTGAATGGCTTCTTTATATAATCATATGCACCGGTTTTAATCGCTTTTAATGCTGTATCAAGCGTTGCATAGCCGGTTATTATTATTACCTGGCAATCAGGGTTAGAGTCGAGACTTTTTTCGAGCACTGCAAAACCGTCGGCTCCGGGCATTATAAGGTCGGTTATTACGAGATCGAACTTTTCTCTGTCAATATATTCAATTGCCTCCCTTCCGTCATATGCTGTCTTTACCGGGAAGCCCTTATTTTCAAGAAACGATTTAAAAAGTTCCCTGAAGTTTTTGTCATCATCTGCAACTAGAATTTTTATCTCAGTTTTATTAGTAACAGTGTTAGCAGTCATTATTGTTCATTCCTATATTTATATAAACTGTCTGGCTTTCTTAACTTTCGTCTAAGGTGTAGGGAACTTAAAGTTAAAATTCGCCAGAATATTGGCATTGAATCAAGATATTGACGATAAAAAATCATACAAGAAAATTCATCGCTACTACATACCTATCAGAAAAATAAGACTATTTAAAGGCTAGAGATAACTTTTTGTTGTTGGCATAGCATTTGCACGTAGCAGACTGAAATTTATATATGATGAAACAGTTGATGAAAAAATTATATACCAAAAAAATATTGTTTGCGTATGCAATACTAATAATTAGCATTGTTTTCGTTGTTCCAGAAATTTCGTATTCAGGCGAATCAAAAAAAGTACTTTCATTTAAAGCTGCAGATCACGGGAATTTTTACAGAATAGTGTTTGTCCTTAGCGCGCCGGATAAAGCTGAAATTAAAAAACAGGATGAAAGTGGACAGCTTGAAGTGACTTTCAAGGAAGCTGAAATAGCAGATAACCTATCTTTGACTTTGAGCAATAAGTATATCAAAAGCAGTTCAATTATCAGTCCATCACCATTTGTGTGGCAGTGCGTGTTAGTAGATAGCGGAATTAACATAGCAAAAATGGTTTTGGTAAATCCTGACAGGGTGGTATTTGACTTTAAGAAATCTGCTGTCCCGAAAGAGATTATACAAAATGTAAAAGCTGAGGTAAAAAATATCTCCAACCCTTCTAAATCCAAGAATAATCAAGAGCCTAAAAAGGATGTTAATGTTCAGAAACTAGAAAATAAAAAAAGCAAAGAAGATATCAAGGTAGCTTCATCAGTTAGTTCTGCGCACATTAGTTCTCCGCAAAATAAAATAAATGAAATTAAGCAAAGTAAGCTTATAGAAAAAAATGGATATAAAGAATATCCACAAAAAGTTAATACTTCGCCATTAATTGATTTACCAAAGACATCTGCAAGGACAGTAAATATTCAGCAGCCAGAAGACGTTCAAAGTTTAATTCCTGCAAATGCTCCGCCGCTCGTTATCGATGCTGTAAAGGACTTTAAAGCAAAGAAGTACGCCGATGCATTCCGCAAGTTTAATCAGGCAATAAGAGAAAACAATGGTACGAAGTTTGCAGCTGTATCACATGTCCTCGCTGCAGAATCTCTCTTAAACATAATGAAATTACAAGACAAAGAGAGCTTTACTAATGCATTAAAGTTTCTGAATTCGGCGCTTTCATTAAGCAATGATAAAATATTGCAGGCCAAAGCTTATTATCTGCTGGGAAACGCTTATTCCAAGATGGGTTTCTATGATGAAGCATCTGCTTATTATAATATGATAGATAAGAAATTCCCTTCAACTTATTATGCGACTGCGGGAATATTGGAGAGAGCAAACCTTCATTTTGAGAAAAAAGAATTTGATAAGGCATTAATGCTTCTTAACTCAATTCAAACAGAAAGCCTTGATGCTAAAATGCGAGAACAATTATTCCTCCAAATGGCCTCAGGTTATTTCAAAATTGCCAATTATAATATGGCATGTGAGTGTTTCGAGAGAGCAACAACACTCTCGTCTGGTTTTGTATCAAAATCCGTTTCGGAAGATAATTGGCTGCAATATGCTCAATCGTTGTATAAAGTTGGACGGTATAGCGAATCAAAAAACATATTGTCAAAATTTATTATTTCAAATGATGCAAAATCCTTGTCTGTTGCCGGAGCAAAAATAATAATGGCCGATGTGGATTTGGCTGAAGGGAGAGAAGCAGACGCGATTAACAGTCTGTCTCAGTTAGCAAGAGAGTTTGCAGGTACAAAATATGCAGGTGAGGCAAAGCTGAGAAGAGCGGAATATAATTTTAGGAGAAACCACAATTTAGGTGTAGCAATAACAGACTTCAATGATATTGTTTTTTCAGATTATCCATCTGACTTAAGGCGCAAAGCTTTAAGCAGCGAAATCAGCGCCTTTTGTGAACAATCTAAGTATAACGATGCATTGAAGATTCTTTCAAAAGTTAAAAGTACTAAGGACGGGAATATGACAGATACCATTAATGAGTGTATCGGAAAAATCATTAATGAAGGAGTTTCATTTTATTACCTTAGTGGCAACCACAGCAAAATTGTTGAATTGTATATTGCAGCTAATGAGATAAGCAATGTTCAAAGCAAAGGTATCGAAGCTGCAGCGGCCTTAAAACTTTGTGAATCATTAATTGAATTATCTTACGTTTCTGAAGCAAGGAGAATACTGGAAGGTAGTATGATTCAATCTGGCATAGACGAACAAAATCGGGCTATATATCTGGAGTCAATTTCCTATATGAAGGAGAACTCTTTTGCTAAAGCAGAGGAGAGTTTAAGAAGATTTTTGCAGGAAAATTCTGATACCATAAGTCAGGAAAATGGGACTATGTTTCTCGCAGAGTCCCTATATGAACAGGGAAAGTATGAAGGATCGCTCCAAATTCTGAAAGAAACTAAAAAAGATGGTGTTAAAAGAAAATATCTTGAAGGAAAGAATTTTATGATGATGTCTCAATATGGTGTGGCAGTTTCAAGCTTCAAAAGGGCTTTGGAATATATTGAAAAATTACCTGATAGACAGCCTCTTTACGAAGATATAGTTTTTTGGATGGCGTATAGCTGCTATAAGCTTGATGATTATGAAGAGGCATTATCTAATTTGAGCCTTATTGATACATCTCTTTATAAGTCAAAGGAAAGTGAAGTGGCATTGCTGAAGGTACAGATACTGAACCAAATGGGTGAACAAAAAAGAGCACTTAAAGTTGTTGAAGAAGATGAAAATAAAAATTCCACTATGCCTGAACTCAATGATGAGATAAAAGAAGATATTTTATGGAAATTAAAACATGAAAAACAGTTAAGAAAGATACTGAAGAGAGGTCAAAGTTAAAAAATGAATCAGCATAATGAAAAAAGAGAACTTGAGATCCAGTCTGAAAGATCAAAAAAGCTTAGGGCTATGGGAGAACTTGCGGCAGCCATGGCGCATGAAATTAGGAACCCTCTTGGAAGCATTGAGCTCTTTGCCTCAATGATTAAATCGGGGATGCTTGAAGGCGAAGAGATAAAAAAATTCTCTGAACATATTCTGGTTTCAGTTAAGAAACTTGATTGTCTGATAACTAATCTACTCATTTTCTCTAATTTACCAAAGCCTGCATTGTTTAAGATTGACCCAAATAATTTTATTGAGGAATTTTTTGGATCTCTTAAATATTTCCTGGAGCAGAACAACATAGAACTGAAAAAAAATATCTCTTCAGAACCAGCCAGCATACTTGTAGATCGTGAATTTTTTAAACAGACACTGCTTAATATTGTTATTAATTCATTACAGGCAATGCCTGAGGCAGGTATTATTTCTGTAAATACTTATTTAAGTGCTGCTAATTATGATTTTTTAAAGACCTATTATGTGATAGAAATATCAGATACTGGATGCGGTATATCTCCTGATGTGATTGATAAAATATTTAATCCTTTTTTTTCTACAAAGGAGAAAAAGGCGGGAATAGGACTGTCTATAGTAAACAACATAATGGAAACGCATAAAGGACTGATAGAGGTTGAAAGCAAGGAGAATAAAGGAGCATTATTCAGATTAAAATTCCCATTAGTTATTATGGAGACTTGAAGTGACCAGGGCTATCCTTGTTGTAGATGATGAACCGGAAATGAGAATTGCCATATCCAAGGCAATAAGCATGGGTGGTTTCAGAGTTGAATCAGCTTCAAATGGTTATGAAGCTATAGCTAAAATGAAACAGTCTTTCTTTGATCTTATTCTCACTGATCTTAGAATGCCTAAAATGGACGGAGTAACACTTCTCGGTCAGATAAAATCTCTTTCTCCGGAATCTTCTGTTGTTCTAATTACAGCTTATGGCACCATAGAAAATGCAGTGGAAGCTATGAAACTTGGCGCTGACGATTACATACTTAAACCATTTTCATTTGAGATACTAAATAATGTAATTGAAAAAGTATTAGACAGAAAAAATGAAGCCTATAGGTCAGGAACTGACGCGGATATTCCATATAAAAAGGAGATTATTACAAAAAACTCCGACATGGCGAAGCTTCTGTTATTTGCAAAATCGATAGCTGTCAGCAATGCCACAGTCCTTATTCAGGGAGAGAGTGGCACAGGAAAAGAGCTTCTTGCGAGGTATATACATCAGGAGAGCGACAGACGTAACATGCCTTTTGTTGCCATAAATTGCGCTTCTCTTCCTGAAGGGCTTCTGGAAAGTGAACTTTTTGGTCACGAAAAAGGTGCTTTTACCGGAGCGGTTGCACGAAAAGAGGGAAAGTTTGAACTGGCTAATGATGGTACATTGATGCTTGATGAGATTACTGAGATGAAATATTGCCTTCAGGCAAAGCTTTTAAGAGCAATCCAGGAGGGAGAGATTGATAGAGTTGGCGGAAGGAATCCCGTAAAAATAAATACCAGAATTATTGCTACTACCAATAGAGATATTAAAGAGTGCATAAAAAATGGAGAATTCAGACAGGACCTTTTTTATAGATTGAATGTTATACCACTAAGAATACCATCGCTTTCTAAACGTGTTGATGACATTCCTTTCCTTGCTGAATACTTTCTAAAAAAATCTTGTGAACGCAATAAGAGGAATTTACTTAAACTAAGTTCAGATGCTTTAGCATCTCTTGAAAACCACTCATGGCCTGGAAATGTAAGAGAATTTGAAAATCTTATAGAAAGAGCTGTGTTATTGTGTGAAGGAGATAATATAGAACCTGAACATCTTTTGTTTGATTATAATGACGATTCTTCTTGTGAGGAATCATCAGATTCATTAGCAGACGATATTACAATTCATGAAATGGAAAAACGTCTGATAGTAAATACTCTCAAGAAGGTAAATGGTAACAGAACAAAAGCTGCTTCTATTCTGCAAATAAGTATAAGAACGTTGAGAAACAAACTCCGGGAATACCAGATAAGCCAGTAGGAATTCTTTTCATCTCTGCGGGAAAAAATATCCTTCTTAAAGGTAAAAACTACCTTAAGCATT
This sequence comes from Candidatus Schekmanbacteria bacterium, assembly GCA_016219965.1. Taxonomy (NCBI): domain Bacteria; phylum Candidatus Schekmaniibacteriota; species Candidatus Schekmanbacteria bacterium. Next base: position 621,433 of record JACRJM010000003.1, read on the forward strand.
CAATTCAAAAATGATTAGCATTTTACTTCAGCTCCAAAAAAAGCTTTAAATCAATAGGTTGCAAGAATTGTTGTTTTGTTTTTTTAGTATCAAAAACGGCAAAGTGTTGTGGCATATTTCTTGCTATTAAAAGCTCCGGTAACTCTTAATGAAGGTAATGCAGATATGGGTGACAGTGAAATATTCGGCAAAACGATCGACATCCTGAAAAGCAGCATGGATATGAGAGCTGCACGCCATCTTGCTATCTCTTCGAACATAGCCAATTATGAAACTCCGAACTATAAGGCTAAAGATCTGAAGTTTGATAAAGTGTTGGCAGATGAAATCAGGAGCAATGATGCTATAAAACTTAATGTCACTAATCCTAAACATTTTATTCTATCTGGAACTCCCAGCAGTTCAACTGGTGTAACTGTGGAAGAGAATGATACGGCTAATATGGATAGGAACAACGGAAATACAGTTAATATAGACCAAGAGATGGTAAAGCTTGCTGAGAATGGAATTATGTATGATGCCCTTTCCCAGATAATTGCCCGTCAGTTCAATTCACTGAAAGATGTTATTAAGGGATATTAAGGAAGGAGGAAGTTAAATCATGGATTTTTTGACAGCGCTTCAAGTAAGTTCTTCAGCACTTGATGCCCAAAGGGTAAAGATGAACACTATTGCTTCAAACCTGGCTAATGCAGAAACAACAAGGACTCCTGAAGGAGGCCCATATAAGAAAAAAACCGCTGTATTGACAGCTACGGAAGTTAATAATGCTGGCGGCTTTAAGAATTTTAAAGATGCGCTTGAACAGAGTATTAAAGGAGTAAAAGTTTCAGAAATAACTGAGGATAATGAAAGTTATAAATTGAAATATGAGCCGGGTAGCCCGGATGCTGATGAGAAAGGCTATGTAAAACTTCCAAACATAAATTTAATGGAAGAGATGGTAAACATGATGTCTGCTAGCAGGGCTTATGAAGCTAATGTGACGGCAATCAATGCTACCAAAAGTATGGCACAAAAGGCTTTGGATATAGGTAAATAAAAAAGGGGATATAAGTGGTTGATTTAAAAATAGGCAGTCTTCCCTTCAAAGATTTGATTCAGGAAAAAAAGCTGAACAATGATGTGGCAACGACCAATGGTCCGTCATTTTCAGATACTATCAAAGATTTTGTAAAGGACGTAAACCAGTCCCAGAAGGAAGCTGATCAGGCTGTACAGAATTTCGCCTCTGGAGGAAACATCAGTATACACGAAACAATGATTTCTCTCCAGAAAGCAGATGTCTCATTTAAATTGATGCTTCAAATAAGAAACAAAGTGTTAAGTGCGTATGAAGAGATAATGAAAATGCAACTTTAGTTTTTTGGGAGTGTAAATGGCTTTAATAAATCAATTATTGAATCAGTTAGGAAATATTTTTAAAAATCTTCCAGTAGCAAACAGGGTATCATTTATTCTTCTCCTGTCAATTTTTTTGGCTGCTTTTGGTGCTGTTGTATTCTGGGGGACAAGACCGGATTATGAACTCCTGTATGCTAATCTTTCAGGGTCTGATGCTTCTTCTATTGTATCTAGCCTTAAAGAGAAAAAGGTTTCTTATAAATTGGAAGGTAATGGCAGCAGAATATATGTCCCGGCAGAATCTGTTTATGACATTAGAATGGAGCTTGCAGCTGAAGGGGTGCCAAAGGGAGATGGTATAGGTTTTGAAATTTTCGACAAGAATAGTTTCGGGCTTACGGATTTTGTACAAAAGGTAAACTATCAGAGATCTCTTCAGGGGGAACTTGAAAGAACTATATCCAGGCTTGATTCTGTGGAAACAGTGAGGATTCATCTTGCTATACCAGAGAAATCTCTTTTCCTTGAAAATGCAGAAGAACCTAAAGCATCAGTAGTAATAAAGCTCAAACCAGGGATGACCATTAACCAGAAACAGGTCCGTGGAATTGTGAACCTTGTTTCAGGTTCAGTTGAGAGGCTTAAGGCACAGAATGTTACTGTTATAGATTCACTTGGCAATATCTTGTCCAATAATGAAGCAGATGAACTTGGAATAGGAGAAAACACTCTTCAGATGGAATACAAACAATCTATTGAAAGCTCTTTTGAAAAAAGAATTCAAACTATGCTTGAAAGGGTTGTAGGGAAAAACAACATAATTGCCAGAGTAACTGCAACTTTGGATTTCCAACGTGTGGAGCTAACTGAAGAAAAATATGACCCTGATTCACCGGTTGTAAGAAGTGAACAGATTAGCGAAGAAAAAACTCAAGGGTCACAGGGGCAGTTAGGCGGTCAATCAAATAAGAGCAATGAAGTAAGGAATTATGAGATCAATAAAACTGTAAGTCATCAAGTTGCCCCGTCAGGAACCATAAAAACTCTTTCGGTGGCGGTATTGATTAATGGTTCTTATAAGGAAACCGGTGAAGCTGGAAAAAATGAATACATGCCGCGTACTAATGACGAGATGAAGAAGTTTTCAGATATTGTCAGGACAGCAGTCGGATTCAACCAGGACAGGGGAGATAAAGTAGAAGTCGTAAATGTCCCGTTTGAAACAGTAAATGATGAGAGTATTAAGCCTGCAGGATTCTTCAATAATGAAACGACCAACCTTGCTATTAAATACGGTGTAATGCTCGTACTAATGTTACTCACATATTTCCTCATAATTAGACCATTAATCGCCTGGATGACAAAACCCATAGAACCAGGTGGATATGCAGTTTCATATCCCATGAGTGTAAGTGAAATTGAAAGAAGGATGTCTGAGCCAGCGGCAATTTCGGGAGAAAGAGCTTCGGCTGCATATGGACAGAGAAATGCTGATTTTGGCGGAACGCAAAGAGATAAAGTGCTTGAGATGGCAAAAACAAATCCTGAAATTACAGGGAAAGTAATAAAGGGATGGCTTAATTCCAGGAGTTAATTTATGGTTTTGGTTCCACCGGATTCAAATAATTTAAGAGCTGAAGCAAGTAATTCAAAGAAAGCAGCCATTCTCCTATATATGCTTGGTGAGGATGTAGCCTGCGAATTGTTAAAAAATTTAAACAGCAATGAAATTAGAGAAGTTTTGGAACATCTTTCCAAGCTTGATAAAGTATCGCAGGCTGAAGTGGATATGATAATGGATGAGTTTTATAAACAAGCCTCATCCACAAACGTTGGAGCACTTAATCCTGACAAGGGTTATGCAAACAAGCTGATGAAAAAGGTAGCAAATCTGGTTAAGGAAACAGATGAAGACTTTGACTTGTCTTTTGCTTTTACAAATGAGGAAGGTCTGTCTCTTCTCAGAATGACTGATCCTGAACTTTGTGCCAATTTTTTAAAGACTCAGTATCCGCAGATTTCAGCCTTGATTATATCACGTCTGGAGCCATTGAAGGCCGCCAACATCATAGAGAAGATGCCAAAAAAACTTCAAAGTGAAATTATCACCAGGATGGCAAACCTTAAAGAAGTTGCCCCTGAGGTTTTGAACGAAATCGATTTCATATTAAAAAAAGAATTAAGTGATTTAGGGGGAAATCGCAAGAATGCCATAGGAGGAGTAAAACCGGTTGCTGAGATACTAAACCACCTGCCTAAATCAATTGAAAACAAAATACTAAGTGCAGTATCAGAAAAGGACAAAGATATAGCGCAGAAAATAAAAGAACATATGTTCACATTTGAAGACCTCATTCATGTTGCTGCAAAAGATCTGCAGGCTGTGCTGAAAGAAACAGACGGACAGAAACTTGCTTTAGCTCTAAAAGCGGCCAGTGAAGGACTTAAAGAAAAAATATTTTCTAATGTGTCTGAACGCGTCAAAGATATGATTAAGGATGATATTGACACAATGGGTCCGGTAAAACTTAAAGATGTTGAAAAAGCTCAGCAGGACGTAGTCTTGATTGCGAGAAAGCTTGAAGAAGAAGGCAAAATAACCTTTGGCGGGAATGCCGAGGAAGAAATGATAGTGTAAATATGAAAGGGAATACTGTGTCCACTTTGCCATTTAAGCTCGAAGATCTCGAGCCCGGGAAACGAAGAATAAAGGTTAAGAAAAAAAATCATGAGGTGTTTGAGAGGATAACAATACTTCAAAATTTAAATTCAAATGGTTTCAAACAAAATCAAAAAAAAGATCCACACAATGCTGGAGATGAAAGCAACAGTTCTCAGTCTGCAGACTTATATTTATTAACGGAAAATGAAAATGCCTATCAAAAAGGTCTCGAAGAAGGAGAAGAAAAAGCACTGAGGAAACTAAAGGAATTTTTTGATTCCTTAGGGCTACTTTCTCATGAAATGAAAAAGAAAATAGAGGAACTCGACGGAGAAAGTATGTCTTTCTCCATTCAAATGTCACTGAAGATAGCTGAGAAGATTGTTGGAAGCGAACTTTCTGTCAATGAGAAATCTGTAGAAAATGTTTTGAGGCGTGTACTTAAAAAAGTACCAAAATCTGGAGAAATAAAAATTTTAATGAATATGTCAGACCTTGAAAGATTTAAATCACTACATCCTAAAGTTGATGAGTTTCTCGGGGGAATAAGTGAAACAGTAGTATTCGAGGGAAGTGAAAAGGTTAAATCAGGTGGATGCTATGTACATACAGAAACGTTTTGCATGGATTCGTCTGTAGAGAAACAGCTTGAAAATATCGGTTCCAAACTTTTGGAAACGGTAAGTAAAAAAGAAAAATAAAATTAATGGTAAACTCAATGGCAATAGATTTTGATTTGTATAGCAAGGCAGTAGAAGAGGCAGAGAATTTCGATATTTATGGGAAAGTTACAAAAGTCGTCGGTCTTGTTATTGAAGGTTATGCACCGCACTCCATTATAGGATCTTCTTGCATGATTTATCCGCACGACAAGGATACTCCAATTCAGGCAGAAATCGTAGGATTTAGAGATGGGAAAGCCCTGTTGATGTCATTGGGCGACATAAGAGGGATTGGCCCAGGGAGTCTTATAAAGGTTAAGAACAATAAAGCATCATTGAAGATAAGCAGACAATTTCTTGGACGCGTAATAGATGGGTATGGAGATCCAATAGATGGTAAGGGACGATTATTTGGAGAGGAAGAGTATCCAATCTATTCTGAACCGCTGAATCCGCTCGAAAGAAATATGATAAGCGAAACCCTGGATCTTGGAGTAAGGAGCATAAATGGGTTGCTGACATGCGGTAAAGGACAAAGGATGGGCATCTTTGCAGGTTCAGGGGTAGGCAAGAGCGTACTTATGGGAATGATTGCCAGGAATACCATGGCGCAAGTAAATGTAGTTGCCTTAATTGGTGAACGGGGAAGAGAAGTAAGGGAATTCCTGGAAAAGGATCTGGGGAAAGATGGACTTAAAAGATCTGTTGTTATTGCCGCGACGTCAGACCAACCTCCATTAGTAAGGGTTAGAGGTGCATTTATTGCAACGACCATAGCAGAGTATTTTCGCGACTTGGGAATGGATGTAATTCTGATGATGGATTCAGTGACAAGACTTGCTATGGCGCAACGCGAAGTAGGTCTTGCTATAGGGGAACCACCGACAGCTAAAGGATATACTCCATCGGTGTTTGCAATGCTTCCTAAGCTTCTTGAAAGAGCAGGTCTTTCAAACGGGAAGGGAAGCATAACTGGAATGTATACTGTTCTCGTCGAAGGAGATGATTTTAACGAGCCAGTCTCTGATGCCATGAGATCTATTCTCGATGGGCATCTGTGTCTTACGAGGGAACTGGCGGCAAGAAACCACTACCCTGCAGTAGATATCCTTCAAAGCATCAGCAGATTGATGAAAGATATCTCTTCAAAGGAACACATAGAGACTGCAAAGAAATTGATAGAAGTTTTAGCAGTCTATAAGAAAGCTGAAGACATGATAGATATAGGTGCATACTCCAAGGGGAGTAATCCAAAAATTGACCTTGCAATCAAAATGATTGACAAAATTAACTCTTATTTAAAGCAGAACGTAGATGAAAAGGTGACAATTCAGCAGTCAATTTCTCAGCTTATGAATCTTTTCAAAGAAAAAACAGGTTGAGATAAAAGGAGGTCGCTATGCCTAGGCAATCATTTAAATTACAAAGGGTTCTCGAATACAGAGAAATGCTGGAAGAGCAGCTCCAGATGGAGGTTGCAAAAATAAAAACAAATCTGGCCGAACAGGAGAACGCCTTAAAAGCGAAACATGACAAGCTTTCTAAATGTAAGAGCAAACTAAATGAATTACAAAAAAATGCAACATCTGTGAATGATTATAAGACCTACATGGATTACATCGGTTATCTCCTTAAAGAAATCATGATACAGGAGAAGGTAATTATGGGAATACAGGAGACTTTGACGACCTCAATAGAAGGTCTGAAAAAAGCGTGCCAGGACAAACATGTTCTGGAGAAGCTTAAAGGGCGGGAAGCAACAAAAATCAGTCAGGAACACAGCAGGAAAGAACAGATATTTTTTAATGAGCTCGGTCTTAAATCGCATAGCGGGTCGGGCAGATCTTCTTTGTAAAATAATTTGAGGGATCAACTATGAGCATAATGAAAAATAATAAATTTCTTAAACTTGCAGTTTTTGTTTTGTTAATAAAAGTATTTCTCCTTGGTTTTTTTATTGTTCCTGCAATGATTGGAAATGAAGTTAAAGCAGAAAATGGTCAAAATAACGCAGGAAACATTAAGGTTTCAGAACAAACAGCTTCCATTCAACCATCTGAATCCGAGAAATCTCTTTCTATTTTTAATGAAAAGGAAAAGGAGATTGCAAGGAGATATTCTGAGCTGAAAGAAAAAGAGGAAAAAATAAAGATAGCAGATGAGGAGATAAAAAACAGAATAATTGAATTAAAAAACCTTAGGAGTGAGATTGAAGGAATGCTGAAAATCAAGGAACAAAAAGATGAAGAGAAAATACAGCATCTTGTAAAAATATACTCGTCAATGAAAGGAGAAGCAGCAGCTCAGATAATGGATAAACTACCAGATGATGTTATAACTGAGATGTTTTCAAGGATGAAGGGAGATCAGGTCGCGAAAATACTGGGATTGATTTCAAAGGACAAAGCAGTAAGGATTACAAGCAGCCTGACCGGAATGGAGCCTTGACGCTGATGAATTCTGTCTCGTTAAATTCACTTTTAGAGATAAACCCTAACATGAACTTGGCTGTCGGTGGAAAAATTGACGTAGCCAATTCCGGGGAAGATTTTAGTATTGAACAGTCTCTCGATACATCTGGTGAAACAGAAGGTATCCCGGATTTTGCAGATTTGGTTAACAAAATAATAGAGGATGCTCTTCAGCCGAGTTCCGGGAAAAATATAAAAAATATAAGTGATGATAATGTAGAAGATATTGATGAATCAATGAACGCTGACAAAACTGCAGCAGTGCAGTTGTTGGGGATGTTCCCGACAGAGGCTTTAATATTTGACAATACAGAAAATGCTGTTCCTCAAGAAGCAGTTCAAGAGCTTCAAGAGACTGGGATTCCGTTACCTCAGATAGATTTTAATACACATCTTAATACACAAACGACTGTTGGCACATGGAATGTTGAATATAATGAAATAACGGATGTGAAAAAAGATAATGTTCTTGATAAAGCAATTAATCTTGATGAAAACATTGTTAATAGAACCGTTGAAAGCATAGATTATGAATCTGATGCTGTCGCACCTGACAATAACGCTGATATATTAAAGGCTGAATCAAGCCAGTCACTTCCATCTTCCAAGAATCCATTAGCCAGTAATACTGTTTATTCTGGGATCTTTAATGCAGACAGCTCAAATATAGGAGATGTACCCAAAGCTCCAGCAAAAGAGATTAAAGATAAGCCTCAATCAAAGATGCAAGATGAAAATCAAAAGGTAAGTTTAGGTCAACAACAAACAAAGCCTTTTTCAATCACAATAGAAACCAAGAACACTGATATCCAGCAATTGACTCAAAAAAATTCTGGAAAAGATAGTAATGGAAATGGGGAAAAGGACTTTGCAGAATCAGAGAAAATATCTCAGTCTGCTGTATTAAATAATAGAAAAACTGGTTATGAGACTTTTAAGATTGAAACTTCTGAAAAACAAATCCAGATAGGACAAAAAGAAATAGATGGCAAGTTTCATACTGTTAAAGAACAGATTACTGATTCTGTTCATGCAATGTTGTCAAGCGATAAAAAGGAATTGAAAATAGATTTTTCCCCTCCGAATCTTGGAAGTATAAAAATTGAACTTGTAACTAACGATAAAAAAGAAATCATAATATCTATTATTACCAGGGACAGTGGTGTCAAATCAGCTATTGAATCTAATCTTTCAAGTCTAATTAACAATATTTCTGATAGCGGTGTAAGCGTTAAAGAATTTACCGTCTCTGTAGGAGGCAACAGAGATTCATACTTACAGGATGACGGTAATTCTAGAAATCCGGCAAGAGACGGATTCCTTAAGTCAGATGCATCATTATTAGAATCTGGAGCAGAGACACAAAAAATAAACCGTGTCAATTATTTGAACAGCGTAGTGGATCTCTACGTTTAACCTTATTTTTTTGGAGGAATCTAAATGACTATCTCAAACATATCCGGGATAACGTCTACAGCTCAATATGAGAAGCAGACTGATTCGACTAACTCACTCGGACAGGATGCTTTTTTAAGTATGCTTGTTACCCAGATGAAATACCAGGATCCGCTGGAACCGATGAAAAATACTGATTTCACAGCTCAGCTTGCGCAGTTTTCAAGTCTTGAAGCGTTAACTAATATACAAGATCAGTTTTCATCGTTAACTGCATCAATTGATTCACAGAATAATTTAATGACAGCGGCATTAATTGGCAAAGATGTTGAGGTGTCCGGAGATAGTATTGAAGTAAGCAATGGTAATGTTCCGCAGGTCAGCTTTGACCTAAGTGATAAAGCTTCATCAGTTGAAATATCAATTTACGATTCAACAAATAATCTTGTCCAAAAAACTAGCGTGGGTGCTGCTGATGAAGGAAGAAACAGCTTTTCCTGGGACGGCCTCGATTCTTCCGGGAATAAAGTAAATGATGGGTATTATACATTTACAGTATCAGCAAATAGCAGTGAGAATCTCCCTGTGAATGTTACTACTATTACAAGCGGTACAGTAACCGGAGTAGTTTTCAAAGAAGGGAAACCATATCTGCAGGTCGGAGGGCTGGAGATAGATCCGGACAACCTGCTGAACATTAAGTAAGAAAAATTTAATAAAGTATGGTGATTTCTAACGCTTTTTAGGAGGAAAAAAATGTTAAGTTCATTATTTGCAGGTATTAGCGGATTAAATGCCCACCAGGCAGCATTGTCTGTCATTGGGAACAACATTGCGAATGTAAACACAGTAGGTTTTAAGTCAAGCAGGACAAGTTTTTCTGATATTCTAAGCCAAAGTCTTTCTGGAGGCGGTCAGATAGGTAGAGGTGTAAAACTTCAAACCGTAAGTCCAATGTTTACACAGGGTTCTTTTCAAAGTACATCCAACGTTACCGATCTTGCTATTGATGGGAACGGGTTCTTTATAGTAGAGAACTCTAATGGCAGATTTTATACGCGGGCAGGTCAGTTTTCTTTTGACAATGACGGAAGTCTGGTTACAAACGATGGATCAAAAGTAAAAGGTTACACCATAGACCAAAATGGCAATACAAGCGGGAGTTTGACTGATATAAACTTGTCATCAACATCTTCTTCTCCAAAGGCTACTGAATCTATTACTATGGCGGTTAACCTTGATTCAAGTGAGGCAGTCCAATCTTCTTTTGATGCAACAGATCCAGAGAGTACATCTAACTTTTCCTCATCTGTTACTGTTTATGACTCACTAGGCAACGGACATCTAACGACAGTTTATTTTAATAAGACTTCAGAAAATAGCTGGGATTGGCATGCACTTGTTGATGGCAGCGACTTGACGGGTGGGACCGCAGGAATAATGCAGGAAACTGCTTCTGGTAGCATTACATTTAATGACAGTGGTGCACTTGATACGGAAACTATTAACGCATCTGATTTCGATTTTAACAGCGGTGCACAGCAGAACCAGTCTATATCATTGGATTTTGGTACAAGCATAACAACAGATTCAGGGAACGGGCTTGATGGTACTACGCAATTTGCTGCGGCATCGGCTACCAATTTTCAAGATCAGGATGGTTATAGCTCTGGATCTCTTCAGAGCATTTCTATAGATAGCGAAGGAATAGTGTCTGGTATGTTTTCAAATGGTGCGGCAAAAAATCTCTATAAGGTAGCCCTTGCAAGCTTCAAAAATGATGGGGGGCTTACCAGTGTTGGAGGTAATATGTATGCAGAAAGTAAAGATTCAGGACTTCCAATTATAGGGATGGCTAACTCTGCAGGGTTCGGTAATATCAATTCTAGCAGCCTGGAACTTTCAAATGTCGATCTTTCACAGGAATTTGTAAATCTGATAACTATACAGAGAGGATTTCAGGCAAATTCCAAGGTGATTACTGTCGGTGATGAAATGCTTCAGGATCTTGTAAATCTTAAGAGATAATTCTTAGTTTGGCCCTGTCAATTGCTGACAGGGCCTTCCTTTCATTTTTAATACTATTATCAAATACCATTAGCGTCAGCGGATTGACTTATAATCAGTAAATTGACGAATATATAAATTGTCTGGCTATGTTAATAGTCACATCTCTTAGGGTTTGTTTTCTGATTATCTTCTGATGTTAGTTAACATACTGATTGTTAATGACAATCAATTATATGTATGTTCGAAATATTTATTCTTATTTTATTCTAAAAAAAGAAACCTTTGGCATAACCCTTGCTTAATCACTTCTATCAAAGGGCACAGTTATATTTTGGAGAAATAAGGAGAATAGTATGGATGAAGAAAAAAAAGCAGTTGAAGATAAGGCAGCAGATAAAAAAACACCTGATAAGGATAAAGTAAAAAAAATTTCTGGAGAACCTGGCAAAGGTACCAAAAAGAAATTTTCGCTTAAGATGATTTTAATAATTTCAGGAGTAATCCTTGCTTTAGGTGGCGCATCTTTGGCTGCTATAACTTATTTTAAAAAAAGTTCTCCTGCAGAATCAGAAACAAACGTCACAAATGAGGATCTTTCTGCAATAAAAACGGAAAACTACAAATTAGAAACCTTTATTGTGAATCTTACAGATAGCGAGAGGAATAAATATCTCAAAGTTACTATGGAACTTGAAATTGCGGGTCTTAAGGCTAAGGAAGATATAGAAACAAACCTCTCAAAGATCAGAGATGTAATTGTTTTATTCCTTTCAGCAAAAAGTTTTGATGAGGTTAAGTCAATAGAAGGAAAAATAGATCTTAAAACAGAGTTGGTTAAAAGAATCAATGCTTCATTAAAATCAAGTGTTGTAAGGGAAATATATTTCACTGAGTTCGTTGTTCAATAAATATTAAGGGGAAGACTTGAACCAAATACTTTCACAAGAAGAAGTAGATGCCCTATTAAATGGCATAAAGTCTGGAGATGTAACGACAGAAAGCACAGTTAAGGACAACAGATATAGCGATGGTTGTCAACCTTTTGACTTTATAAAGAATAACAGACGTATGAAGGGCAGCTTTCCGGCTGTTGACATGGTACATGAAGTTTTTTGCAGAAAACTAAGAACGACAATCTCAAGTCTCTTTGGGAAAATAATTGAGAATATAAGCCTGAGAGATTCAAGAATATTAAAATATAAAGATTTTCTAAGAAGTATTCAGCTACCAGCAAGCTTCCATGTGATAAGAATGAATCCTCTGAGAGGACTAGGTTTGCTGGTTTTGGACTCTAAATTAGCTTTTTCGTTTATTGATTGCCTGCTTGGAGGAAGAGGAGACAACACTTTTACGGTAGAGGATAGAGAGTTTACAACCATAGAACAGAGTTTAATAAAAAAACTTAATGTAAATATAACAGCTGATCTTCAGAAATCGTGGGTCAGCGTGTATCCGCTTAAGATTGAAGAAGTCAGCACGGAGACAAACCCGCAGTTTGTTTCAATTTGTTTTCCTTCTGATATGGTCATGGTCACCTCAATAGATGTAGATATACTTGGCGCTCTGGATATATGCGTGCCTATGTCAATTCTTGAGCCATTGAGGGGAAAGTTCAGCAAAAATCTTTCAGGGATGAAGACTGATGTTGATGCTAACTGGAGAAAGATGATGCTAAATCAACTTGTAAAGACAAAACTCGATTTGAAAGTAGAATTAGGAGAAGTAAAAATTACAGGGAGACAGTTAATATCTTTAAGGCAGGGCGATGTCATCTTCCTCAAAAACGGACCGTCTGATGAATTCCCAATATTCATTGAAGGAAAACAAAAATTAAGAGGTACGCCAGGATCTATGAAAGGAAATAAAGCAATTCAGATTATGAATGATATTAATACAAGGAGGTTAGGGAATGGAAGAAAATCTAAACGTAAATGATGCCAACAGCTTTTCCTTGGAAGAAATTGAAGCCGGGAAAACTCAAATGAGAAATCAGGAAAACTCAAATGATGAAGAAAAAGATGATGTTCTATCTAATGTTAAAACTGCTGATTTAGATTTCATAATGGATATACCTCTAAAGGTATCAGTCATTTTTGGGAAAGCTAAAATGCGTATAAATGATTTGATCCAACTCGGGCAGGGATCAGTAATAGAGCTAGACAAAGAAGTTGGAGAACCTCTCGAGATATATGTCAATGAGAAGCTTCTGGCTCTGGGAGAAGTGGTTGTTATAAATGAAAAGTTTGGGATTAAACTATTAAACATTGTCAGTCCTGAAGAAAGGTTAAGTAAACTAAAATGAAGTTGGGACTGATCGTTTTTTCATTATTATTTGGGCTGGTTTTCGCAATAGGCTCGTTTCCTGTTCTGGTATCAGGAGCAGAAACAGATATTGTAAGTGATGCATCATTAATCCCTGCTGAAATTTCGAGCAATAGTACTTTAAAAACTGATATTCCTGTTAACGATGGGTTAGATTTTAAAAAGAACTTATTAAAAAGTGCAGGTATCTTAATAATATTACTTGGTGTTATGTTCCTGGCAATTTTTATCATTAAACAATGTCAGGGTACCCAGAGGAAGCCTGAAAACATAAAAGTAGTATCTAACTGTTATTTAGGAAGTAACAGACGAGTAAGCGTTCTTGAGATTGGCGAAGAAAAACTCCTGATAGGCATTACTCCAACACAAATTAATCTTCTAATAAGATTTCCAGTATCAGATACATCTCATGATATTTTTTCAGGAGAAGACGATGGAGTTACTTCGAACTTTAAAGAACATCTTGAGAAGAACATATTATTTCATTCTGATAAAAGTCAACTATCCGGTCTAAATAGTATTTGTAGAAGCTCAATATCATTAATTCAGAAAATGGTTAAACGTTATGCTTAAAATAATAGCCGCTACATTAATTACAATCTTAATAACATCAGTTGCAGCTGCAGCACCGGTACCTGTTCCAAATATAAGTATTGGCATTGGGGAAGGGAACAATCCAGAGACTGTATCTGCGGGTGTAAAGATCCTCATTCTTCTTACAATATTATCCTTAGCTCCTGCTATACTTATTATGCTGACAGGCTTCACAAGGATAATAATTGTTTTTCACTTCCTTAGGCAAGCACTTGGCACTCAGCAGATGCCTCCCAACCAGGTTATAATCGGACTCGCATTATTTCTTACTTTTTTCATAATGTCCCCATATTTTATACAAATAAACGACGAAGCCATACAACCATATTTAAAGAAGAGCATTACCCAAGAAGAAACAATTCAACGAGCAGCAGAACCTCTCAAGAAGTTTATGTTTAAACAAACAAGAGAAAAAGACCTTGCTTTGTTTGTAGAACTTTCAGGGAAAAAAAATTTAAAATCTAAACAAGAAACACCTTTTTTTGTTTTAGTCCCAGCTTTCGTTATAAGCGAGCTTAAGACAGCATTTCAAATAGGCTTCTTAATTTATATTCCTTTTCTGGTTATTGATATTGTTGTTGCGAGTGTCTTGCTTTCCATGGGAATGATGATGTTGCCGCCAGTTATGATCTCTCTTCCATTTAAGATTATTCTATTTGTTCTTGTAGATGGTTGGTATCTGATTGTCGGTTCTTTGGTAAAAAGTTTCTATTAGGAGATAGTATGAGCCCTGATTTTGTAATAAATATTTCAGTCCAATCACTGAAAACTGCTTTTCTAATTTCTGCACCAATGCTGAGCTTTGGGCTTGTTGCAGGTCTTTTAATAAGCATTTTTCAGGCAGTTACACAGATTAATGAAATGACTCTGTCAATAATACCAAAAATAATCGCAGTTGCTGTTGCCTTGGTTATTTTTGGACCATGGATGATAAGGCATATGATGGAATTTACGACCAATATTTTTGTCAATATACCAAATTACATAAAATGAAGCCATTCAATATAGAAGTCGTTCAAATAGAAATATTCATGCTGATTTTTTTCAGGATATTTGCGCTCTTATATGTAACTCCAATAATGGGTGACAAGAGAGTACCAATAATACTGAGAATTGGATTTTCTGTGATACTTTCATTTGTCGTATTTCCTGTGACCAATGGCTATAACGTTGTATTGAATGATGTGATGAACTTTTTGTTTGCCGCTGGTAGGGAGATAATTATAGGAATGGCATTGGGCTTTTTAGTTAAACTCCTTTTTTCAGCTATTGACTTTGCTGCTGAGATTTCTGGATTCCAAATGGGATTCGGAATGGTAAGTGTGTTAGATCCTAATTTTGACGACCAGGTTTCAATAATTACACAGTTTGAAAGTATTGTTGCAACTCTAATTTTTCTTTCAATAAATGCTCATCATTTCATAATAGAATCTATATGCAGAAGCTTCAAAGTAGTCCCTCTTGGCCGTATGATATTATCCGGGAAAATTACTGACTATTTTATCATGACGAGTACAGAAATATTTAGCATATCTCTTAAAATTAGTGCCCCTATAATTGTTACCCTTCTTCTTACTAATATAATCTTGGGAATACTTGTCAGAACTGTTCCGCAAATTAACATGTTCATGATAAGTTTCCCGGTGACCATAGGGCTAGGTTTGATAGTGCTCGGGTTTTCACTCCCTTTCATGGCTGGAGTTTTTAAAAACATTTTTTTTACAATAGATTTTAGAATGCTTAAGCTTTTAAAGCTTTTTATATGATTAAGGATTAAAGAATGGCAGATCAGGAAAAAGATCAGAGGACTGAACCCGCAACACCTAGAAAGCGTGAAGAAGCACGCAAAAAAGGCAACGTTGCGCACAGCAGGGAAGTAAATACAGTGTTTATTCTTCTAAGTGGTCTTTCAGTTTTTTATTTTTTAGGAAGGGAGATGATAATAAAAATTCAAAATCTCCTTTATTTTCTCCTTAAGTCAGCTGGACAAAGGGAGATGTTACCTCAAGACTTGTATTCATATATGGTTATGCTTATTGGTCAGTTAGCAATTATTTTAATTCCGCTATTTGCAGTTATTTTAATAAGTGGTGTAGTATCGCAGCTTATACAAGTCGGACTTCTTTTTACCTTTGACCCAATTAAGCCACAACTATCCAAGATAAATCCAATGTCCGGATTTAAACGTTTATTATCCAAAAAATCGCTAGAAATGCTCGCAAAATCGATATTGAAAATTTTAGGACTTTCCTTATGTGCTTATTTTGCAGTGAAAAATGAATTTGCCAATATCTCAAGCATGGTAAATTTCAGTGCGGCTGAGCTGCTAAATTATTTTGGCAATATTTCTTTTAGACTTTTTAAGTATACACTTGGGTTTTTTAGCATAATAGCAGCAGCAGACTATCTTTTTACAAAACGAGAATATGATAATGAACTGAAAATGACAAAAGAAGAAGTGAAAGAAGAGTATCGTCAACGAGAAGGTGACCCACAGGTTAAAAGCAGGGTTAGGTCAATCCAAAGAGAATTAGCAAGAAGAAGGATGATGGAGGAAGTTCCGAAGGCTGATGTCGTTATTACAAACCCTACAAGATTAGCCATTGCTCTTTTATATGACCCAGTGAAAATAGGAGCACCGCAAGTAGTTGCAAAAGGCCAAGGTTACATTGCAGAAAGAATCAGAGAAATAGCAAAGAAAAATTCCGTTCCTATAGTTGAAAACAAACCACTTGCAAGAACACTTTTTAAACTTGTTGATGTTGGTATGGCAGTCCCACCTAATCTATATAAAGCTGTGGCTGAGATTTTAGCGTACATTTATAAAATTAATGGAAAACTAAAACATATTAAATAATGGCTATGAAAGTTGAAAATCAAGTTGGCTTAGTTGCATCACTCAGGAAAACTGATGCGTTAATGGGAATAGGAGTCATTATGGTGCTAGCCATAATGATAATGCCTCTTCCTTCATTTATTCTGGACCTGATGCTAGCTCTTAATGTAACAACCTCTCTGGTTTTAATACTTATTTCTATGTATGTCCTGAAACCATTAGAGTTTTCGATGTTTCCAACAATTTTACTTTTAACTACATTATATAGGTTGTCTTTAAATGTAGCTTCTACAAGGTTGATATTGCTTCATGGAAGCGAGGGAGTTGCAGCTGCAGGTCAAGTTATAAAATCATTTGGAATGTTTTTAGTAGGAGGGAATTATTTTGTGGGAATGGTCATATTCCTTATTCTCTCTGTAATAAATTTTGTTGTTATAACTAAAGGAGCTGGAAGAATAGCAGAGGTTGCAGCAAGATTCACATTAGATTCTATGCCTGGAAAGCAGATGAGCATTGATGCTGACATGAATGCAGGCCTTATTTCTGAAAAAGAAGCGATTCAGCGTAGGAAGGAAGTAACAAAGGAAGCAGATTTTTACGGTGCAATGGATGGTGCAAGTAAATTTGTGAGAGGAGAGGCAGTTGCAGGCCTTGTAATATTAGCAATAAATATTGTTGGAGGATTTCTTATTGGAATTTTTCAAAATAATATGAATTTATTGGATGCCGCAAAAACTTATACACTGTTAACAATTGGAGATGGCTTGGTCTCTCAAATACCGGCACTCATAGTATCTACTGCCGCAGGTATTGTCGTAACGAGAGCTGCATCCGAAGAAAACCTTGGAGAAGATTTCAGCAGACAGATTTTATCCTACCCAAAAGCTGTTGGTATTGCTGGTGCAATTATGTTTGTTTTCGGGCTTGTCCCAGGGCTGCCTCATATACCTTTTTTTATAATAGGTATAGCAGGTGGAGCGTTAGCTTATTTTAGTTCATTAAAAATTCAGGAAGAAAAGGAAATCGAGGATAAAAAACCGGCTAAAACTTCATTTGAAGAAACCTTTGAATCAATTTTTACCCCTGATATCTTGGGATTGGAAGTTGGATATGGGTTGATACCTTTTATAGATGGAACACAAAATGGCGAGCTTTTAACAAGAATCAAATCTATTAGAAAACAGATAGCTGTTGAACTTGGAATACTGATTCCACCGATTCACGTCAGAGATAACCTCAATTTTAAGCCTGGAGAATATTCTATACAATTGAAGGGAATAGAAATAAGCAAAGGTGACATGATGTTAGGCCATTACCTCGCTTTATCAGGTAGCGAATCTAGCAAGTCGCTAGAAGGTATACCAACAAAAGATCCTGCTTTTTCTCTTCCTGCATTGTGGATACCTGAGAGTGAAAAAGAAAGGGCTCCACTGCTTGGTTACACGGTAGTTGACATCCCTTCTGTAATAGCAACCCATTTGACAGAGATTATTAAAAATTATAGTAGCGAGTTCTTAGGCAGACAAGAGGTGCAGTCATTGCTTGATGGTGTTACAAAAACCCATCCAAAGCTGGTTGAAGAATTAATTCCCAATAATCTTACACTTGGAGGAGTACAAAAGGTTTTACAGAACCTTCTTAAAGAGCAAATCCCAGTTAAAGATTTAATAACTATATTAGAAACACTTGCAGATTATTCTCCACTTACAAAAGACACGGATGTATTGACTGAATATGTGCGTCAGAGTCTTTCAAGATACATATCTCATAGTTTTAAAAATAACGATGGAGAGATAACTGTAGCAATGCTTGATAGCAGTATTGAAGAGGTAATCGGAAACTCAATTCAGCACACACCTCAGGGATCTTATCTGGCTCTTGATCCCAACTTTACTCAAAAATTTCTTACTAAGCTGTCAACAGTTGTGCACAGATTTGCTTCCTTAAATTATCAACCAGTAATTCTGTCCTCCCCCTTGATAAGATTTCACTTAAAAAAGATGACAGATAAGTTTATCCCTAATCTTGCAATTCTTTCTCACAATGAACTTACTTCAGACATCAAAATTAAAACTCTGGAGGTGGTTAGTCTATCATGATGTTTAAAACTTATGAAGCTGGCAATTTTGAAGAAGCTCTGAAGATGGTTAAGAAAGAAATGGGGCCGGAAGCGATCATAGTTTCATCAAGGACAAAGAAGACTAATATCTTCAAAGGGAGCTTTTCTTCTAAGGTAGAAATAGTAGCAGCATACGATGATGGTATCTATCCCAGCATAAATAATAGCAAGGAACCTGCCAAATGTTATTCTGATCGTATAACAGCAGACGAAGAAGCAAATAACTCTGGGGAAGGTATATATAGTGAATTAAATGATAGAAGCAGAAAAAATATTCAAGATAAATTATATAAAGATTTTACAGAAACCCTATTCGACCCCGGCCAAAAAAGCCTTTCTCGCATTAATGATTACAAGATGCGTTTTATGGAGATTGGTATCAATAAGAGAGTTATAGAATCATTTATAAACGAAAAAGATGTAGCTAATACTGTTTACAGTAATATTTCTGGAAAATCTTATAGCAAACTTCTTAGAGAAAGAATGAACAATGTAGTAAAAATAGCACCCCTTATTGGTTTAGAACAAAAAGAGAAAAAAATCATTGCGCTCGTTGGTCCTACTGGTGTTGGAAAAACTACTACTGCTGCTAAAATTGCAGCCAGAATGTTTCTTCTAAAACAAAAAACTGTAGGACTTATAAGTGCGGATTTTTATAGGGTTGGCGCTACTAAACAGCTTCAAATATATGCGGATATTATGGATATCCCAATGATAACTGCTGTTAACCGGAACGAACTGATTAATGCGATAACATATTTTAATTCTAAAGACATAATTCTTATTGATACGGCAGGCCAAAGCCAAAAAAATACTTCTAGAATGAAGGATATTAAAGAAATATTTAGTGGACTTAACAATGTCGAAATCTGGCTGCTGATTTCTGCCAATATCAAAACTGAAGATTCAATTGAAGTTTTTAACGAATTTTCAAATTTAGGAATTAATGGGCTTATATATACTAAGCTTGATGAGAGTAGTTATTATGAGAATCTTTTTAATTTGTCAGGCATTTCTAATCTTCCTGTTGTCTATTACACTACTGGTCAAGAAGTTCCGCAAGACATTGAAGAAGCTTCAAGCAGCATAATAGTGGATTCAGTTTTATCTAAGTATTCTAACAAGTTGCTAAACGTTAAAAATCTGGAGATATAAATGGACCAAGCTTCATCTCTAAGGAAAATTGTTAGTCTGTCAAATCAAAGTCCTAATTATGAGAAACTTCGATACGTAAAATCCGGGCAACATAATAAAAATGTTAGAATATTCTCTGTAACTAGTGGGAAGGGTGGAGTTGGTAAGACAAATATAGTTACTAATCTTGCCTATTCTTTTTCCTTATTAGGCAAAAAAGTAATGATACTTGATGCTGATTTAGGATTAGGAAATGTTGATGTTCTGCTTGGTTTAAATCCAAAATATAATTTGTTGCATGTTTTTATGGGTCTAAAATCCTTAGAAGAAATTATAGTAAAAGGGCCTGGTGGGATACTTATACTTCCTGCTGCTTCAGGAGTTGAAGAACTTACAAATATTACTGAAAACCAAAAGCTCCATTTGCTTTCTGAATTTGAGCGTCTTGATGTTGATATTGATTTACTGCTTATAGATACAAGTGCTGGCATCTCATCAAATGTAATGTATTTTAATACGGCTTCTCAGCATATAATGATAATTTCTACTCCTGAACCAACGTCAATTACTGATGCATATGCCCTTATAAAAGTGCTTTCCCTAAAATATGCTGAAAAAAAGTTTAACCTACTTGTTAATTGCGCTACTTCTCAAAACGAAGCAAAGGCAGTTTATGAGACAATTAGTAAAGCTACAGAAGAGTTTTTACATGTCTCTATAAATTATCTTGGCTTTATCCCAAGGGATTTGAATGTTTCAAATGCTGTAAAAAAACAAAAACTAATTACTGAATTTACTCCAGGTTCTGATGCAAGCATATCACTTAAATGTCTTGCACAAAAAATGGATGACATTTCTGAGATGTGTTTACCGAAGGGTAACATTCAAATTTTTTGGAATAGGATTGTTGACGGATTATTGACAAATAATAATCCTCAAAAAAGGATTTAGAATAGGGAGCATATTGTTTGGATAAAATTCCATGTATAGCATCTTTAACTATGCTAGTCGCAATAATAGTTATTGGGTTTGTAAATAGTTGGGCAACTGAGACTATAATTATAAGATCAGTAATATGTATGATCGTAATTAGTTTAGTGTCAAAATTATTAATTAGACTAATTATTTCTCTGGAGCGAGTTAGATGAGTAAAAATAATGCATATTTGAACCTACAAAGTGAATATGAAGCTGAAGAAAAAGATGGAATTATTAAAGAGTACTCTCCAATTATAAAAAATATAGCTCAAAGAATGGCCAGTAGGTTTGCACCATATGTTACAATTGATGATATGATTAGTGTAGGTGTTATCGGGCTTATTGACGCGATAAGCAAGTTTGACAAGAATAAGGGCGTAAAGTTTAGAACATATGCTGAGTATCGGATCAGAGGCTCAATGTTGGATGAACTCAGGGGGGTAGATTGGGTTCCGAGATCAACTAGAGATAAAATAAAAGAAATGGAAACAGTTGTAGTGAGACTGGAACAGAAATATTCTTGTGTTCCATCAGAAGAAGAAATAGCAAGAGAGATGAATATTTCACTGGATGAGCTACATGAAATACTATTTAAATCTACAAAATGTTCACTTTTGAGTTTGAACGAAATAGAAGAATATAACTCTTCAAGCGATAAAAAATTTTTTCCTAAGGCAAATGCAGACAAAGAAGATGATGTTGTTTCAAGAATAAACTTGGAATGGTTGAAATCTATTTTAGCTTCTTCTATTCAAAATCTTACAGAAAAAGAAAAACTAGTCATTTCGCTTTATTATTATGATGAAATAACAATGAAAGAAATCGGAGAAATTTTAGGATTGACGGAATCAAGAGTTTCTCAGATTCATTCTAAAGCTCTTTTTATTTTACAAACTAAAATAAGAAAAAAAATGAAAACTTAAAATCGAGATTATTGTTTCTTAACATAAATCCGAAAACAAATTCGTTTCACTATTGAACTTAATAATGAAGATAGTAGTAAGGAGATCAAAGTAATGGAACCTACGGAAGTAAAAAAACAACTATTAGACAATCTGGATAGCGGAGATGATTTACCATATTTTTCTTTAACAGTTAAAAAACTTCTTGAATTAACTGAAAACCCTGAGACATCTCTTTCAGAAATTGTAAGCTCAATGGATTCTTCTATTGCTGCAAAAACTTTAAAAATGGCAAATTCTGTTTATTTTGGAGGAAGCAATTTTAGAAACATTAGATCTCTTGAACATGCAATTATGGTAATAGGGTTTGATAGTCTTAGAGAACTTGCCTTTAATGCATCATTCGTTTCAATGTTCCAAAAAGAAGATGATGATATTAAAGCAAACATCCATTCGTGCCTTGAACACTGTTTTCAGGTTGCCATTGCAGCGAAATTACTTGCTTCACTTTTTAATTATGAAAAGAAAGCACAATGCTATGTTGCAGGATTGCTGCATGATATTGGTAAACTTGCTATTGAAAAATATTTTAGAAGTGAAGCACAAAAGATTACAACACTTACTGAAAATAAACAAAATAACTCTATAGAAGCTGAGATAAAAGTGCTTGGAATTGACCATATGGAAATAGGTTCTATTATTGCTGAAAAATGGAATTTACCGGCTACTATGGTTGAAGCGATAGGATGTCATTCAAAACCTTATATAGCTACGATTGATAAAAAATTTAGTTCAATTATTTATCTTGCAGATGAATTGTGTAAGAAAACTGCAGGAGTTTTTGATTTTCGATTATTAAATTCATTAATAGATAGCGAAATTAAACAGTTTTTTCCACACAAAGACAAGCTACAAGATGACTATTTGCAGGATCAATTCGCAGCAAAATTTACTCAAGAAGTGGAAAATGTATCTTTCATAATTGGTTCACTTTTAAAAAATAATTAATAGGTGGAAAAAGCGAAATGGACTTCGCTGTACTTGTCGGACTATTTATTGGTTTTGGCTCAATCATTACTTCAGTCTTTTTAGAACATGGGAGAATAACTGCCTATGTAAATTTGGCTGCTCTGGTTATTATTTTAGGGGGAACCTTATCAGCCACTACAATAAGTACCTCAATTAAAGATATTTTAAATTTACCTAAATTACTTAAAGTACTTTTTTCAAATAAAATAAATAAGTACAAAGATATTATTGATGAGATGACTAAAATAGCTCTATCAATAAGAAAAGATGGTTATTTGAGTGTTGATGATAAAGTTAAAGAAATAAATGATCCTATCTTTAAAAAAGGATTACAGCTAATTGCTGATGGAGTTGATTCATCTGATATTTCTGAAATAATTAACTCAGAAATAAATGCTATGGAAAAGCGACATAAAAAAGGTATTGAAATATTTAGCATGATGGGTGGATATGCGCCAACTATGGGAATAATTGGGACAGTTTTAGGATTAGTTAATATGCTTATGTCTTTTGGAACAAGCGAGGGTGAAAGTCTTGGAAAATCAGTAGCAGTTGCATTCATTGCAACACTATATGGTATTTTTTTTGCCAATTTAATTTTTTTGCCTATAAGTTCTAATCTTAAGGCAAAAAGTACTCAGGAAATAATTGGGAAAGAATTAATTCTGGAAGGGCTTCTTGCAGTTCATGCTGGATTAAGTCCAAAAATGGTTGAGGAAAAAATGAAATCTTTTCTTGGTACAGTAAAAATAAAGTAAATAAATAATGAGATCGAACAGAAATAAAAGACTAATACATGTTGACGAAAAAAGCTCTTTCCATGATAGTTCAAATGGATTGAGATGGTTACTTACTTATGCTGACCTGATAACGCTATTACTTATTTTTTTTATTATTATGTATTCGATTTCAACTACTAATGCTAATCGTTTTATAAAGTTTGTAAAAGTAGTTAAAAATGGGTTTTCTGTTTTTCCACAATCAGATGAATCAATTTACTATATGAAAGATTTTACAAATAGAACCCCTTCTGAAGGTGATGATATTGCAAATTATCTTACTGAAGAGATTAATTTCATGAAACTTAAAGAGAACCTAACAAAAAATCTTAAGAAAGAAATGCAATCTGGTGAAATAACGCTGACAAATGAGAGCCGTGGACTCAATCTTAAGATAACAGATTTGATTTTATTTAATTTAGGTCAATCCGAGCTGACCGAGCCCGCAAAAAAAGTTCTATCCAAAATAGCGGAATCTATAGGAAAAGTTTCAAATAAAATTATAGTTGAAGGTCACACTGATAATATCCCAATTCATTCAGACTTATTCCCTTCGAATTGGGAATTGTCAACATCAAGAGCGACGAATGTAGTTAGATATTTCATTGAGAGTTGCCACATTACCCCTAACAGGTTTTCAGCAAGTGGTTATGCGCAATATAAGCCAATTGTAGATAATAGTACAACTTTAGGAAATCAAAAAAATAGAAGGGTTGAAATTATTATTTTACCATCATCCGATAGTGCATGAGGAAATTAATAATGGACGGACCTATAGAAGTAAAAAATATTCTTAATAATCTGATGCATGCGGAGAAATTACAGGCATTGGGAAAAGTTCAAGAAACTAGTGAGCGAAAAAAATTTAACGAGAGATTAAATAAAAAAATAAAGAAAAATAAACAAAATGAAAATAAGGAACAGCGAACTCAAAACGAAGTCAGTTTGTTAAAATCTGATAATGTCGAATACGAGAACAAAGAAACTAATAATGGTTTCGAAGAAGAAAAAGATAAAAACGCTGAAGGAAAAGAATTTAAAAAAATTGATGTTTTTATATAAAGGAGAATAATTTTGGGAACAATAATGTATGTCCAAATTGCAATTGATTCTTTTCTTTTAATTGTACTGATTTTCCTTTTTTCAAAATATTATTTTACAATGAAAAAATTTGAAATCAAAAATAATATACAAAATGAGTCTAATAATAAAGATAACTATATTAAGGTAAAAAACTTAATAGATAATAAAGTTGCAGCAGATGATATTGCTTCTTCTCTTAAGATTCCAATTGCAGAAGTTAAGCTGATAAAAAATCTAAAATCATTTTAAAATATAACCCTTGAATATAAAATCTTTATATTCCATTTCAAGAGAAACTCATGTTAATCGTGTAACAGATGTTGTTCCAGTCAAAGGGGATATTATTCCTGCTGGAATATCCGAGGGGAAAATAGAGCAGATCATTTCTCCAACCAAAGTTATAGTTTCTCTAAATGGCAAAAAATTTCCAGCTTCTATTGATGTTGATGTCGTTGAAGGCGAAACAATTCTTTTTAAAGCAATAAAAAATCAAGAACAAACTTATTTGAAGATATTAGATTCTAATTATACAAAAAACCTAAATCAAGTAACTGATATTCGAAATTCTATAAAAGAAAATTTTGTGGAAATTTTTAATTTTTTAAAAGAACCAGAATTTAATTTTTTATTTAATAAACTGTTACTAGAAAAGAATCAAATTCCTAATATCAAAACAACTATAGAAGAAGAATTTAGAGAACAGCTTATTTTCTTTATGAAAAAATATTTAAAAGATCAAGGAAGCCTCATAGAATCAATTTTTGATAGTATTTTTTCACTATCTTCAGTAAAAAATTACAAAACTAGCTCAAAAAATAATGAAAAAATACAAAAACTATTATCTTATTTCTTTTCAATTAAGCTTCACAATCAACTTTCCAATAGAGCTGATCAACCTTTTCTTAGTTGGTACTTTCCTTTTTATACTGATAGAGGTCGCAATGATATTTTTATAAATATTTTTGCGAAAAAATTTATTAAAAATAAAAAAAATAAAGGAGGATTTAATGCTCAGGTTGGATTCAAATTATCAAATAATAGATTTATTTCATTTCTTATAAATCTTAATGGCAAAAATATTTCATGCTATATTTATTCATCAGATAAAAAATTTTTAAATTTATTAGAAAATAATAAAAAGCTTTTAACTAGAAAAATTAATTCATTAGGCTTTTTTTCAGAAATATTATGTTTTAATTCTCAGGGAGAAAGTGCTCTTTTTTTTAAAGATAATATATTTATTAAGTCTGATAAATTTTCAATAAATGAATCTATATGATTTTCTTTTAACAACATTATGTCTACTCAAAAGAAAGCAGTTGCGCTAAATTATAACCCTGAAAAATCTTCAGTCCCTAAAGTTTCAGCTAAAGGAATAGGGGTTCTAGCTGATAGATTAATTAAAATAGCTATAGAACACAAAGTTCCAATAAAAGAGGACCCTGTTCTCGTAGAAATTCTTACAAAATTAGACATAGGTGAGAATATCCCAGACGAGTTGTTTAAGATAGTTGCAGAAATATTAGCGTTTATTTATTTGGAAAATGGAAAATTTGAAGATTTCATAAATACTCCAAGCCGAAAATAAAGAAATTCAATCTTTATAATTGTCAAACTTTCCTTCTGCTATTTTCATCCTATTCAATAGGAAAAAAATTCCTATTCTTCCGGTAATTAAAAAAAAACAAATTTATATTAATAAATTTCCGTTTGTAACACACTGAAAAATAAAAGATAATATTTTGCATATGAGTTAGCTCAATGATGGCACGTTATTTGCATTTCCATATAGCAAATCTTTGGAGGTGTTATGGATAGTGGAGTTTTAATGGCATTATCGGCATCAAAAAAAGCTGAACTCAAGCTGGATATAATTGTCGATAATTTAGCTAATATTAGCACAATAGGGTATAAAAATAATAAAAAAACATTCGGACAAATAATAGACGAATATATAGTAAAAAATAATATAAATGGTACTTCTGTAAGTCCGGATCTATCAAATCAAATAACAACATCTAATAACTCACAATTTAATTTAGAAAAACCTTCTACAGATTTTACATCAGGAAAACTTATTTATACAGCAAACCCTTTTGATGTTGCTATCGCAGAGGGTGGATTTTTTAAAATTCAAACTCCAGAAGGTATAAGATATACGAGGAATGGGCATTTTTCTATGGATGAAATGGGTAGATTAGTAACGAATGATGGAAGCCTAGTTTTAGGAGATTCTGGAGAGATTGAAATAAAGGGTAAGGATTTAGGAATAGCAGAGGATGGAACAATAAAAATTAATGGAGCTAGTGTTGGAAAGATTTCAGTGGTTAATTTTAAAAATTTAGCAGAACTGGAAAGAGCGGGGAATAAATTTTATTTACCATCAGGGAAGGAAGATAATGAATTACAACTTGATAATCCTAAACTTAGTCAGGGATATCTTGAGCTTTCAAATGTCAATGTAGTTGAGGAGATGGTAAAAATGATGGGCGATATAAGAGCGAATGAATCTTATCAGAAAGTTATTCAAAACTTTGATTCTATTGATTTAAAAGCAGCCAATGAAATAGGTAAATTCTGAACAATATGATAATTGGGAGGTAAATAATAATGATAAGAGCTTTATGGACAGCAGCATCTGGAATGGAAGCTCAGCAATTAAATATAGATGTTATTGCTAACAATCTTGCTAATGTTAATACAGTGGGTTTTAAGCGTAGCAGAGCTGATTTTCAAGATCTTCTTTATCAAACTTTAAAGTTGCCTGGGACGTCATCATCGGCTACTAGTGAAGTACCAACTGGTGAGCAGATAGGATTAGGCGTAAAACCAGTAGCTATTCAGAAACTTTTTCTTCAGGGAGATTACCAGCAGACTCAAAATGATCTTGACGTTGCTATTGAAGGCGATGGTTTTTTCCAAGTTTTACAACCAAATGGTGAAATCGCTTATACAAGAGCTGGTTCTTTTAAAAAAGATAGTGAAGGGAAAATAGTCACCTCTGATGGGTATGCTGTAGAGCCAGCAGTAACCATACCAACAGATGCAACATCTATAACTATTGGAAGTGATGGAACTGTCTCAGTTGTACAGGCTGGGTCAACTGCGTCAAATATAGTAGGAAAAATTGAATTGGCAAAATTTGCTAACTCTGGAGGGTTAAATAGTATAGGTAGAAGTTTGTTCTTGCCAACTACTTCTTCAGGGGATGCAGTAACCGGTACACCTGGTGAAACTGGTTATGGTACTCTATCTCAGGGATATTTGGAGATGTCTAATGTTAATGTAGTTGATGAAATGGTTAACATGATAGTTGCTCAAAGAGCATATGAAACTAACTCGAAAGCTATTCAAGCAGCTGATGATATGTTGTCACAGGCTAATAATATTAGAAGATAATAAATTATGAAATTACATTTTAAAAAAAATATGAGTTTTTTGTTTTTTAGTATTTTAATTTTTTCCCAAAATACTGAGGCTGCCTTGACTGAAAAGATTTTATCTATTGAGGTTAATAAAAGCTCAATAGTTACTAATAATTTAATTTTATTAAAGGATATTGCAAAAATAAATGGTGATGACAATAATATTGTAAATAATGTTGAAAAAATTTTCATTGGATATTCACCTCTTGTTGGCAAGATAAAAATTATAAATCCCAACGAATTATTAATAAAGCTAGCCCAGCAGGGTATTACCTCTTTTAATACGGATGTTTCTTTACCTCAAAATATAGCCGTGACTAGAGGATCCCAGCTTTTAAAAAAAGAAGAGATTGTTGATGATTTTAAACTATTTTTTCAAAATAATTTGGGGAGAGAAAGTATTTATCAATTGAAGGATTTAAAAGGCGCAAAAGATATTTTATTGCCTGAAGGTAAATTAGATAAACATTTTGAGTTAATAAAAGGATTTAATTCTGAAAATACAATCCCTGTGTTTTTAACAATAAATGTAAATGATACAAAAGTTGCTTCACTTCAATTAACAGCTGACGTTTCTTTCCTAGAAGAAACTATAGTTGCAACAAGGAGTATAGGCAGGGATGAGATTATAAATGACTCAGATCTATATATTGAAAAGAGAGAGATGAAAACTCATGAAAAAAATATTTTTAGAAATATTATGGATGTAGTTGGCCTGAAAGCAAATCGTGTCATTAGCAAAGGAGAAACTATTAAATCTGATATGGTTATAAAAGTACCACTTGTCAAAAAGGGTGACAGGGTCTTGATAAGTGCAACTAGTCCTGAGCTAAAAATATGTACGGTGGGTGAAATATTAGATCAAGGGAATTTGGGAGAATTGGTTAGAGTAATTAATGTTGATACACATAAAGTCATAAGGGGTAAAGTAATTAACAATAAATCTATACAGGTTGAGTTCTAATTGAATGAGACACATTACTAATTTTATATATATTCTTATAGCGTTAATTGTCACTTCCTGCGCGAGTGGTCCTGATTCTATTCCTCTTCATGCAGCACAATTAAACTTAGATGAAACTAAACTCGCAGAATTAAATAAAGATTACTATAGAGAAGGGTCACTATGGCCTCAGAATGACAATGGTTTCAATCTTTTTTCAGATAATAAAGCTGGTAAGGTAGGAGACATTATAACTATTCTTGTGAATGAGAATGCTGAAGCTACCAAAAATGCGACTACAAAGCTTAATAAAGATTCTAGTCTTGACAGCTCAGCATCAGCACTTTTTGGTTTTGAAAAAGCTATTCAATTAAGAAATCCTAATTTTAATCCTGAAGCGCTAATGAGCACAAAACATAAAGATCAATTTGATGGAAGCGGAACAACAACAAGATCAGGGGATTTAAAAACTACGATTTCAGCAAGGGTTATTAAAGTATTTTCCAATGGAAACTTTTTAATTTCAGGAAGTCGCGAGATTACTTTGAATGAGGAAGAACAGATTATAATGCTAACAGGAATTATACGGCCTGAAGATATTTCTCAAGACAATACCGTCGATTCCAGTAAAATTGCGGATGCAAAAATGACTTATACTGGGAAGGGTGTAATTGCTGAAAAACAACATCCTGGATGGATGTTACGAATTTTGGCCTGGATATGGCCTTTTTAGAGAGAACTTATATGAAGTTACGGGTTAATATACTATTTGTTCTGACAATAATAATTTTTGGGATTCCATTTTTATCAAACGCAGTAAAAATAAAAGATTTAACATATATTGAGGGTCAGCGGGGAAATAAGCTTATTGGTTATGGAATGATTGTGGGATTAAATGGAACAGGAGACAAACAGGGGACTAAATTTACTATTCAATCTCTGGCAAGCATGCTTAAAAGAAGTGGGATTTTGGTTTCACCTGATGAAATAAAAGTAAAAAATGTTGCAGCTGTAATAGTCACAGCTGAATTGCCTCCATTTCCAAGAGGTGGTGTTAAAATTGATGTATTAGTATCTTCAATTGGTGATGCAACAAGTCTTCAGGGTGGGACTCTTTTGTTAACACCTTTAAAGGGAGCTGACGGGAATATTTATGCTGTAGCCCAAGGAGCTATTTCTATTGGTGGGTTCTCAGCTTCAGGAAAGGGAGGGGATCAAGTTCAAAAAAACCATTTAAATGCTGGCAAAATACCAGAGGGTGCAACTATTGAACGAGAGATACCTAATGATTTTATAAACAAGGATAATATAACATTATCAACAAGAAATTCTGATTTCACTACTGCTTTAAGAATAGCTGACTCAATAAATAAATATTTGGGGGAGCAGAATGCAGTTCCCCTCGACGGAGTCAATGTAAAAGTTAATATCCCACAAAACTATAAAGGGGATATGGTAAGGTTTGTGTCTCTTCTTGAAAACTTAGATATTGAGCCAGATAGTGTTGCTAAAGTAATTATTGATGAACGAACCGGTACAATTATTATGGGAGAGAATGTTAAAATATCTTCAGTAGCAATTTCACATGGTAATCTTACTATAGAAGTTAAGACGCAGCACAATATATCCCAACCGGCTCCTTTTTCTAAGAAGGGAGAAACTGTTGTAGTCCCTGAAACAGAAACATCAATTTCAGAAGAAAAAGGGAATCTTATTTTTCTAGAAGGTGGCGTAAGTATAAAAGAACTTGTCAGAGCCTTAAATTCTATTGGTGTTTCAACCAGAGACCTAATTGTTATTTTTCAAGGAATAAAGGCAGCTGGGGCATTACATGCAGAGTTAGAAATCATTTAAAATAAATTATGACTAAAATTAACGATAACTTAATAGGGGCATCTAATAGAAAGCTTTCAGATGATCTATTAACATTGCATAAAGAAAGACTTAGTTCTTCTTCTGCACAAGATCTCAATATAACTAACCAAGAAGATGCTGCAAAAGCCTT
Source organism: Candidatus Schekmanbacteria bacterium (assembly GCA_016219965.1). Taxonomy (NCBI): domain Bacteria; phylum Candidatus Schekmaniibacteriota; species Candidatus Schekmanbacteria bacterium. The sequence continues at coordinate 652,125 of JACRJM010000003.1, forward strand.
TGAGTCATTTTTTGTCTTTTATTTGCTTCAGACAATGAGAAAGTCCACCGCAGAATCAGGACTTTTAGGTAAAGGTTTTGGAAATGATTTTTTTACACAGCTTTTTGATGAACAGATATCAAATAAACTTTCTGAAACTAAAGGGATAGGAATTGCTAAATTATTAGATCAACAAATAAGTAAAAAAGATAACATTAGTAATTCTGAAACACTAAATTTAAAATCTAACAAAGTTGAAAGTGAAGAAGTTAGTTTAAAAAAAGTTCTTCCTGGTTCGGTACTATCTTCAGGATATGGGTTAAGAAATGATCCAATTACTGGTAAAGAACGGTTTCACAATGGAATTGATTTAGCATGTAGCGAAGGAAAAACAATTCAACCCTTAATGCCAGGTAAAGTAATCTTTAGTGGATGGAAAGGAAATTATGGGAATCTCGTAATTGTTAAGCATGAAGGAGGTGTTGAAACATATTACGGTCATAATATGCAAAATTTGGTTAAGGAAGGGGATGTTGTAACTTCATTGACTTCTATTGCTTTATCCGGGAAAACCGGACGAACGACAGGACCACATTTGCACTTTGAAGTAAGAGTTAATGATATACCTCAAAATCCTAATAAATACGTAAAAAATTATGAATAATTATTTAATTAACCCTCTATTACTCCGAGATAAATATGACAATCTATATTTATGGGGAGAAAAATGAAAATAGACAGTAAATCTCAAACAACAAACTTATTAGTTGGGATCAATAAAGATTTAAAAAAGACACCGAAAAATGAAACTTATAAAAACGATGGAGAAGTCAAAATTGCCGTATCTGAAACAGGTTCAAAAATTTCACAATATGTTGATATAGTAAAAAAAGCTGACACAACTGATTCTCAAAAACTATCTGAATTAAAAAGGCAAATTGAAACTGGGACTTATAGTATTAAGTATAATGAAATTGCAGAAAAAATGATTGAATCCTCTTTGCAGGAATTATCAATAGAAAAAAAATAAAGCTATGATTGGGTTATTGTAACTATGATTAAAATGGAAAGTTTTTCTAATTTAGCAACAGTTTTGGAAGAGCTGGTTATTGAATATGGAGAATTATTAGTGTCCCTAGAAAAACTTTCTGGATCTCTTTGTAGCTCTAGTACAAATGTTTTTATGGAATCACAAAAACGAGTTGAAACTATTGTCCTTAAAATAAAGTTATTAGAAGAACTAAGATTGAAACATGTAAGGACTATTTGTTTATCGTTAGAAATTGAAGAAGATACGCTAAGTTTACAGACCTTAAGCCAAATGGTTCCTGTTTTAAGCAGAAGATTTCTTTCTATCCGTGAAAGATTAAATGAAGTAGTTAGTAAATTGAGTGAATCTATTAAGCATATTAGTAAAATATTAGAAAGTTCAATAATTACAATAGAGAATACACTCAATTTTATAAAATCACTTTGTACTGTTAATCCTATTTATAAAAAATCCGGGAAAATAGAAACAGGCGAAAGATCAATGTCATTTATTACTCAAAAAATATAATTAACTTATGTCCGGAATACTTTCACTTTTAGATATTGGGAAAAAATCACTTTCAGCTCAAAATGCTGCTATGAATATTGCAGGCAATAATATTGCCAATGTCAATACTGCAGGATATTCTCGTCAAGAGGCTGTTTTTAATACTAGTGCATCTGTTGAAAATGATTCTGGATACTTTGGTACTGGAGTTGAATTAAGTAGTGTAAAAAGAATAACCGACAACTTCCTGTCCAATCAAATTACTTTGGAAAATTCAAATTTAGGGAAACTATCTCAACAAAAAAATGCATTAGAAAATATAGAATCTGTATTAAGTTATTCCAGTGACAGTGGAATTAATTCAGCAGTTCAAGATTTTTTTAATTCTTTTCAGGACTTAGCTAATGACCCATCAAGTTCATCGGCTAGGACTATGGTTGTTTCCAAAGGGAATTACTTAGCTGATACTTTCAATAATACAGCATCTGAAATAAAAGATTTAGAGACAAATATAGATGTAACTGCAGCTAGTACTGCTAAAGAAATTAATAGTTTAACGCAAAGAATAGCTAAACTAAATGGAGATATTTCGGCTTTAGAATCAGGGTCAAAAAATATTAATGCTAATGATTTGAGAGATCAGAGAGATGAACTCTTAAAAGAGCTTTCTTCAAAAATTGATATAACATATTTTGAAAATAAAGATGGACAATTATCCGTTATTTTTGGAGGGGGTAAATCCTTAGTTGATGGAGTTAATTCTTGGTCTATTGAAACAGTTTCAGACTCTTCAAATGAAAATTCTCTTAAAGTATTATATGTGTCTGATGGAGGAAAAGAGTTAGATATTACCAATAAAATATCTGGTGGAGAAATTGGGGGCTTGTTAGAAATTAGAAACAACACCATAAAAAATTATAGATCAAATATTGATAAGTTAGCTTTATCTATTTCCAATGAAGTTAATAAGATTCATCAAGAAGGTGTTGGTTTAGATGGAAGCAGCGGGAATATTTTTTTTGATCTAAATACGCCTTCAGGCTATTTAACTGCTGGGAGCAAAGGTAATGCTTCAATTACATCAGTGGATATTATTTCTTCTTCCTCTCCCCTTGTATATGATAACTATCAATTGATTTTTACATCCTCTACGTCTTTTGATATTTATGATTCAGATAGCAAACAGTATGTTTCCACCAATAATTCTTATACGTCGGGTAACAATATAGATTTTAACGGAATAAGTGTTGTAATTGAAGACCAAGGTGGAACTCCAGTGGCCGGAGATAATTTTGTTATATCTACAAGTAAAGACGCCGCTGCCGATATGCATGTTACTGATACAATAACTGGAAATACTAATAAAATAGCTGCAGGAGTCAGTTCAAGTTCAGGAGATAATGAAAATGCACTAAAAATAGCTGAGTTACAATTTACAGGGATATTGAACTCAGGACAAAGTAATTTTGGGGAATACTATCAGAATTTTTTATCTCAGGTAGGCAATGATGTTCAGATGGTAGATGAAGGATATAAAAGTCAGCAATCTTTTATAGATGTTCTTGTGAGCCGAAAAGAATCAATATCAGGTGTGTCACTCGACGAAGAAATGAGTAATCTAATTAAGTATCAGTATGGATATGAGGCTTCTGCAAAATTAATTTCAACTGTAAATGATTTGCTTGATACGGTTATTAATTTAGTTAAATAGAGGATGCAAAATGAGAGTTACACAAAAAATGGTTATGGACGATTTGGTTAAGAGTTTGTCTCATATTAATAGTAGAATTGCATCTCTTGAAGAAAAGGCATCGAGTGGAAAGCGAATTAACAAGCCATCAGATGATCCCGCTGCCTATTATAAGACGTTAGATATTAATTCAGCGAAAAATTCAATTACTCAATTTGAAACTAATTTATCTTCAGGGAAAGATTGGCTAAGCTCAACAGATTCAGCTTTAGGTTCAGTGTATGATATGCTTGTTAGAGCAAAAGAGATTACATTGGCCAATTCTAATGATACTGTAAGTGCAAATGAAAGAAAGAATGCGGCTCAGGAAGTTTCAGGAATATTTGAACAGGTAGTTCAAACTGGAAACACTCAAGTAGGTTCGAGTTTTATTTTTGGTGGCACAGAAATTCTTTCTGAGCCATTTGACTCGGACGGCGAATATAATGGCAACCAGGCGAATATTGAAATTGAGATTGATAAAAACAAGCGTATGGTAATTAATTGTAATGGTAAGGATGTTTTTAAGAAAGACGGTGGAGAAGATATTTTTAATATATTAAATGATTTAAAAACAGGTCTTGAGAATAATGATAAAGTAACGATCCAGGCACAGATTGATAAACTAGATTCTGCTATGGATCAGATATCCGATTATAGGGCAAATGTAGGAGCAAAAATTAATCACATTGATAATACATCTGTATGGTTTCAAGATTCTAAATCACGACTTGATGTACTTTTATCCGATAATCAGGATGCTGATATGACAGAAGTTATTACTGATCTTGCTCGCGAACAAACTGCACTACAGGCTACCCTTTCTTCAGCTGCTAAAGTTATATCATATAGCTTGGTAGATTTTTTGAAATAGTTTTCATAATTGTAGTTAAAACCAGGGATGGTTAACAGTGCTTATTATAACTCGTAAAGTTGGAGAAATAATTTCAATCGGTGATAGCATAGAAGTTAAGATTCTCGATATTAAGGGACGTCAAGTGAGGATTGGGATAGGCGCCCCAAATAATGTGCAAATATATAGAAAGGAAATTTATTTAAAAATACTTGAGGAAAATAAAAAAGCTGCAAATATTTTACCTGAGCATTTACATGAGATAAACTTAATCTGGGATAATAAAAAAGACTAAAATTATTAATTGAGATAATATTATGATATTTGAAAGTAAGAATTTTGGAACATTGAATATTGAAGACAAAAATATTGTTTTGTTTGTTGATGGCTTAATAGGTTTTTGCGAACTTAAAAAATTTATTATATTAACACCGCAAGAAGATACTCCTTTTCGTTGGCTTCAATCATTGGATAATCCTGAAATTGTTTTTGCAATTATAAACCCCTTATTATTTTTTCCTGACTATAAAATAAAAATAACTAAAGCAGATATAGATCTTATTGAAGCCAAAACTCTTGAGGATATTCAGATATACGCTATAGTAACAATTCCTGATAATTTTTCTAAATTGACAGCAAATCTACTTGGTCCAATTATAATTAATGCCAATAAATGTAAAGCTAAACAAATAGTTGTTGATAATTCTTCATATAGTACAAAACATCTTTTGCTTTCAGATTGCAGATAATTTATTAATTATAAATTTTATTTAATATGTCTGAACAAATAAAAAAATATATATATAATGCTAATTTAGAACAAAATTCTAAATCTGATAACAGAAAATTTTTTAGAATAAATACTATTTTAAAAATTAAATATCTATTAATAGATAATAACTATGAATCTTTGTCATTTGTCAGAAACAATAAGTTATTTGAAAAAAATTGTGATTTTCCAATAACCTCGTTAGAAGAAAATGAGAAATATGGAGCTAAAGTTGACATTTTAAGTATCCTTGTCAAATTGGATAGTAAATTAAATTTTATTATAAATGCATTAAATCTTAAAGGTTCAGAAAATATTCTTCCAGGTAATCCTACAGAAGTTACTATAAGTGGTTCCGGTTTATCTTTTTGTAGTTACGATAATTTTAAAAAAAACGATATATTGAAAATTGATATTGAGTTACCGATATTCCCATTTAGTCTTATTACGGTTACTGGTAAGGTAGTTAATACTATTAGACAAAGCGATGGAAAAAATAAGATTTCAATTAGGTATATAAATCTCCCAGATTTTATAGCTGACAAAATAATTCAATATACCCTTTCATGTCAAAGAGAAATGATCAGATCTTTTTCTGATACTAAAAGTAATAGAAAAAAAAAATAGTTTAAAGAGTATAAAATCGCATCCGACAAATAAATTGGTTAAAAACGGGAAGGAGGTGAAATCAGGTCTTTGTTGGATTGGTTTTTGAAGGATTATATTAATTGGGCGATTAAAGTATGGAAGCTTTAATCCCAGCTATTAACAAATAGCGAAACTTTCAAGGAGGAATTAGCATGGCATTACGTATTAACACGAACATAGAATCAATCAATGCACAACGCAACCTTACTACATCTACCTCAGCATTAAACAAATCTCTTGAAAAATTGTCATCTGGTTTGAG